>NZ_CP107020.1:2264231-2587692 GCF_025725725.1 Brachybacterium huguangmaarense
CGCCATCCTGGGCGAGCTCGACCGGGGCGGCCTGCTCGACCACTCGGTCCACGCCGTGCACTCGCCGGACCTGCACTCGTGGCTCGCGGACTGGGACGTGCGCGGCGGGAGCGCCACGAAGGAGGCCGAGGCCTTCTTCCACGCGGCCCCCGGCCGCCAGCGCACGACGCACGCCTTCTCCCAGACCAGTCTCTACGAGGAGCTCGACACCGACGCCGAGGGCGGCGCCATCCGCGCCGTCCCGCACGCCTACACCAAGGACGGCGGGCTGTGCGTGCTCAAGGGCAACCTCGCCGAGGACGGCGCCGTCATCAAGACGGCCGGCATCACCGAGGACCTGTTCCACTTCGAGGGCCGCGCCGTCGTGTGCGACTCCCAGGAGGAGGCCGTCCAGAAGATCCTCGACAAGACCGTCAAGGAGGGCCACATCGTGGTCATCCGCTACGAGGGTCCCCAGGGCGGGCCGGGCATGCAGGAGATGCTCTACCCGACCTCGTTCCTCAAGGGCCGCGGGCTCGGCAAGGCGTGCGCGCTCATCACCGACGGCCGCTTCTCGGGCGGCACCTCGGGCGTCTCGATCGGGCACATCTCGCCCGAGGCCGCCGAGGGCGGCCTGATCGGCCTCATCGAGGACGACGACAGGATCGTCCTCGACGTCGACCAGCGCCTGCTCCAGCTCGACGTGCCCGACGAGGAGATCGAGCGTCGGCGGGCCGCGAAGGGCCCGCTGCCGTGGCGCCCCGAGCACCGTGAGCGTCAGGTGTCACAAGCGCTCAAGGTGTACGCGCACCTCGTGCGGTCGGCCACCTACGGGGCGACCCGCCGCCCGCTCGACTGACGGTCGCTCTCACCGTCGGCAGCGCTGCCGCCGTCGCCGCGTCCGCCGTGACCGGCGGGGCGCCCCGATAGGGTGGTGCGATGCGCAGGGCGACTCGACGGCGATCACGATCGGGTCGGTCCGTGCGGGGTGGCCGATGAGAGTCGTGCTCGCGGCGGTGGGAAGCCGAGGAGATGTCGCCCCGTTCGGAGCCCTGGCGGCTCGGCTGCAGGAGACCGGCCATGACGCGCACCTGGTGACGCATGCGACGCTCGCGGCGTGCGTGCCCCGCGGTGTGCCTCTCGTCCCCGTGGACAGCGACCCGCAGCGGCTTCTCGCCGGTCCCGCCGCCGAGGCCCTGCGGCGTGGCGACCTCCGTGCCGTGAACCGAACGCGCGGCGAGTTCGCCGACTTCCTCTCGTCCTTCTTCGAGCCGACCTCCGATGCCCTCGAGGACGCGGACGTCCTCGTCGCCTCGACCTTCGCGCTCGCCCCGGTCGATGCCGCCCTGTCCCGACGAGTGCCCGTGATCCGTGCCCACATGTGGCCGGAGAACAGGAGCCTGGGGGGCCCCATGCCTCTGCTCCCGTTCAGCTGGCTGCTCCCCAGCCCCCTCCGACGAGGGATGCGCGGCGCGCTGCGCAGGGTCGAGAGGTACTTCGGCGGTTTCGACGGAGGGTGGACGAGGGGCCGGCTGCGCCTGCACCCCCACCATCCCGTCGGTCTCTCGACCGCCACGCACGGCACTCTCCTGGCCGTCAGCCCCGCGGTCCTGCCGGCCTCGCGCATCGAGGGGTGCGCGACCGGATGGTGGTGGCCGGAGTCGGTGACGTCGCCGAGCTCCGGCCTCGGGCCCGTGTCGACCACCACCTCGCCCTGGGTCTCGATGACCTTCGGGTCGATGCCTCAGGACGATCTCGAGCGCGTGCTGACCGTCGTGTCGTGGGCAGCCGAGCGCGTCGGCGTCCGCGCCCTCGTCCAGCTGGCGGGAGCGGAGGGGTTCGACGACGGCACCGTCCTCGGCATCGGCGAGGAGCCTCACGCCGCGCTCTTCGCCCGCGTCGATCTCGCCGTCCACCACGGAGGCTCGGGAACGACCGGTGCGGTGGCGCGGGCGGGGATCCCCTCGGTGGTCGTCCCTCACCTCGCCGACCAGTTCTACTGGGGCCATCGCCTCCGCACGGTCGGCGTCGCTCCGCCCATGCTCCCGCGCGGCATGCTGACCGGTGAACGCCTGGCGCGCAGGATCGAGACCGGGCTGAGGCCGGAGATGCGCCGACGCGCCGCCGAGCTGGGACGGCGGGTGCGGTCGGAGGACGGAACCGGCGAGGCCGTGCGCGTCCTCGTCGACGCCGTCGAGCGGCCGGAACGACGCACCGGGGGCCCGCGGTCGACGCGTGGACGAAGCGGGTGACCACGCCCGCGCCGTCCGGCCCGGAGCGTACGGCCGGCGGCGGGAGAGTTCTCGGAGCGATCCGGCGCCGTGCCGGGCGGCTCCCCGCTGGTACGGTGGCCGCTCTCACCGTCCTTGCCGTCCTGCTCGTGCTGGGGGATCGGTACGGCCCGCACGGCGACGAGCTCTACTTCCGCATGCTTCCCCTCGCATGGTGGTACGAGGACCAGCCCCCGCTGACGGTGTGGCTCACCCATCTCATGACGACGATCGACGACGCCCTGTGGGTCCAGCGTGCACCCGCCGCCTGTACCGCCGCCGCCGGGGCCCTGCTCGCGGCCCGGTTCCCGTCCGTGCTGGGGTACGGCCGACGGGTCCAGACCGTCGCGGCGTGGGCTCATGCCACGACGGTCTATCCGCTGATCATGGGACACGTCTTCCTCACCGGCACCCTCGACCTGCTGGCATGGCAGGCGGTCGTGCTGATGGTGGTCCTCGCTGATCGCGGGGATCGGCGCGGACTGGTCTGGGCCGGGGTCATCGCTGGTGCGGCATGCTGGAACAAGCTCCTGATCCTCCCGCTCGTCGGCGCGCTGGCCCTCTCGCTCCTGGTCGTTCGACGGGACCTGCTGTTCTCGCGCCAGGCCGCGCTCGGCGCCGCTCTCGCCGTCGTGATCGGGGCTCCCCAGGTGATGGCGCAGGCGCTCCACGGGTGGCCCATGCGGCAGGTCTCCGGGGACCTCATCGCCCTGCACGGGACGCTGAACCGTGCCCTGGTCCTCCCGCTGCTGGTGGCCTTCGTCGGGCCGCCGCTCGTGGGGGTCTGGGGACGCGGCCTGGCCTGGTCGGCGCACGACGGATCCCGCGTGGGCATGCTCCTGCCCGCGGGCGTGGTCCTCGTGCTGTGGAACCTCGTCGCTCCGGCCCAGCCCTACTACGCCGTCGGCCTGTTCCTGACCGCCCTGTCCCTGGGGTGGGGGCCGATCAGCCGCACGACCTCGCTCGCGTGGAGGCGGGCTCCCGCCGTCCTCGCCGCGAACGCGGCGATCGCGGCGGTCCTGGCGCTGCCGGTGCTCCCGGTGCCCTCGCCCGTGTACGCGGCCGTCTCCGCGATCAACCCGGTGGCCCGCGACCAGGTCGACTGGCCGGCGTACGTCGCCCAGGTCGACCGAGCGCGCGCGAGCCCCGAGTCCGCCGTGGTCACCGACAGCTATGCGCTGGCCGGAGCCGTCGACTTCTACCGTCCGCCGTCGGGGGCCGGCGGCATCGACGTCGCCTCGGGGCACAACGCCCTGTGGCAGATGGGACCTCCGGCCGCCGGCGAGGTGCTGCTGGTCGGTGACCGAGCGGTCGCGCAGCGCGACCACTTCGCGTCCTGCACCGACGCGGGCGCTCTCACGCGGGGAGCGAGCGATCCCTTCGGGGTCGCGGGCTCACCGATGGTCAGCTGCTCCGGTCCGCGGGGCGGCTGGGCGGCGGTGTGGCCGAGCTTGCGTCATCTCGGCGGCTGAGCCGTCGCAGCGTCGAGGTGCAGGCGCCGCGCGGAGCAGCGTGCACGCCTCGAGCAGAAGCGCGAGGAACAGCGCGACCAGCGAGACCATCTCCGCCGCGCCATGGAAGCGGGCCTGGGGGAGCAGATGCGCGGAGGTGCACACGAGCGCCACCGTCCCGAGCGCCCCGCGGACGGCGGGCGCCGCCACGGCGCCGGGGGAACGCGACCCGGTCCGGGGCAGATCGGCCCGCCGGACCTCGCACACCGCGCTGACCACGAGGAGCGCCGAGGCGACCGGCAGGGCGAGGACCGCGCCGGCCATGTGCAGCCCGTGCGCCGTGTCGGAGGGGGAGAGGCCCAGCAGGACCAGGCCGAGCCCCGCACTCAGAACGGCACCCCGCGGGGCGGGGTGCCGTGCGGCTCGCAGTGCCGTGGCCGCGCCCACGAGCGACAGGCCCGACCCGAGCAGTCCCGCGTTGAAGGCCGCGGCACGAGGCGAGCAGATCCATCTGCCGTCGGCCGTGAAGCAGCCGCGGGCTCCGAGATCGCTGATCATGGTGAGCGGCCACGCGTACTGGACACCCGGGGCCGCCAGCGCCCAGAGCGAGGCCCCCGCGAAGATCACGAGGGCGACCAGGAGGAGCGCCGCCCCGGTGCGGCGCGTGAGCTCCTGCGTGTTCACCGTCCGTGCTCCCTCTGCTCCGTGTGCGCCCCACGGTCTCATGGCGCGGACGGCCGCCGGATGTCCGCCGCCGTCGGCGCCGTGCTCAGGCGCCGACGGCAGAGGCGAAACGCTCGGCGACGATGTCCGCGATGAGCGGGTGGTCGCCGAGCGGCTCGGCGACCAGATCCGCCCCGGCATCGGCCAGGACACGCTGGAAATATCCCGGCACGAGCAGATAGCTGGCCACCACGACGCGGCGGCCCGGGTCCTGCTCGCGCAGCGCCGCGACGGCGGCACCCACGCTCGGCTCGGCGGCCGCGACGAAGCCGAGGGCCACGGGGCGCCCGAGCCGCGCGGCGAGCAGCTCGCGCATGCGCGCCGCCATCTCCTGCCCCGCGCGGTCGCGCGTGCCCGCGACCGCCATCACGACCGCGTCGTGCTCGCCGAGCCCGCACTCCTCGAGACGCTCGGCCATGACGTCGGCCAGGCGGGGGTCGGGGCCCAGGGGAGGGGCGGCGAGCGCCGCATGACCCTCGACGGCGTGCGCGATGTCCCAGGCCACGTGGTAGCCCGTCGACAGCAGCAGCGGCACGACCACCGCGTCGGGAGCGTTCTCGGGGCGCGTGCGTCGATCGTCCGCCGAGCGCGCGGCGACCGCGTCGACCACCGTGGCGACATCAGGGTCCTGCACGTCGACGTACGCCTCGCGGACGGCGGTCGAGCCCAGCTGGTGCTGGACCCGCGTCAGGATCGCGCGGATCACGTCACGGCCTGCACGGCTCCGGGTGCCGTGCGCGCAGCCGATGAGCACGGGCGCGCCGTCGTGCGCGGGAACGGGCCTCGGCGCGCCGTCGGGGAGCGCCTCGCGGCCCGACCCGTGGATCTCGCCGGCCGGCTCGGGCGGGGAGAGGAAGCCCTCTGCCGCGGTGCGCCCCACCACGATGACCGAGGGGAAGCCGATGCCCTCGTCCGCCACGACCCGCTCGATCGTGCCGATCGTGCCGCGCACCGCGCGCTGCTGCGGCGTGGTCGCGCTCTGCACGACCGCGACGGGGGTCGCCGGATCGATGCCGTTGAGCAGCACCTGCGACACGAGGCGCGGGAGCCACTCGACGCCCATCATGAGCACGGTCGTGGTGCCCGGGTCCCGCAGCGCCGCGAGGTCCGCGGGCCCCAGGTCGCCGTGGGCGTTGACGACGTGGAGCGCCACAGCGGCGCCGCGGTGGGTCACGGGGACGTCGGCGGCCGCGGGTCCGGCGATCGAGGAGGTCACTCCGGGCACCACCTGCACGGGCACGCCCGCGGCGCGGCACGCGAGGACCTCCTCACCGCCGCGGCCCAGCACGAACGGATCGCCGCCCTTGAGACGCACGACCCGCTTGCCGGCGTGCGCCTGCTCGACGAGTACCCGTTCGATGTCGGCCTGGCGCATCGAACGGCCGCCGGGGGTCTTGCCCACGCCGATCACCTCGACGCCCGCGCCGAGCAGCTCGACGAGACCCGCGGGCCCGAGCCGGTCGACCACGACGACGTCGGCCTGGCGCAGCAGCGCGAGGCCGCGGACCGTCAGCAGGTCGAAGGCCCCGGGGCCGCCGCCGACGAGGGCGACGGACCCCGGCTCGAGCCGCACGGGGGAGAGCGCCTCGACCGCGAGCGGGTCGTCTCGCCCGTCCTCGACGTCCGTCATCGGGCGTCGGCGCGCGGCCGCGGCGAGGACGCGACGAACAGCACCCCGTCGCGCACCTCCGCGTCGAACACGTCGATCTGCTTCTTCTCGCCGCCACCGGCGTCGATCACCTCGCCGGTGTCCAGGTTCCACACCTGCTTGTACATGGGCGAGGCGATCGTGGGGACGACGACGGACTCCTCGGGTGTCCCGCCCGGCACGACGTGCGTGCCGACGAGGCCGCGGGACAGGATGTTGGCTCCCGAGTACGGGTCGTGCTGCTGGATCGCGTGCACGCTCCCGTCGTCCAGCAGGAACACGCCGATCTGCGTGTCGTCGGGCAGCAGCGCCGCAGCGCCGCGCTCGACGCTCAGGGCCGCGAGGGGGCAGATCTCGATCATCGACCGATCAGTCAGGGCATTCATGGCTCGTCGTCTCTCGTCTCGTGGGGCTCGTGGGGGTGGCGCCGCCGGTCACGGCTGCTGGGCGAACGCGGGGACCGGGTCCTCGTGCTCGTCGCCGTGCTCGCGCGCCTCGAGGAGCGAGCCGTACGTGACGAAGTCCTCGGCGGTCGCCGGGCGGGCCTGTCCGCGCTCGGGGACGTAGCGCAGCTCGTCGTCGGTCTCGCGCGGGGCGTTGACGAACGAGACGAACTTCGCCGCGCGCTCCGGGTCGTTCACGGCCTCCGCCCACTCGTCCACGTACGAGTCGACGTGGCGCTGCATGGACTCCTCGAGCTGCTCGCCGATGCCGAGCGTGTCGTCGACGATCACGCGCCGCAGCTCCTCGATGCCGCCCCGGTACTCCTCGACCCAGCGCGCGGTGCGCTGGAGCTTGTCGGCCTCGCGGACGTAGAGCATGAGGAAGCGGTCGATGCAGCGCCGCAGGGTCGCGTCGTCGAGGTCCTCGGCGAGCAGCTTGCCGTGCGCGGGCTGGGCACCGCCGTTGCCGCCGACGTACAGGTTCCAGCCGCGGTTGGTCGCGATCACGCCGACGTCCTTGGCCTGGGCCTCCGCGCACTCGCGGGCGCACCCCGACACCGAGATCTTGATCTTGTGAGGCGAGCGCAGACCGCGGTAGCGCTTCTCGAGGTTCACCGCCATCGTGGTCGAGTCCTGCACGCCGAAGCGGCACCAGTTGGTGCCCAGGCACGCCTTGACCATGCGCAGCGACTTGCCGTACGCGTGTCCGGACTGGAAGCCCGCGTCCACGAGGCGCTTCCAGATCTCCGGGAGCTGCTCGAGGCGCGCGCCGAACAGGCCGACGCGCTGGGCGCCGTTGAGCTTGACGTACAGACCGTAGTCCTGGGCGACCTGCGCGATGACCATGAGGCCCTCGGGCGTGACCTCGCCGGCGGGCATCGCGGGGATCACCGAGTAGGTGCCGTCCCGCTGGATGTTCGCCATCACGAAGTCGTTGGTGTCCTGCAGGGAGCCGAGCTGGCGGCCCACCGGGTTGTGGCGGCGCCCGGTGATCGCGCCGAGCGTCGAGAGGATCGACGCGACCGTCGGGCGGCACACCGCGCAGCCGCGACCGGTGCCGAAGGCAGTGACGACCTCCGTGAAGGTCTCCTGGCCGCCCTCCTCGACGAGCTTGAACAGCTCGGCGCGGGACTGCGCGAAATGCTCGCACAGGGCATGGGAGACGGTGATGCCGCTCTTCTCGAGCTCCTGGTTGAGGATCTTGGTGAGGGTCGGCACGCACGAGCCGCACACCGTCCCCGCCTTCGTGCACTCCTTGATCGCGCCCACGGTGTGGCACTCGTGCTCGGTGACGGCATTGCGGATCGTGCCCGCGTCGACGTTGTTGCACGAGCACACCACGGCGTCGTCGGGCAGCGCGGTGTCGGCCATCGCGGTGCCCTCGGGGGCGATCACGGCCGAAGGGTCGGCGCCGAGCTCGCGGCCGATCAGCGGGCGCAGCTGGGAGTACAGCTCGATGTCGCCCACGAACACGCCGCCCAGCAGGCGCTTGGCGTCGTCGGACATGACGAGCTTGCGGTACTTGCGGTTGACGGGGTCGACGAACGAGACCTCGAGCGCGTCGGGGCTCACGGCGTTGACGTCCCCGAAGGCGGCGGCATCGACGCCCACGCCCTTGAGCTTGGTGCCGTCGTCGGCGCGGTGATGCGTGCGGTCGCCGCCCAGGAAGCGGTCGACGACGACGTCGGCCATGTCGTTGCCGGGGGCGATCAGACCCGCGCACACGCCGTTGAAGGACGCGCACTCGCCGATGGCCCAGATCGCGGGGTCGGAGGTCTGGCAGGTGTCGCCGACGATCACGCCGCCGCGCTCGCCGATCGCGAGGCCGGCCTCGCGGGCCACGCGGTCGCGCGGGCGGATTCCGGTCGAGAAGACCACGACGTCCACGGGCAGCTCGGTCTCGTCGGAGAGGTACGCGGTGCCCATCGCGCCGTCGCCCGCGGGCGTGAAGCGGGTGGCGCCCACCCCGGTGCGCGCGTGGATCCCGAGATCCTCGATGAGCAGGCGCAGCATCTCGCCGCCGCCCTGGTCGAGCTGGACGCTCATGAGGCGGTCGGCGAACTCGACCACGGTGGTGTCGACGTCCATGTTCTTCAGGGCCGCGGCGGCCTCGAGGCCGAGCACGCCGCCGCCGACGACCATGCCCCGCAGGGGGCGTCCCAGGGCCGCGCCACGGGTGGCGACCCACTCGGCCAGGCGCTCGACGTCCTCGACGGTGCGGTAGCTGAACGAACCGGGCAGGTCCTTGCCCTCGGCGCGCGGCGCCCAGGCCCACGAGCCGGTCGCAAGCACGAGCCGGTCGTAGCGGTGCACGGTGCCTGACGCGGTCGTCACGGTCTGCGCGGCACGGTCGACGGCCTCGACCTTGTCGCCCGCGACGAGCGTGATCCGCGGGTCGTCCCACACGGAGGGGTCGAGCGCGAGCATGCTCGCGTCGTGGCGCGTGAACCAGTTGGACAGGTGCACGCGGTCATACGGCTGCTCGGGCTCCTCCCCGATCACGGTGAGGCGCCAGGAGCCGTCGGGGTCCTGGGCGCGCAGCCGGGCGGCGAAACGGTGCCCGGTCATGCCGCCGCCGGCGACGAGGATGCGGGCGTCGGTCAGGTCGGGCGCGGGCGTCGCGGAGCTGATGAGAGGCGACGCGTCGACGGGCGCGGTGGTGTCGGGGGAGCTCATGGGGCGATCACGAACCTTCGGGTGTGGGGGCGAACCTGCTCTGTGAGCCTAGGAGAGAGACACCGTTTCACGCAGGACCTTCGGTCCGAACGGGCCTGTCGTCCCCTCGCCGCCGCCCGCGTCGCGCGGGACGGGATGCCGTCCCGCATCGTGGACATGGTGGGAGCGGGGCGGGGGGGTCGCTAACATGACCGGCATGCAGATGATCCTCCTCGTAGTTACCGAGCGCGGCTGACGCCCGTTCGTCCCTACGAGACGTCTTCCGCGCACCCCTCGAGAGCCCTCCGGCCGAGGGGTTTTTTCGTGCCCGCTCTCGATCGACACACCGACCTCCCGACCCGACGACCCCAGGAGTTCCGATGGCCGCACCACGCGTCACCGGCGCACAGTCGCTGATCCAATCCCTCGAGCATGCCGGGGCGGACGTCGTCTTCGGCCTTCCCGGCGGGGCGATCCTCCCCACCTACGACCCGCTCATGGACGCCCAGCACCTGCGGCACATCCTCGTGCGCCACGAGCAGGGGGCGGGCCACGCCGCGAGCGGCTACGCGCATGCGACCGGCAAGGTCGGCGTGTGCATGGCGACCTCCGGCCCGGGCGCGACGAACCTGATCACCGCGATCGCGGACGCCCAGATGGACTCGATCCCGATGGTCGCGATCACGGGCCAGGTCGGCTCCTCCTTCATCGGCACCGACGCCTTCCAGGAGGCGGACATCGTCGGGATGACGATGCCGGTGACCAAGCACAACTTCCTGGTGACCGACCCGGCGCAGATCCCGCGCACGATCAAGCAGGCCTTCCACATCGCCTCGACCGGCCGTCCCGGCGCCGTCCTCGTGGACGTCACCAAGGACGCCCAGCAGGCCGAGACGACGTTCGAGTGGCCCGAGGGGCTGGACCTGCCGGGCTACCGTCCCGCGCCGCGTCCGCACCACAAGCAGGTGCGCGAGGCCGTGAACCTGTTGGTCCACGCCAAGCGGCCCGTCTTCCTGATCGGCGGCGGCGTGATCCGCGGCGGCGCCTCGCGCGAGGTGCGCCAGCTCGTCGACCTCTCGGGCGCGCCCTTCGTGACCACCCTGATGGCCCGCGGCGCGCTGCCGGACTCCCATCCCGCGCAGCTGGGCATGCCCGGCATGCACGGCTCGGTCGCGGCGGTCTCGGCCCTCCAGCGCGCCGATCTCATCATCGCGATCGGCGCCCGCTTCGACGACCGCGTGACGGGTCGCCTCGACTCCTTCGCGCCGAACGCGACCGTGGTCCACGCGGACGTCGACCCCGCCGAGATCTCCAAGAATCGCGAGGCGGACGTGCCGATCGTGGGCGAGGCCCGGGACATCGCGACCGCGCTGACCGTCGAGCTGCGCGAGCGTCTGGCCGAGCACGACGAGCGCGACTACGAGTCGTGGTGGGCCACGCTCGACAACCTCCGGACCACCTATCCGATGGGCTGGACCGAGACCGCCGACGGCCACACCGCCCCGCAGAAGGTGATCCAGCGCCTCGGCCAGATCTCCGGACCGGAGTCGATCTTCGTCTCGGGCGTGGGCCAGCACCAGATGTGGTCGGCCCAGTTCATCGGCTACGAGCACCCCAACACCTGGATCAACTCCGGAGGGCTGGGCACGATGGGCTACTCGGTGCCCGCCGCGATGGGCGCGAAGGTCGGCATGCCCGACCGCACCGTGTGGGCCATCGACGGCGACGGCTGCTTCCAGATGACCAACCAGGAGCTCGCGACCTGCGTCATCAACGAGATCCCGATCAAGGTCGCGATCATCAACAACTCGAGCCTGGGCATGGTCCGCCAGTGGCAGAACCTGTTCTACGACCAGCGCTACTCCCACACCGACCTCAACACCGGTCACGGGACGCGCCGCATCCCCGACTTCGTCAAGCTCGCCGACGCCTACGGCTGCGCCGGACTGCGCTGCGAGCGCGACGAGGACATCGACGCGACGATCGAGAAGGCGATGCAGATCGACGACCGCCCCGTGGTCGTGGACTTCACCGTGAGCGCCGACGCGATGGTGTGGCCGATGGTGCCCGCCGGCGTCTCCAACGACGAGATCCAGATCGCCCAGGGCATGACGCCCGAGTGGGAGAGGGACATCTGAGCCATGCAGAACGCGAGCACCACCACCAAGTCCATGCTTCCCAACACCCACACCCTCTCGGTGCTGGTCGAGAACAAGCCCGGCGTGCTGACCCGCGTCGCGGCGCTGTTCGCACGGCGCGGGTACAACATCTCCTCCCTCGCCGTGGGCCCCACCGAGCACCCCGAGATCTCCCGCATCACCGTCGCGGTCGACGTCGACGAGCAGCCGCTCGAGCAGATCACCAAGCAGCTCAACAAGCTCGTCAACGTCCTCAAGATCGTCCAGCTCGAGCCGCGCCAGACCGTCGTGCGCGAGCTCGTGCTGGTCAAGGTCAAGGCCGACAGCTCCACGCGCACCTCCGTGCTGGAGATCGTCCAGATGTTCCGCGCCAAGGTGGTCGACGCCTCCTCCGACGCGGTGACCATCGAGGCCACCGGCGCCGAGGACAAGCTGCGCGCCCTGCTGGGCATGCTCGAGCCCTTCGGCATCCGGGAGATCGTCAAGTCGGGAGCCGTCGCCATCTCGCGCGGAGGCCGGTCGATCACCGACCGCACGCTGCTGTCCTGACGGCTCCCACCCCGAGAGTCGTCCCACTATTCGGGCGCGCCTCTCAGAACGCAAGACGGTGGCGGGCTACCATGAGTCCGTCACCGAACCGACTGCACCGCCTCACCCCTATGAAGGAGCACATCTCGTGGCTGACATGTTCTACGACGACGACGCCGACCTCTCGCTCATCCAGTCCAAGAAGGTCGCCGTCATCGGCTTCGGCTCGCAGGGCCACGCCCACGCGCTGAACCTGCGCGACTCGGGCGTCGAGGTCCGCGTCGGCCTGCGCGAGGGCTCGGGCTCCCGCGAGAAGGCCGAGGAGCAGGGCCTCACGGTCGGCACCCCGGCCGAGGTCTCCGCGTGGGCCGACGTCGTCATGATCCTCGCGCCCGATCAGCACCAGCGCACGCTGTACGCCGAGGAGATCCGCGACAACCTCGAGGCCGGCAACGCCCTCTTCTTCGCGCACGGCTTCAACGTCCGCTTCGGCTACGTCGAGGCCCCCGAGGGCGTCGACGTGTGCATGGTCGCCCCCAAGGGCCCCGGCCACACCGTGCGCCGCGAGTACGTCGCGGGCCGCGGCGTCCCGGTCATCGTCGCCGTCGAGCAGGACGCGACGGGCGAGGCCTGGCCGCTCGCGCTGTCCTACGCCAAGGGCATCGGCGGCCTGCGCGCCGGCGGCATCCGCACCACCTTCACCGAGGAGACCGAGACCGACCTGTTCGGCGAGCAGGCCGTGCTGTGCGGCGGCATGAGCCACCTCGTGCAGGCGGGCTTCGAGACCCTCACCGAGGCCGGCTACCAGCCGGAGATCGCCTACTTCGAGGTGCTCCACGAGCTCAAGCTCATCGTCGACCTCATGATCGAGGGCGGCATCTCCAAGCAGCGCTGGTCGATCTCGGACACCGCCGAGTACGGCGACTACGTCTCGGGCCCCCGCGTCGTCGACGACCACGTCAAGGAGAGCATGAAGGCGGTGCTGTCCGACATCCAGGACGGCACCTTCGCCCAGCGCTTCATCGACGACCAGGACAAGGGCGCGGCCGAGTTCACCCAGCTGCGCGAGACCGAGGCCGGTCACCCGATCGAGGGCGTCGGCAAGGAGCTGCGCAAGATGTTCTCCTGGAACAAGGAGAACGTCGACGCGGACTACACCGAGGGCTCCGCCGCGCGCTGATCCGCACCGGCCCTCTCGAGGCCGGTCGCCGCTCGCGATCCGAGCGCGGCCGGCCTCGCCCGTCCCGCCCAGCAGCACCCCGCCGTGCATCTTGCATGGTGACCCCTGTGACCGCATCGCGGACACCCCACTAGGCTCAGCCCCATCGTCCAACCCACCCCCGGAGGTCAGATCGTGCCGCGTCCCGTCGTGCTCATCGCCGAAGAGCTCTCGCCCGCCACCGTCGAGGTCCTCGGCCCCGACGTCGAGGTGCGCCAGGTCGACGGCACCGACCGTGCGGCCCTCCTGGCCGCAGTCGCCGAGGCCGATGCCCTGCTCGTCCGCTCCGCCACCACGGTCGACGCCGAGGTGTTCGCCGCGGCGCCCCACCTCACGGTCGTCGCGCGCGCCGGCGTGGGCCTCGACAACGTCGACGTGCCCGCCGCGACCACCGCCGGCGCGATGGTCATCAACGCCCCGACCTCCAACATCACCTCGGCGGCCGAGCTCGCGGTGGCCCTCATCCTGGCGAGCCTGCGCCACCTGGGCCGGGCCGACGCCTCCGTCAAGGCCGGACGCTGGGAGCGCAAGCAGCTCACGGGCACCGAGCTGCTCGACAAGACGGTCGGCGTCGTCGGCTTCGGCCGCATCGGCCAGCTCGTCGCCGAGCGCCTGCGCCCCTTCGGCGTGCACCTGCTCGCCTACGACCCCTACGTCTCCCAGGCGCGCGCCGCCGAGCTGGGCGCGCGCGTGGTCGACCTCGAGGAGCTCATGAGCACGGCCGACGTCGTGACCGTGCACATGCCCAGGACCCCGGAGACCGTCGGCCTCATCGGCGAGGCTGAGCTCGCCCTCGCCAAGCCCGGCCTCCACGTCGTCAACGCCGCGCGCGGGGGCCTCATCGACGAGGAGGCCCTGTACCGGGCCCTCGCCGAGGGCCGGATCGCGGGCGCCGCCCTCGACGTCTACTCCTCCGAGCCCCCCACGGCCTCCGAGACCGCGGCCCGGCTGCTCGAGCTGCCGACCGTGACCCTCACGCCCCACCTGGGTGCCTCGACCGTGGAGGCCCAGGAGAAGGCGGGCGTGGCCGTGGCCCGCTCCGTGCGCCTCGCGCTCGCGGGCGAGCTCGTGCCCGACGCGGTCAACGTCGCCGGCGGTGCGATCGACGAGGACGTGCGGCCCGGGATCGCCCTGGCCGACCGGCTCGGCCAGGTGTTCACGGCGCTCGCCGCCGAGGCGCCCGAGCTGCTCGAGATCGTCGTGCGCGGCGAGATCGCCTCGCGCGACGTCACCGCGATCAAGCTCTCGGCGCTGCGCGGCATCTTCCGCCCGATCGTCACCGAGCAGGTCAGCTACGTCAACGCGCCCGTGCTCGCCGAGGAGCGCGGCATCCGCGTGGACCTCGTGACCGCGGAGGACCCCGACCGCTTCCGCAACGTGGTCCAGGTGCGCGGCACCCTGCGCGACGGCTCCGTGGTGTCGGTCTCGGGCACCCTGTCCGGGGTCTCCCAGGAGCACAAGCTCGTCGAGGTGGGCGGTCACGAGGTCGACACGCCCCTGTCCGACCACCTCATGTTCATCCGCTACGAGGACCGTCCCGGCCTGATCGGCCGCTACGGCGGCCTGCTCGGCGAGGCCGGCATCAACATCGCGGGCATGGTCGTCTCCCGCGAGGCGGGCACGGGCTCCGAGGCGCTCGTGATCCTGAACCTCGACCAGAGCGTCGACCAGCAGATCGCCGAGGACATCGGCGAGCAGATCGGGGCGACCCGCTGCCAGAGCGTCGACCTCGTCTACTGACCGCGGCCGCGACCGCGACCACCCCCCATCTCCGCGAACACAGAGGAACCCTGAAGCACATGAGCACCCTGAAGCTGGCCGTCATCGAGGGCGACGGCATCGGCCACGAGGTCGTCCCCGAGGGCCTGCGGGTCCTGGCCGCCGCGCTCGAGGGCAGCGACGTCACCGTCGAGACCACCCCCTTCGACCTCGGCGCGGGGCGCTGGCACCGCACGGGCGAGACCCTGACCGACGAGGACCTCGAGCGTCTCGCCGAGCACGACGCGATCCTGCTGGGCGCCGTCGGCGACCCCGACGTGCCCTCCGGCGTGCTCGAGCGGGGCATGCTGCTGCGCCTGCGCTTCGCCTTCGACCAGTACGTCAACCTGCGTCCCACCCGCCTGTTCACGGGGGTCTCCACGCCCCTCCA
Source organism: Brachybacterium huguangmaarense (assembly GCF_025725725.1). NCBI lineage: Bacteria > Bacillati > Actinomycetota > Actinomycetes > Micrococcales > Dermabacteraceae > Brachybacterium > Brachybacterium huguangmaarense. The sequence goes on from NZ_CP107020.1 coordinate 2,279,435, forward strand.
GGACCCGGGCCAGGTCGACTTCCTGGTGGTCCGCGAGGGCACCGAGGGCCCGTACGTCGGCAACGGCGGCACCCTACGCGAGGGCACGAAGGACGAGGTCGCGACCGAGGTCAGCCTCAACACCGCCCTCGGCGTCGAGCGTGTGGTCCGCTACGCCTTCGACCAGGCCGCCGCCCGCCGCGGGCACCTGACGCTCGTGCACAAGCACAACGTGCTCGTGCACGCCGGGCACCTGTGGCGCCGCATCGTCGAGCAGGTCGGGGCCGAGTACCCCCAGGTGAGCGTCGACTACGCCCACGTCGACGCCGCGACCATCTACCTCGTGACGGATCCGTCGCGCTTCGACGTGATCGTCACCGACAACCTGTTCGGCGACATCCTGACCGACCTGGCCGGCGCGATCGGCGGCGGCATCGGGCTCGCGGCGAGCGGCAACATCAACCCCACCGGCGCCTTCCCGTCCATGTTCGAGCCGGTCCACGGCTCCGCGCCCGACATCGCCGGGCAGGGCCTCGCCGACCCGACCGCGACCGTGCTCTCCGTCGCGCTGCTGCTCGACCACATCGGCCGGGCCGACGCCGCCGAGCGTGTGCGCCGCGCCGTCGAGCAGGATCTCGCGAGCCGCGCGGGACGCCCCGCCCGCTCGACGGCCCAGATCGGCACCGACCTCGCCGAGGCCGTCCGCGGCGCCTGAGCGCCGCGTAGTCTTCACCCCATCCACGTCACACCCCCGGAGGTTCACGGTGTCCCCGCTCTCGTTCCCTCAGGCTGATGCCACCCGCCGTGCCACGGACGACGAGCGCGCCGCCATCCTCGCCGCACCCGGCTTCGGCCAGCACTTCGCCGACTTCATGGCGCACGCCCGCTGGAACGCCGAGGGCGGCTGGGGCGGCGACGAGCTCGTGCCCTACGGCCCGCTCAGCCTCGACCCCGCCACGGCCGTCTTCCACTACGCGCAGGAGATCTTCGAGGGCCTCAAGGCCTTCCGCCACGAGGACGGCTCGGTGTGGACCTTCCGCCCCGAGAAGAACGCCGAGCGCATGCAGGCCTCGGCCCGTCGCCTTGCCCTGCCCGAGCTGCCCACCGAGGACTTCCTCGCCTCCCTGCGCACCGTGACCGCGGCCGACGAGCCGTGGGTCCCCGCGGTCGACCCGAGCGCCGAGCACTCCCTGTACCTGCGCCCGTTCATGTTCGCCTCGGAGTCCTTCCTGGGCGTGCGCGCCTCCCACACCGTCGACTACTACGTGATCGCCTCGCCCGCGGGCGACTACTTCCCGCGCGGCGTCGAGCCGCTCGTGGTGTGGATCTCCGACACCTACGCCCGCGCCGGCGCGGGCGGCACGGGCGCCGCCAAGTGCGGCGGCAACTACGCCTCCTCGCTGCTGGGCAAGAAGGAGGCCGCCGAGCACGGCGCCGACGAGGTCCTGTTCCTCGACTCCGAGACCCACACCCGGATCGACGAGCTGTCGGGCATGAACGTCTTCGCGATCACGGCCGACGGGCGGATCGTCACCCCCGAGCTGTCGGGCTCGATCCTGCCCGGCGTCACGCGCGACTCGATCCTGCAGCTCGCCGCGGACCGCGGCCTCGCCCCCGCCGAGGAGCGCCTCGACATGTCGAGCGTGCTCGACCAGGTGACCTCGGGCGACATCGTCGAGATGTTCGCGTGCGGCACCGCCGCCGTCATCACCCCGATCGGGGAGTTCCGCTCCAAGGACGGCTCCTGGCCGGTCGGCGGAGGCGGCTCGGGCGAGCACACCCTCGCCCTGCGCAAGGAGCTCACCGACATCCAGTACGGCCGGGCCGAGGACCGCCACGGCTGGCTGACCAGGCTCGTCTGAGGAGGCCCAGGATGTCCGCCCCGCATCCGCCCCCGCCCATCGACTCCTTCCACCTCTACGACACGACGCTGCGCGACGGCTCCCAGCAGGAGGGCCTGACGCTCTCGGTCGCCGACAAGCTCGCCGTCGCACGCCTGCTCGACGAGCTCGGCGTGACCTACATCGAGGGCGGCTGGCCCGGCGCCGTCCCGCGCGACACCGAGTTCTTCGCGCGGGCCCGCACCGAGCTCGAGCTCCATCACGCGCGCCTGGCCGCGTTCGGCGCCACCCGCAAGGCGGGCGCGGCGGTCGAGGAGGACGAGCAGGTGCGCGCCCTGCTCGACTCGGGCGCCCCCACGATCACCCTCGTGGCCAAGTCCGACCTGCGCCACGTCACCGGGGCCCTGCGCACCGACGGCCCCGAGAACCTCGCGATGGTGCGCGAGACCGTCGCCCACCTGGTCGCCGCGGGGCGCGAGGTGGTCATCGACGCCGAGCACTTCTTCGACGGCTTCCGCGCCGACGCCGACTACACCGCGTCCGTCGTCGTCGAGGCCTTCCGGGCCGGGGCGCGCGTGGTCGTGCTGTGCGACACCAACGGCGGCATGCTCCCGCACGACGTCGGCGAGATCGTCGCGGACCTGCAGGCGCGCCTCGCGGACGCGGGCCTCGCGGAGGCGCGGCTCGGCGCCCACACGCACAACGACTCGGGCTGCGCGGTCGCCAACGCCCTCACCGCGGTGCGCGGCGGCATCAGCCACGTCCAGGGCTGCGTCAACGGCTACGGCGAGCGCACCGGCAACGCGGACCTGCTCACGATGCTCGGCGACCTCCAGCTCAAGATGGGCCACGACCTCGTGCCCGCCGGCACGCTCGCCGAGGCGACCCGGATCGCGCACGCGATCGGCGAGATCGTCAACATGCCGGCCTCGCCCCGCGCGCCCTACGTCGGGACGAGCGCCTTCGCCCACAAAGCGGGGCTGCACGCCTCGGCGATCCGCGTGGACCCCGACCTGTACCAGCACATCGACCCGCGCCGCGTGGGCAACGACATGCGCATGATCATCTCCGACATGGCCGGGCGCGCCTCGATCGAGCTCAAGGGCCGCGAGCTGGGCTTCGACCTGGCAGGGGAGAAGAACCTGCTGGGGCGCCTCGCCGCGCGCGTCAAGCAGCGCGAGGCCGAGGGCTACTCGTACGAGGCGGCGGACGCCTCCTTCGAGCTGCTGCTCATGGACGAGATGGGCCGTGTGCCCCGATACTTCGACGTCGAGTCGTGGCGGGCCAGCTCCCACCAGCTGCGCGACGGCACCCTCGAGACCGAGGCGACCGTCAAGCTCTCCGAGCCGGGGGACGGCGACGGCCGCTCGGTCGCGCTCGCCGAGGGCAACGGTCCCGTCAACGCGCTCGACCTCGCGCTGCGCTCCGCGCTGCGGGGCCGCTACCCGCTCATCGACGAGTTCGAGCTGCTCGACTTCAAGGTGCGCATCCTCGACGCCCACCACGGCACCGACGCGACGACGCGCGTGCTGATCCGCACCGCGGGGGACGGCATCGAGTTCCAGACGGTGGGCGTGGGCCCCAACATGATCGAGGCCTCGTGGGAGGCCATCGCCGACGCGTACACCTACGGGCTGTACAAGGCGGGCATCGCGCAGCCCTGAGAGGATGAGGACGGAGACCGTCCGAGCGGCGCACGAGTCCGCTGGCGGACCGTGACGGCGCGGTGACGGTCCGGGAGCGGACCGGCCACGGTCGTGAAGGGACGAGAGTGAGCGACATCGGACAGAGCCTCGCCGGACGCGCGTATCGCGAGCTCTGGCAGCGCATCGTGCACCTCGACTACCCGCCGTTGACCCCGCTCCACGAGAAGGCGCTGAGCCAGGAGCTCGGGATGGGCCTCTCGCCCGTCCGGCAGGCGCTGCGCCGCCTCGAGTACGACGGCCTCGTGATGATCCTGCCGCGGCGCGGGACCCTCACGACCGAGGTCGGCCTGCACTCGCTGCAGTGGGAGCTCGAGATCCGCGAGGAGCTCGAGGGCTTCGCCACCGCGCTCGCGGCCAGGCGCGGCTCGCGGCGCGAGCACGAGGAGCTGCTCCGGCACATCGCCACGATGGACGAGCTCGCGTCGCACGAGAGCGACCTCCCCACGCTCATGCGGTTCACCGACGCCGACAGCGCCTTCCATCGCATGATCTACCGGCAGACGCGCAATGACAGCCTGATCGTGGATCTGGAGCGGCACTTCGCCCACGCCCTGCGGATCTGGAACTACTGTCACCGCAGCCAGTCGATCGATCGGCCGTCCTTCACGCTCGACGCGTACGACATGGGCAGCTATCGGGACGTCGCGCTCGCCGTGAACGACCGCGACGCCGAGGCGGCCCGGGAGGCGATGCGCGATCACGTGCGGCGCGACACGACCGCTGCGCTCGCCCTCCTGCGCGATCTCGACGCCGGCTGACCGGGCGCGATGCCTGGTCCGTGGTCCTGAGCGGGGGTCTTGGACACCCAACTGAAATTTCAGTGGTATGTTCAGGTGATCACGGTCACCCCGATGGCCGTGCCCCCGGACCCGAGCACGAAGGACCCCTGAAGAGCGCCTCGTACGACCCCCGCCGGTACTTCACCGTCCTGGGCTACGACCCGGGCGACCAGGAGTACGCGTGCACGGATCTGGCCACGCTCAACGTCTACTGCCGAGGCGACCGCGAGCAGCTCTCCGCGCTCGTCGGCGTCACCCCCTTCGAGCTCACGAGCGACGTGTTCGTGCTGACCGTCGCCGACTTCGCGAACTGCACGATGACGCAGGGCCGGTACTTCGACGGGGGAGCCATCCTGCCCATCGCGTACGGCGAGCATCGTGGCGGCACCTACTTCTTCGAGTTCGAGGACGAGCACTGGAGCACCGCGGCCGGACGCGAGCTGTGGGGATACCCCAAGCGGTACGCCAAGATCTCGTTGGACAAGGACGACCGCGGCGCGCGCGGCACCATCTGGCACTACGACACGCCCATCCTCGACATCGCGCTCGAGTTCGACGACGCCGTGAGCGGCGAGGGCTGGGCCGATGCGGTGCTGTCCCCGACCCTCCAGGTGCGCGCCGTGCCCGAGCTCGACGGGCCCTCGTACTCCCAGTTCGACATCTCCCTGCGCGACACCGCCGCGAACTTCGTGCTCACCGAGCGGCGCCTCGGCCGCGCGAGCGCCCAGGTCGGACGCATCGACATCGGCTCGGACATCCTCGACGGCGCGGCGCTCGAGATCCTCGAGGTCCTGGGCGGGGAGTACGTCCTCGGGGACTTCGCCGCCACGCACGCGCACGGCACCCCGATCGTGCTCGACTCCCTCGTCTGAGCACCGCCGCCCCCGCCCCCGACAGACAGGACGACATCGTGACCTATGACCTCGCGCTTCACCGGGATGATGCCGGGCGACACCACCTACGAGGTGGACGGCCTCCGGCAGCTGTGGATCTACTGCCGCGGCGACCGGGACCAGCTCGAGCACCTCGTCGGGCACCTGCCGTTCGGCCTGCAGGACGACGTCTTCGTGCTGGGCATGGCGGACTTCTCCGCGGGGCCGGGATGGACGGACGCGAGCGTCGTGCTGCCGATCACGTTCGAGGGCCGCAGGGGCGGCACGTACTGCTTCGAGTACGAGGACCAGCACACCTCGGTGGCGATGGGACGGGAGGCCTGGGGGTACCCCAAGGCCCTCGCCCGGATGACCTGGGACGAGGACGCCTCGGGACTGCACGTCCGGGTCGACGACTACGACACCGAGGTCTTCGAGGCCGACGTCGTGCTCGACGACGCCGTGGACGACGCCGCGTGGAGCCATCTGAGCATCTACCCCCAGTACCAGGTCAGGGCGGTCCCCCAGAAGAACGGGCCGGGCTTCGACAGCATGGAGGTCGTCAGCCGCGACCCCTCGGTCGACGAGATCGTGCAGGAGAGGCACCTGGGGCGAGCCCGCGTGGACATCGGCACGGTCGACATCGCCAACCGCATCCTCGGCGGGCGCCGCCTCGAGGTCGTCGACGTGCTCGGGGCCGAGCTCCGGGTCAGCGACTACCGCTCCACCTCGGAGAACGGCGTGCCCCGCACCGTGCAGAGGCTGGTCTGAGCCGAGCACGACGGCACGGCCGGAGAGGAAGGATCGCATGTTCCGTCCGGATCACGACATCGCCCTGCTGACCTGCCGCCCGAACGACGAGATCGAGCAGGAGTTCACGGCCGCGATGGACGTGCTGGGCGCGGAGAAGGAGCGCCCCCGGGCCGCGGCGGCCTGACCACCGCCGCACGGCGAGGATCGGGACCATCGGTTCCGGCGGCGCGCGGAGGCTACCCTAGCCTGGACCGATCGGCCCGCCCCGGCCGTCGCCCCTCGCTTCCCGCCCCGGAGGTTCCATGTCCTCGCCCCGCCCTGCCGCGCCCGCCGTCGCCGACCAGGCCGATCCCCGCTCACCCGGCCAGGCGCGCCTGGCCCTCACCCTCGCGACCGTCGGCTTCGGGCTCAACTTCTGGGCCTGGGCGCTGCTCAGCCCGCTCGGTCCGGTGTTCGTCTCCCAGGGCATCGCGACGGACGCGGCGCTGCTGGTCGCGATCCCCGTGCTCGTCGGCTCGCTCGGCCGCATCCTGGTGGGCGCCCTGACCGACCGCTTCGGCGGCCGCACGATGTTCCCGATCCTGTCGATCGCGACGATCGTGCCCGTGCTGTTCCTCGGCGTCCTGGGCCAGCACAGCTACCCGATGATCCTGCTCGGCGGCTTCTTCCTCGGCGTCGCCGGGACGACCTTCGCGATCGGCGTCCCGTACGTCAACTCGTGGTTCCCGGCCGCCAAGCGCGGCATGGCCACCGGCATCTACGGCGTGGGCATGGGCGGCACCGCCATCAGCGCGTTCGCGACGGTGCCGCTGTGGCGCCACGTGGGCCCCGTCGCGCCGTTCGTGATCGTCGCGATCGTGCTGGCCGTCTACGCCGTCGTGGCGTGGCGCCTCATGCCCACCTCGCCCACCTGGACGCCCGTCACCAAGAACCTCGCCGCGCAGCTCGGCGGCGTCATGCGCATCCCGCTGACCTGGCAGACCGCGTACCTGTACGCCGTCTCCTTCGGCGGCTACGTCGCCTTCTCGGTCTTCCTGCCCACGATGCTGACCACGTGGTACGACCTCGAGCTGTCGGACGCCGCGTTCCGCATGGCCGGGTTCGTCGTGGTCGCCGTCATCATGCGGCCCGTCGGCGGCACCCTCGCCGACCGCCTCGGCGCCGTGCGGACCCTGCTCGTGGCCTACGCGCTCGTGAGCGTCGCCGCCGTCGTGCTGGCCTTCCATCCGGGCCTCATGCCGCTCGGCACGATCGCCTTCATCGTCATGGCGATGGGCCTCGGCCTCGGCTCGGGCGCCGTGTTCGGCCTCATCGGGCAGACCGCCGACCCCGCGCAGGTCGGCTCGATCACCGGGTTCGTCGGCGCCGCCGGGGGACTGGGCGGCTTCGTGCCCCCGCTCGTCATGAGCGCCGTGCACGGCGCGACCGGCAGCTACTCCGCCGGCGTCGTGCTGCTCCTGATCGCGGCGCTCGCCGCGATCGGCGTCACCGTCGTCGTGGGCCGGCGCGCCCGCTGACGGCGGCGGCGCCCCGCCGCGCACCCCGCTTCATGACCGTTCGCCCCGCGTCCTGAGGAGGACCCCGTGACCACCCGCAGCACCCAGCCCGACCGCCCCGAGACCGCCCCCGAGGGGAAGCGTCCCGGCGTCGACTCCTCCCTCGTCGACGCGCTCATCGGCACCCGCCGGATCTTCAGCCGCCGCGAGCGGATCTCCGAGGACAACCGCTTCACCCAGCGCGTCGGCGGCCGCAGCGGCGACACCTTCTACCGCGACCGCTGGAGCCACGACAAGGTGGTGCGCTCGACCCACGGCGTCAACTGCACCGGCTCGTGCTCGTGGAAGGTGTTCGTCAAGGACGGCGTCATCACGTGGGAGGCCCAGGAGACCGACTACCCCACGGCCGGCCCCGACCGGCCCGAGTACGAGCCCCGCGGCTGCCCTCGCGGCGCCTCGTTCTCGTGGTACACCTACTCGCCCACCCGCGTGCGCTACCCCTACGTGCGCGCCGAGCTGCTGCGCATGTTCCGCGAGGAGCGGGCCCGCGTGCCCGGCGGCGACCCCGTCCTGGCCTGGCGCAACATCGTCGAGGACCCCGTCAAGGCACGGCGCTACAAGTCCGTGCGCGGCAAGGGCGGCCTCGTGCGCGCCGACTGGGACGAGGCGCTCGACCTGGTCGCGGCGGCCTACGTGCACACCGTCAAGGAGTACGGTCCCGACCGCGCGACCGGGTTCAGCCCCATCCCCGCCATGAGCCAGGTGTCGTTCTCCTCGGGCGCCCGCTTCCACCAGCTCATCGGCGGCTCGATGCTGTCCTTCTACGACTGGTACGCCGACCTCCCGCCGGCGAGCCCGCAGGTGTTCGGCGACCAGACCGACGTGCCGGAGTCCGGCGACTGGTGGGACGCGAGCTACCTCATCATGTGGGGCTCGAACGTGCCGCTGACCCGCACCCCCGACGCGCACTGGATGGCCGAGGCCCGCTATCGCGGCCAGAAGGTCGTCTCGGTCGCCCCCGACTACGCCGAGAACGTCAAGTTCGCCGACGAATGGCTCGCCCCGCACCCCGGCACCGACGCGGCGCTCGCGATGGCGATGGGCCACACCATCCTGCGCGAGTTCTTCGTCGAGAGGACCACGCCCTTCTTCCACGACTACGTGACCCGCTACACCGACCTGCCCTTCCTGGTGCGCCTCGAGCGGCGCGAGGACGGCGCGCTCGTGCCCGGCAAGATGGTGGTCGCCTCCGACCTCGAGGCCGACGGCCTCGACGACGCGACCGAGGCCGAGCGCACGAGCGAGCACGCCGACTTCAAGCCGATGCTGTTCGACGTCGCGACGGGCACGCCGCGGGTGCCCCACGGCACGCTCGGCCATCGCTACTCGAGCGACGGCGAGGGCCGCTGGAACCTCGAGCTGGGCGACATCGAGCCGGCCCTGTCCCTCCTGGACCACCGCGAGGACGTCGCCGAGGTGCTGCTGCCGCGCTTCGACACCGTGGGCCAGGGCGGCCGCGGCGACGTGGCGCGCGGGGTGCCCGTGCGACGTCTCGGCGACGACCTCGTGACGACCGTCTTCGACCTGCTGCTGGCCGAGTACGACGTCGGCCGCGAGGGGCTGCCCGGACAGTGGGCCACGGGCCTCGACGACGCCGAGGCCCTCTACACGCCCGCGTGGCAGGAGGGCATCACGGGCGTGCCCGGCCCCGCCGCCGCCCGCATTGCCCGCGAGTTCGCGACCAACGCGATCGACTCGGGCGGCCGCTCGATGATCATCATGGGCGCCGGCACCAACCACTGGTTCCACTCCGACACGATCTACCGCACCTTCCTCACGCTCACCACCCTGTGCGGCACCCAGGGCCGCAACGGCGGCGGCTGGGCCCACTACGTCGGCCAGGAGAAGGTGCGGCCCATCACCGGCTGGCTGCACCTGGCCAATGCGCTCGACTGGTCGCGGCCGCCGCGCCAGATGACCCAGACCACCTACTGGTACATGCACACCGACCAGTGGCGGTACGACACCTTCGGCGCCGACACCCTCGCGGCGACCACCGGCGCCGGCCGCTTCGCGGGCACCACCACGGCCGACGCCGTCGCGCTGTCCCAGCGCCTGGGCTGGCAGCCGTTCTTCCCGCAGTTCGACGTGTCGAGCCTCGAGGTCGCCGACCGGGCCGCGGAGGCGGGGGAGGAGACGATCCCGTACCTCGTGGACCGCCTCAAGGACGGCTCGATCCGCTTCGCCGCCGAGGACCCCGACGACCCGCGCAACTTCCCGCGCATCTGGTCGATCTGGCGGGCCAACACGCTCGGCTCCTCCGCCAAGGGCGACCAGTACTTCTTCAAGCACCTCCTCGGCGTGGACTCGGCGGTCAGCGCCGAGGAGACCCCGCCGGAGTTCCGCCCGCGCGACGTCACGTGGCGCGACGAGGCCCCGATCGGCAAGGTCGACCTGGTGCTGACGCTGGACTTCCGCATGACCAGCCACACCCTGCACTCGGACGTCGTGCTGCCCGCCGCCACGTGGTACGAGAAGCACGACCTCTCGACGACCGACATGCACCCGTTCATCAACTCCTTCAACCCCGCGATCTCCAATCCGTGGGAGTCGCGCACGGACTGGGAGACGTGGTCCTCGATCGCGCGTCGCTTCAGCGAGCTGGCCGCGACCCACCTGGGCACGCGCACGGACGTCGTCGCGTTCCCCCTCCAGCACGACACGCCCGGGGAGCTCGCCACGCCCCACGGGCGGGTGCTCGACTGGAAGAAGGGGGAGTGCGAGGCGGTGCCCGGGCGCACCATGCCGACCCTCGTCGAGGTCGAGCGCGACTACACCCAGATCCACGCGAAGTTCACGAGCATCGGGCCGCTGCTCGAGAAGCTCGGGATGGCCACCAAGGGCGTCGCCTACGACGTGAAGCCGTACGTCGCCGCGCTCCACCGGCTCAACGGCACCCATGCGCGCACCGGCACGGTCGCCGACGGCCGCCCGCGCCTGGTCACCGACCGTCAGGCGTGCGAGTTCATCCTGTCGCTGTCGGGCACCTCCAACGGGCACATGGCGACCCAGGGCTTCGAGACGCTCGAGAAGCGCACGGGCACGCGCCTCGCGGACCTCGCCGCCGAGAACGAGGGCCGCCAGATCCGCTTCGCCGACACCCAGGCCGCGCCGGTGCCCGTGATCACGAGCCCCGAGTGGTCCGGCTCGGAGTCCGGGGGCCGGCGCTACAGCCCCTTCACGATCAACGTCGAGCGCAAGAAGCCGTGGCACACCCTCACGGGGCGCCAGCACTTCTATCTCGACCACGACTGGCTGCTCGAGATGGGCGAGATGCTGCCGACGTTCCGGCCGCCGCTGGACATGACGGCCCTGTTCGGCGAGACGCCGCTCGGGGACACCGACGGGGTCGGGATCTCGGTGCGCTACCTGACGCCCCACAACAAGTGGGCGATCCACTCGATGTACATGGAGAACTTCTTCATGATGAACCTCTCGCGCGGCGGGCAGACCATCTGGATGAGCGTCGAGGACGCGCGCGCCGTCGGCATCGAGGACAACGACTGGATCGAGGCGGTCAACCGCAACGGCGTGGTCGCGGCCCGCGCGGTCGTCAGCCACCGCATGCCCCGCGGCACGGCGTTCATGCACCACGCCCAGGACCGCACGGTCAACGTGCCGCTCACCGAGCGCGACGGCCGCCGCGGCGGCATCCACAACTCCCTGACCCGCATCATGCTCAAGCCCTCCCACCTGATCGGCGGGTACGGCCAGCTGTCCTACGCGTTCAACTACTACGGCCCGACCGGCAACCAGCGCGACGAGGTGACGATGATCCGCAAGCGCACTGCCCCCGTCGAGTACTGACCCATCCCGTGACCCGCCGTCCCGACCGCCCCCGGGACCGCGGCAGAATCCGAAGGAGGGCATTCATGAAGGTCATGGCGCAGATGTCGATGGTGATGAACCTCGACAAGTGCATCGGCTGCCACACCTGCTCGGTGACGTGCAAGCAGGCGTGGACCAATCGCTCGGGCACCGAGTACATCTGGTTCAACAACGTCGAGACCCGGCCCGGCCAGGGCTACCCCCGCGGGTACGAGGACCAGGAGAAGTGGCGCGGCGGCTGGGAGATCGGGCGCAACGGCCGCCTGCACCTCAAGGCCGGCGGCCGCCTCACCAAGCTGCTCCAGCTGTTCTCCAACCCCAAGCTCCCGGGCATCGAGGACTACTACGAGCCGTGGACGTACGAGTACGACACGCTGCTGACCGCGCCCGAGCAGAAGAACATTCCGACGGCCCCGCCGAAGTCCCTCATCACGGGCGAGCGGGTGCAGATCGACTGGTCGGGCAACTGGGACGACGACCTCGGCGGCACCTACGCCCACAAGGACAAGGACCCGATGCTCAAGGGCATCGAGGACAAGGTGTCCCTCGAGTTCGACAAGACCTTCATGTTCTACCTGCCCCGCATCTGCGAGCACTGCCTGAACCCGTCGTGCGCGGCCTCGTGCCCCTCGGGCGCGATCTACAAGCGCGAGGAGGACGGCATCGTCCTGGTGGACCAGGACGGCTGCCGCGGCTGGCGCATGTGCGTGACCGGCTGCCCGTACAAGAAGATCTACTTCAACCACCGCACCGGCAAGGCCGAGAAGTGCACGTTCTGCTACCCGCGCATCGAGGCCGGCGAGCCGACCGTGTGCGCCGAGACCTGCGTGGGCCGCCTGCGCTACCTCGGCCTCGTGCTGTACGACGCCGACGCGGTGACCGCGGCCGCCTCGACCCCGGACGAGAAGGACCTCTACCGGGCCCAGCGCGACCTCATCCTCGATCCGCACGACCCCGAGGTGATCGCGGGCGCCAAGGCCTCCGGGATCTCCCACGACTGGATCCTCGCGGCCCAGCGCTCGCCCACCTACGCGCTCATCAAGGAGTACGAGGTGGCACTGCCGCTGCACCCGGAGTACCGCACCATGCCGATGGTCTGGTACATCCCGCCGCTGTCCCCGGTCATCGACGTCGTGCGCGACACGGGCTACGACGCCGAGGACGCCGAGAACCTGTTCGCCGCGATCGACGCGCTGCGCATCCCCGTGGAGTACCTCGCCAACCTGTTCACGGCGGGCGACGTGCCCACCGTCGAGCGGGTGCTGTACCGGATGGCGGCGATGCGCTCGTACATGCGCGACATCAACCTGGGCGCCGAGCCGAAGGAGGGCATCGCCAACGCCGTCGGCATGGAGGGGTGGCGCATGCAGGAGATGTACCGCCTGCTGGCCCTGGCCAAGTACGACGAGCGGTACGTGATCCCCGTGGGCCACTACGAGAGCGCCCACAACCTCGAGGGCATCTCGACCGACTGCCCGCTCAACGCCCCGGGCGGCCCCGGCATGGCCAACATGGCGTTGCCCGAGGAGTCGATGGGCATGGCCGGGCCCGGCTACGGCGAGAAGCGCGCGGCGGCCGAGGCCGAGGGCTTCGTGCCCCGCCCCGAGCGGGGTCGCGTGAACCTGTTGAACTGGGACGGGCAGGGCAGGCCCGCGGGCCTGTTCCCGCGCACCTCCGAGACGGGAGGCGTCTGATGGGACTGCTCGCCCGAGTCCTCGACCGCGGCGCCGGGCCGACCGCGCACCCGCGCGGCGACGTGCGCGACCCCCTGCACGCGAGCGGCCTCGCGCTCGACGAGCTGCGGGCCACCTGGGCGTGCGCCTCGTGGCTCATCGGCTACCCGGGGCCCGAGATGCTCGCCCAGCTGCCGACCATCCGCGCCGTCGCCCGCAGCGTGCCGGGCAGGGCGGGCGTCGCGCTCGGCGAAGCCGTCGCCGCGCTCGCCGGGAACGACCTCATCGAGCTGCAGGAGGCCTACGTCGACACGTTCGACACGCGGCGCCGCGGATGCCTGTACCTCACCTACTTCAGCCAGGGCGACACCCGCCGACGCGGGATGGCGCTCGTGCGCATCAAGCAGGACTTCCGCCGGGCGGGCGTCGAGCTCGGCGACGACGAGCTGCCCGACCACCTGGGCGTCGTGCTCGAGTTCGCCGCAGGGCACGACGCCGAGGCGGGCGCGAAGATCCTGCGCCAGAACCGGGCCGGGGTCGAGCTGCTGCGCCTGCACCTCGAGGAGATCGACTCGCCCTGGAACGGGGTGCTGCGAGCGGTGTGCGCGACGCTGCCGCCGCTCGACGCGGACGACCGCGAGGCCGTCCTGCGCCTGGCCGCCGAGGGCCCCGAGGAGGAGCTCGTGGGGCTCGACGGCTACGGCGCCGAACCCGGGACGGCGCCGAGCGCGCTGCCCGGAGGGGGATGCTCGAGCCACGACGGCCCCGGCGCCCCCGCGGCCCGTCCCGGGCCCGTCGACATCGAGATCATGAGAGGTCGTGCACGATGACCGTTCCCTACTCCCCGCTGGAGATCTTCCTGTGGGCCGTCGTGCCCTACGTCGCGCTCGCGGTGTTCGTGCTCGGCCACGTCTGGCGCTTCACCCAGGACCGCTTCGGCTGGACCACCCGCTCCAGCCAGATCTACGAGTCCAAGCTCCTGCGCATCGGCTCGCCGATGTTCCACTTCGGGATCATCGGCATCTTCTTCGGTCACGTCATCGGGCTCGGCATCCCGCAGTCCTGGACCCGGGCCCTCGGCATCCAGGACCATTGGTACCACCTGTTCGCGGCGTCGGTCGGGCTCGCGGCGGCCATCGCGTGCGTGGGCGGGCTGCTGATCCTGCTGTACCGCCGCCGCTCCAACGCGCGCGTGTTCGGCGCGACGACGGTCGGCGACAAGATCATGTACCTGAGCCTCTCGCTCACGATCGGCTTCGGGGTGCTCGCGACCCTCGTGCACACGACGCTGGGCGACTACAACTACCGCGAGGGCGTCTCGATCTGGTTCCGCCAGTTCTGGCTGCTGCACCCGGACATCGGCCTCATGGGCCACGCCCCGATCTTCTTCCAGCTGCACATCCTCTCGGCGATGCTGCTGTTCGCGATCTGGCCGTTCACGCGCCTCGTGCACGTGTTCGCCGTGCCGCTGGGCTATCTCACCCGCCCCTACATCGTGTACCGGTCCAAGGACCCGCGCCGCGAGGCCGAGCGCCGCGGCTGGGAGAAGGTGAGGTTCTGATGCCCACGACCCCGCCCGGCGGCAAGGCGCCGGTGACGCAGCAGGAGGACTGGGCCACCGTGCTCGAGCCGTGGCTCGCGGACATGGTGGACGCGCTGGGCCTGGACGGCGCCGAGCTCGACGTCGACCGCGTCCACGAGACCACGGGCGTGGTCGCGCACGAGGTGCAGCGGTCGATGGCACCGATCGCCTCGTTCCTCGTGGGCGTCGCCGTGGGACGCGGCCTCCCGCTCGAGCGGGCGTGCCGGGTCCTCGAGGACGCGACGATGCGCCGGGAGGGCACGCGGCGCAGCGCGTGACCGGCTCGCAGACGGGCCTGTCGGTCCCTTGACCCGCGGTGTCGGCGGGTCCACAGTGCAGGGGTGACGACGGCCGACCGGCCGCCCCACGTGGCACCGGGAGCGCGATCCGCCCCGGAGGACGAGGCATGACGATGGCTGACGCGATCGAGATCCACGACCTGACCAAGACGTTCGGGCGCACCCGGGCCCTCGACGGGCTCGACCTGACGGTCGCGACGGGGGAGGTGCGCGGGTTCCTCGGCCCCAACGGTGCGGGCAAGTCCACGACCATCCGGATCCTGCTGGGCTTCCTGCGGCCCGATGCCGGGACGGCCCGGGTCCTCGGCGGCGACGCGTGGCGCGACGCGCCCCGGCTGCACCGCCGTCTCGCCTGTGTGCCGGGCGACGTCTCGCTGTGGCCCAACCTGAGCGGGGGAGAGGCGATCGACCTGCTCGCCCGGGCCCGCGGCAGCCTCGACGTGCGCCGGCGCGACGAGCTCGTCGAGCGCTTCGAGCTCGACGTGCGCACGAAGGGCCGCAGCTACTCCAAGGGCAACCGGCAGAAGGTCGCGCTCGTCTCGGCGCTCGCCTCCGACGTCGAGCTGCTCCTGCTCGATGAGCCGACCTCGGGCCTGGACCCGCTCATGGAGCGCACCTTCCGCGAGGTGATCGCCGAGGAGAAGGCACGAGGCCGCACCGTGCTGCTCAGCTCGCACATCCTCTCGGAGGTCGAGGCGCTGTGCGACACGGTCTCCATCATCAAGGACGGGCGCATCGTCGAGTCCGGTCCCCTCGAACGGCTGCGCCACCTCCAGCGACTCCACGTGACCGCCGTCCTCGGCCGCAGGCCCGAGGGCTTCGACGCGCTGCCCGGCGTGCACGGCGTCGAGATCGACGGGGACCGGCTCACCCTGCAGGTCGAGGCCGAGGCCATGGCGCCCGTGCTCGAGCTGCTCGCCCGCAGCGACGTCCGCAGCCTCACCTCCGTGCCGCCCACGCTCGAGGAGATCTTCGTGCGCTACTACGACGGCCGCGGCACGGCACCGGGCGACGGGCCGGCACGGCAGACACCACAGGCACCGCAGGCACGGCAGGCAGAGCCGGCGCGGCGCCACGGGCGCCATGCGGCGCGAGGCGGCGAGGCGCGATGACCGGGCTCGCGACGGTGCTGCGGCTCCAGGCGCGTCGCAGCCTCGTGTTCTGGGGGATCTGGGTGCTGGTGCTGCTGTCGATGATGCCGCTGACCATCTCCCAGTACCCGACACTCGTCCCGGCGGGAGCGGCCGGCGATGCGATGGTCACCCAGCTCGCCGCGAACCCGACCATGCGCGCGATCCTCGGCCCGCCGTTCGACCTGAGCACCGCGGGAGGCTTCGCGTTCTGGAGGGTCGGCGCGTTCACGGCGGCCGCCGCCGCGCTCATGTCCGTGTTCGGCGTCATCCGGGCCACCCGCGCGGAGGAGGAGACCGGCCGGCTCGACCTCGTGCGCGCCGGAGCGGTCGGGCGCCACGTCCCGCTCGTCGCCGCGTTCGTCCTCGCCCTCGTGGCCGACGTCGTGCTCGGCGCGCTGCTGCTGCTCGCCCTGGCGGCGCTCGGCACCCCCGTGGTCGGCGCTCTCGCCTCGGCCCTCGCGATCGCCGCGACGGGCGCCGCGTTCACGGGCGTCGGCGCCCTGATCGCCCAGGTGTTCACGACCGCGCGCGCCGCCCGGGCCTGGGCCTGCGGGGTCGCCGTCGGCGGCCTGTACCTGCTGCGCGCGGTCGTCGACGGCTCCGAGGACCCGACGCGGGCGCCCGCGAGCGGCGTGCTGCCGTGGCTGAACCCGCTGTCCTGGCCCGCGCTCGTGCGCCCCTACGCCCACGAGAGGTTCTGGGTGCTGCTGCTCCCGTTCGCGCTCACCGCGGTGCTCGTCGTGCTCTCCGTGGTGCTCGAGTCCCGCCGCGACCTAGGATCGGGCCTCGTCGCCGCGCGCGAGGGCCCCGCGCGCGGCCCACGGGGCCTGCGGTCGGCCGGGGCGCTCGCCTGGCGCCTCTCGCGCGGCGGCGTGATCGGCTGGAGCGTCGCGATGATCGTCACCGGCCTCGCGATCGGCTCCCTCGCGGCGCAGGCGACCGCCGCCGCCCAGGACAGCCCGGGCCTGTCGGGCGTGCTGGAGCGGCTGGGCGGGGACCCGGGCCGGATCACCGACGCGTTCCTGGGTGCGATGGCGGGGCTCGTGGTCGCCATCCTGACCCTCGGCGCGACGAGCCTGCTCACGCGCGCCCACGCCGAGGAGGTCGAGGGGCACGCCGAGCTGGTGCTCGCGACGGCGACGAGCCGGCCGCGGTATCTCGGCGGCCACGTCGTGATCGCCGTCGCGACCGGAGTCCTGCTCGCGGTCCTCACGTGCGCGCTCATGGGCCTCGCGCTCGCCGGCACCGCCGGCGGGGGACGCAGCGGCGCCATGGCCCTCGCGGGCCTCGCCCTCGTGCCCGGGGTGCTGCTCGTGCTCGGGGTCGCGACGGCGCTCCTGGGCTGGGTGCCGCGCCTGCTCGTGCTCGTGTGGGTGCTCCTGGGCTGGTCGCTGTTCGCCGCGTGGGTCGGCGCGCTGCTGCGCTTCCCGAGCTGGCTGATCGAGCTCACCCCGTGGGGCCACCTGCCGCATCTGCCCGGTCCCGCCGTGTCGGGGGAGGCGTGGGACGCGATCGTGGTCGAGACCGTGCTCGCCCTCGTGCTCCTCGTCGTGGGACTGGTCGGGTTCCGGCGTCGCGATCTGGCCGGGCGGTGAGCCGCCATCCGCTAGGGTGACGCCCATGACCACCCTCGTGCTCACGGCGATCGGCGACGACCGCGAAGGCCTCGTCTCCGCCCTGTCCGGCGCGGTCGCCGAGCACGGCGGCAACTGGCTCGACAGCCAGTTCGCGCGCCTGGCCGGTAAGTTCTCCGGCGTCGTGCTCGTCGAGCTGGACCCCGCCCGGGCCGACGACCTGGGCCGCGCCATCGTGTCCCTGCTCGACACCGTCGGCTGGCGCGTCGAGATCACGCCCGTCCAGGAGCCCATGCCGGCCGGGGTGCACGCGCCCTCGACCGCGGCCCCGATGCGGCTGCACCTCGTCGGCCAGGACCGCCCCGGCATGGTGCGCGAGGTGTCCTCGACGCTCGCCGCGCAGCACGTGACGATCGACGAGTTCCGCTCCTGGACGTCCGCCGCGCCCGAGGGCGGCGGCGTGCTGTTCGAGGTCGACGCGGTCGTGAGGCTCGGCGAGGGCGCCCAGGAGGGCGACCTGCGCGACGCCCTCGAGACGATCGCCGCCGAGCTCATGGTCGACCTCGACCTCGAGGCCGCCCGCGTCGAGACCGGCGCCCGCGGCTGAGCCTCAGTAGCCGCCGACCTCCCCGACCGCGGTGATCGCGAGTACGGGCTCGCCCGCCTCGTCGGTCGCCTCGAGATCGAGATCCGCCTCGATCGCCCAGTCGTGGTGGCCCTGCGGGTCGTCGAGCAGCTGGCGGACGTGCCACACCCTCGACTCCTCGTCGATCACGAGGAGCTGCGGCGACCGCGCCGAGCCGTCGATGCCGACCTCGTCGTACGTGTCGTAGTACGCGTCCATCGCCTCGGCCCAGCGCCGCCGGTCCCAGCCCGAGGCCGCGTCGAGCTGCCCCAGCCGCTCCTCACGCTCGAAGGCGAACAGCTCGACGCGTTGCCACATCGCGGCCCTCACCATCTGGCGCAGCACCTTCGTCTGGGCCGAGAGCGCGCGCGGCGTGCTCGGTCGCAGCGCGCTCGCCGCGTCGTCCTCGGCGTCCTCGGGATGGGCGAGCGCCTCCCACTCGTCGAGCAGCGAGGAGTCGATGCCGCGCACGAGCACCCCGAGCCACTCGATGACGTCCTCGAGCTCGTCGGTGCGCAGGTCCTGGGGGATCGTGCGGCGCATCGCCTGGTACGCGTCCGAGAGGTAGCGCAGCACGATGCCCTCGGAGCGCTGCAGGCCGTAGCGCTGCACGAACTCGCTGAAGGTCTGGCCGGTCTCGTAGATCTCGCGGACCACGGACTTGGGCGAGAGATCGTCCTCGCGCACCCACGGGTGATGCCGCCGGTAGATCTCGAGCGCCGCCTCGAGATCGTCGGCGAGCGGCTTGGGCCACGTGACCTCGTCGAGCAGAGCCATCCGCTCGGTGTACTCGACGCCATCGGCCTTGAGCTCGGCGAGCAGCTCGCCCTTGGCGGCGCTCTGCTGCGCCAGCAGGATCTGGTGCGGGTCCTCGAGGATCGCCTCGATGATCGAGACCGTGTCCATCGTGAGGGTCTCGGACTCCTCGTCGAGGGAGTCGATCATCGCGATCGCGAACGGTGCGAGCGGCTGGTTCATGGTGAAGTCGAGCTGCAGGTCCTCGGTCAGCACGATCCGCCGTCCCAGATGGTCGGGCTCGGCGAGCACCTCGACGATGTCGGCGTCCCGCAGCCCCCGCAGCAGCTCGAGGGCCTGGCGCGCGAGCGCGACCTGCTGGGTGCGCGTCTGGTGGGAGGCGTAGATCAGGTGGCGTCCTGCGGCGACCGCGTCGCCAGGGCGGCTCACGAGCGCGAGCAGCATCGAGGACGTGATCCGCAGGTGCGGGCGCAGCGGCTCGGGAGGGTTCTCGACCAGACGCGCGAGGTTCGCCTCGGACCAGGTCACCGCGCCGTCGGGGATCTTGGGCTTGGGCTCCTTCTTGCGCTTCTTGGCGTTGTTGGGGACCGCGCCCGTCTCCTGGCGGGCGGCGTGCTTGGCGCGCTCGCGCTCGAACTCGATCGTCCACTCGGGGGCCTGCACGACCACGTGGCCCACCGTGTCGAAGCCCGCCCGGCCCGCGCGTCCGGCGATCTGGTGGAACTCCCGCGCGTTGAGCAGCCGCGTGCGCCGGCCGTCGTACTTGGCCAGGCCGGTGAGCAGCACCGTGCGGATGGGCACGTTGATGCCGACCCCCAGGGTGTCGGTGCCGCAGATGATCTTGAGCAGGCCGGACTGGGCCAGACGCTCGACGAGCCGGCGGTACTTCGGCAGCATGCCGGCGTGGTGGACGCCGATGCCCTGGCGCACGAGACGCGACAGGATCTGCCCGAATCCCTTGGAGAAGCGGAAGTCGCCGATCAGCTCCCGGATCCGCTCCTGCTCCTCGCGGTCCAGGACCTTCGTGCCGGCGAGGGCCTGCGCCTGCTCGAGCGCGTCCTTCTGGGTGAAGTGGACGATGTAGACGGGCGCGTCCCGTTCGGCGAGGATGCGCTGGATCGTGTCCGGCAGCGGCTCGAGCGACCAGCGGAAGTCGAGCGGCACGGGCCGCGGAGCG
Source organism: Brachybacterium huguangmaarense (assembly GCF_025725725.1). Taxonomy (NCBI): domain Bacteria; kingdom Bacillati; phylum Actinomycetota; class Actinomycetes; order Micrococcales; family Dermabacteraceae; genus Brachybacterium; species Brachybacterium huguangmaarense. The sequence continues at coordinate 2,299,568 of NZ_CP107020.1, forward strand.
TCCGCGACCACGGTGACCCCGCGATCGGTGCGGGCCTCGAGGTCCTCGACGAAGAAGGACACGTCCCCGAGGGTCGCGCTCATGAGCACGAACTGGCAGCGGGGCAGCTCCACGAGCGGCACCTGCCAGGCCCAGCCCCGCTGGGAGTCGCCGTAGAAGTGGAACTCGTCCATCACGGCGAGGCCGACATCGGAGGTCTCGCCGTCGCGCAGCGCGTGGTTGGCGAGGATCTCGGCGGTGCACACGATGATGGGGGCGTCGTGGTTGACCGACGAGTCGCCCGTCATCATGCCGACCATGTCGGCGCCGAACATGGCGACCAGGTCGAAGAACTTCTCCGAGACGAGCGCCTTGATGGGAGCCGTGTAGTAGGCGCGCTCGCCGCGGGAGACGGCGGCGAAGATCGCCGCGTAGCCGATCGTGGTCTTGCCCGACCCGGTCGGCGTCGCGGCGATCACGTGGTCCCCGCTCGCGACCGCGAGCAGCGCCTCCTCCTGGTGCGGGTAGAGGCTGCGTCCCACGGCCTCCTGGCTCGCGAGGAACCCGTCCACGATCGCCTCGGGATCGGTGACGGGGTGCGCAGGCGTGCCGGGCAGGAAGGGGGCGAGGGAGGGCATGGGGCCAGTCTGCCAGGCACCGGGCGCGGTCCCGACGTGCGGGGGCGGCCTCCCCGGCGGGCGGCGCGGACGTCAGTCGGCGGCTGCGTCCCGATCCTCAGGGGAGAGCGCGTCGATCCTCACGAGCGATGCCGCGAGGTCCTCGATCCCGGCGGGGTCGGCCAGGGCGGCGCGCAACGGGGTGTCCGAGGCGGGATCCGACCTCTCCTCGTCGCCTTCGACGAGCGCGAGACCACGGGGGCCGGCGAGCACGAGGAGCCGATCTCGCGCACCGTCCCGGCGGTCGAGCACCTGGACCCGTGAGCGGCGACGCGCGTCCTCGAGCACGGGCCCCACCTGCGGGTCCGCGAGCAGCTCGTCCCAGGTGCCGACGGCGCTGGCCGGGTCGACGGCGGGCACCTCGGGCGGCAGGAGCCGGCCCACCAGGAGGCGCGCCGCGTGCTCGCGGTCGCACATCGCGAAGTGGTGCAGGCCGTCCGGGGACACCTGCTCGACCAGGACGCTGCCGTCATGGTCGACGAACATCACGACGATCGTGACGCGATCCTGCAGCGGCCCCTCGATGCGCACGACGAGGGGCGACAGGACACGGCGGGCGAGGATCCCCGTCAGGAGCGCGTCGGGCACGTAGGCGGACGGGTCCCCCTCGACCCGTCGCCCCTCGGCCTGCGCCACGGCGGACTCGGGGGCCAGGACGCCGCGGGCCAGGAGCGACCGCGCGGCCGACAGCCGTGCCTCGGCGCGCGAGAACCCGGTCGGGCGGGACTCCCGCCCGTCGACCCACGGCAGGTCGAAGCCGGCGAGCGCGTCCTCGTCGACGAGCGCGATGATCTCCTCGTCGGTCAGGCTGGGCAGCGGACGTCCCGCGCCGGCCGCATGCGGGGCGAGGGCTCCTGCGGCGGCGACCTGGCGTGCGGTGGCGGGCGGGGGAGTGCTCATCGACGGCTCCTGTCCTCGAAGGGGGCTGCGGGAAGCGGGCGGGGCGCCGGCGCGCCGAACTCGCCGCGCAGGTAGCGGCGATGGGCGTCGACAGCGGCCCGGACGGGGCGTGCCGGGCTGCGGATGTCGGGGCCGTGGTCGTCCGGGCTCTCGCCCCGGCGGAGGGCGAAGCGCGCGGCCGTGATCGGCGAGCGCACCACGGTGCCGTCGTGCAGCACCACCTCGGCGCCGCCGCGGTCCTGGGGGCGGCCGGAGATCCGCACGAGCTGCACGTCCGACCAGGGGATGCGGCGGCCGCCGAGCTGCCCGGTGACCGTGATGCCGCGGGTGGTCACGCTGAACGCCGGCCGCAGGCCGAGCACCACGAGGACCGCGGGCAGGCCGATCACGAGGAGGGAGCCCAGGACGGACCACGAGGTGGGCCCGTCGCCCCGTGCGAGCAGGGATGCGTTCCAGGCCGCGGCGAGCACGACCAGGACGAGGATCAGGGCGGCGCCCGCGAGGCGCAGCCACGGAGCCGTCCGCGCGCGGTAGAGAACGACCTCGGGGGGCGCGGCCCCCACGCTCGTGGCGTCCATGGCTCGCCCCCGTCCCGCTCCGCGTCCGGGCACGGAAGGGCCCGGATCGTGGGGCCAGCGTAGCGATCGGGCCGGCCCGAGGGGATGGGGAGTCCTCCCCATCGCCGGTGCCCGGCGCGGCGCTCTAGCATGCCAGCACATGACGCGCAGGCGGCGCGCATCCGAGCGGGAGGGCCTGCCATGTTCTACGGAGCCGACACGGACCAGATGGTCGCGTTGTCCCACCGCGCCGGTGACGCCCGGCAGCGACTGCTCGAGCTCGTGGACCGTCTCGACCCGCTCGTCACGGGCGTCGACTGGCAGGGTCCGGACGCCGACGCCTTCCGCTCGGACTGGAGCAGCGACGTCGCGACGCACATGCGCGCATGCGCCGGGCAGCTGCACGAGAGGGCACTCGTCCTCCAGCAGGAGGGCGAGGAGCAGGACTGCGCGAGCGGTTCCGGGGGCGACGGGTCCGGCGGCGACGGCTCCGGTGGAGGCAGCCCCTGGGATCAGTTCGTCCGCTGGCTCGACGACTACGAGCCGCGGGAGTCCGACGGCTTCTTCGGCGATCTCCTGGGAGGTCCGGAGTCGGGGCTGCTGGGCACCGGCGCGTGGAACACGCTGAGCCTCGGCCTCGACGTGTGGGGCATGTTCCCGGGCGAGGTCGCCACCGCCGTGGGCCTGCCCTTCGACCTCGCGAGCGCCGGGATCGGGCTGTACGACGCCTCGCAGTCGTTCCAGGACGGCGAGCTCTACGGCACGGTGGACGGTCTCGTCTCCTACGGGGTCAACGCGCTCGACTCGGCCTTCGGGATCGTGAGCCTCGTGCCGCATCCGATCGCGATGGCTGTCGGCGAGGGCGGCGGGATCGTCACGGGCGGGATCGACTCGGTGTGGTCGGCCGCGACGGTCCTCGCGCAGATGGACGCGGCCCAGGGCGGCGACCACGGCGGCTCGACGACCCGGTTCCTGCTCGAGAGCATGGGTGCTCCGGCGTCGCTGCTCGACACCGCGGAGTCCCTCTACGGGCAGGGCACGGGGTTCGTGCGCGACGCGGTGCCGATCCTCGACCCCCTCCTCGACGCGCCGCAGTACGTCGTGGAGAACCTGGTGCCGGGCGACGTGCAGGAGACCGTCGAGTCCTGGGCCGGCGACGTCAACGACTGGGCGGACGACAACATCCCCTGGTGGCACTGAGGATCCTCCGGCGTCGAGGGCTCCGGCCGGCGTCACGGCCTCGACGCTAGGCTGACCCGATGACCGAGCCGACGTCATCGGGTGGGCGTGCCTCCGCACCGCGCACCGGTCCCCGTGGTCTCTTCTTCGGGCTCGCGACGCTCGACGTCACGCACACGGTGGCATCGCGTCCCGCGCCCGACTCCAAGGTCACGGCGACCTCGCAGCACGTGATCCCCGGCGGCCCGGCGCTCAACGCGGCGGTCGCGTTCGCGGGGCTCGGCGGCCGGGCGACCCTCGCCGCACCGGTCGGCGGCACCGCCGTCTCGGGGATCCTCCGGGCGGACCTGGACCGCTGGGGCGTGCGCCTGCTCGACCTCGCCGCCGAGGACTTCGAGCCGCCGATCTCCTCGGTCACCGTGGTCGCCGACGGCGGTCGCGACGTGGTCTCGATCGACGCACGGGGCTTCCCCGCCGACCTCGATCCCTCCGCGATGGCCGAGGCCCTCTCCGAGGCCGACATCGCCTTGTTCGACGGGCACGGCGCGGGGGCCGCGGTCGCCGCCGCGCGCCTCGCCGGCGAGGCCGGGGTGCCGCTCGTGCTGGATGCGGGCCGATGGCGCCCCGTGTACGCGGACCTGTTCCCCCTGGCCCGCGAGGTGGTCTGCTCCGACGACTTCGCCGTTCCCGGCCGGCGGGACGTGCTCCGCGCGGTCCGCGAGGCCGGGCCCGAGGTGGTCGTGCGCACGGGCGGTGCGGGCCCTATCGGCTACCTCGCCGCCGGGCTCGGCGACGCCGGCGACGCCGAGGGCCGGGTGGCGCCGCCCACCGGGGTCGCCGTGCGCGACACCAACGGCGCGGGCGACATCTTCCACGGCGCCTACTGCTGGGCGCGCGCCGGGGGTGCCGGTGTGCGCGACGCGGTCGTGCACGCCGCCGAGGTGGCCTCGTTCTCGTGCGGGGTCGACGGGACCCGGGCATGGATCGAGCCCTGGCGCCGTCGCCGCTGAGCAGTGACGGGCGGCCTGGCACGTCCGTGCCGGGCCGCCCGCTCATGTCCGTGAGGTCAGTCGAGCGTCCGGGCGAAGGGATCGAAGTCGACCGGGACCGCGGGCACGGGTGCGACCGTGCTCTCGACCTCGACGAACGCGCCGGAGGCGGCCGACTCCTCCGCCGACAGCAGGACGTCGAGCACGTGGTAGCCGAGCTCCCCGCTCGCGACGTGGGGACGGTTCTCGGCGATCGCGCGCACCATGTCGAGCAGGCCGGTGCCGCGCCCGGCGACCACGCCCTCCTGCTCGATCTCGATCCACTCCTGGTCGATCGGGCCGCCGTCGGTCGCGGACGTGAGCGGGCGCGCGAGCGCGATCCGGCCCTCGAAGCGGTTCGGGTCGGGCAGCACGAGCGAGCCCTCGGTCCCGTGGATCTCCACGACGCCGTGCCGGGCCAGGGGCGAGTCGAAGCTGAGCAGGCTCTGGGCCTGCTGGCCTCCCTCGAACGCCGTGAGCACGGAGATCGTCGAGGGCACCTCGACCGGGAAGGTGGTCCCGGCCTGGGGACCGACCTGGATGCTGCGCTCCTCCTGCCCCTTGAGCCCGAGCGCGCCGACGCGGGCGACGGGTCCGAGCAGGCTGATCAGCGCGGACATGTAGTACGGGCCCATGTCCAGGAGCGGACCCGCGCCCTGGGCGAAGAGGAACGCCGGGCTGGGGTGGAAGAGCTCGGGGCCCTGCCACTGCATCGACGTCTGCGCGAAGAGCGGCCGACCGATGTCGCCGCGCGCGATCACGCGCTTGGCGGTCTGGAACCCCGGGCCGAGCACGGTGTCGGGGGCGGAGCCGACGCGCAGCCCCGCGGAGGCGGCGGCGCGCAGGAGCGCCGCGCTGCTCTCGCGGTCGAGGCCGACCGGCTTCTCGGTCCACACGTGCTTGCCGCTCGCGATCGCGCGCGAGGAGACCTCGGTGTGGGCGGCGGGGATCGTGAGGTTCGCGATCACCTGCACGTCCGGATCGGCGAGCACGTCCTCCGCCGTGCCCGCGCGGGGCACGCCGTGCTTGTCCGCCTGGGCACGGGCGCGCTCGGGCACGAGGTCGCCGACGGCGAGGACCTCGACGTCGGGGAAGGAGCCGAGATGCTCGAGGTAGGTGTCGCTGATGACGCCCGCCCCGATGATGCCGATGCCGACGGGGCTCATCGCACGAACCCCCCGTCGCGCAGGAAGGCGTAGCTCGCGGCGATGTCCTCGAAGACGTCACCGGGCGCGTGGTCGTACTCGATGACGGCGTGGGCGATGTTCGTCGCGGCCTGCAGGGACTCGACGAGCGGCACGTCGCCCTCGCCCGGGCGCCGCTGGTCGAGGCTCGCGGAGCTGAAGTCCTCGGCGCCGGGGGCCCAGGGGTTGAGGCCGGGGGAGACGCCGTCCTTGACGTGGATCGCCAGCAGGCGGTCGCCGAGCCGGGAGACCAGGGCGGGGACGTCCTGGCCGCCCACCATGGCCCAGTACAGGTCGAGCTCGAGGGCCACCCGGTCCTCGGTGAGCGACACGAAGCGCTCGTACGGGCTCTGCCCGTCGAAGTCGGCCACGAACTCCATCGCGTGGTTGTGGTAGCCGACGCTCAGCCCGAACGTCGTCGCGAGCTCGGCCGCCTTGTTGAGGCGCTCGGCGATGTCGGCCACGCCGTCCTCGGTCCGCCAGCGCTCGGGGTCGACGAACGGGTCGATCACGGTGCTCATGCCGATCGTCGCGGCGGCCTCGAAGACCACCTCGGGCGCAGGCGTCGGGGTCGAGCCGTCGGGGGTCCACAGAGTGTCCGAGAGCAGCGGAGCGTGGCCCGTCGGAGCGGTCATCCCGGTCGCGTCGAGCGCCTCGCGGATCTTCTGCGGCTCGTCGACGAAGCGGAACGCCTCGACCTCGCGCAGGCCGATGGCCGCGAGCTTCTCGAGCGAGCCGTGCATGTCGTCGGTGAACTGCGTGGCCAGCGTGTACAGCTGGACGGACGCGGCGGGTGTGGTCACAGGTGCCTTCTCTCGTACGTCGTTGTGCAGGGGCGCGGGGCGCCCTCGAGGGTGATGACCATGCTACGGCAAAAACATCCGAGCGGAGGTTTTTTGAGACGCCTCGTACACTCGAGGGCATGCCGACCCCCGAGACCCCCTCCGGCGCCTCGTCCGACGAGACGCCCGCGGTGATCGGGAGGAGGGGGTCCTACGCCAAGGGCGTCGCGCGACGCCGGGAGATCCTCGACCGTGCGCTCGAGGTCTTCCGGGAGCGGGGAGCGGAGGGGACCTCCCTGCGGCGGATCGCCGAGGCGATCGGCGTCTCCCACGGCGCTCTCCTGCACTACTTCCACTCGCGCGAGCAGCTGCTGCTCGCGGTCTACGAGCACGCCGAGGCCCAGCGCCGGGACGACCCCGACGCGCCTCCCGTGCACGGCGCGGTCGACACGCTCGTCGAGGCCGCGACCCGGAACGTGCACGTGCCCGGACTCGTGCAGCTGTACTCGACGCTGCTCGCCGCCTCGCTCGAGGAGGAGGCGGCCCACGGCGGCCCCCCGGGCGGGCGCGAGGGCACGGCCTTCTTCACCGAGCGGTTCGCGCGGCTGCGGCGCGACCTCGCCGGACGCCTCGCGCTGCAGCAGGCCGAGGGCAGCGTGCGCGGCGACGTCGACCCCGAGCGGGTGGCCGCCCTGCTGATCGCGGCGTCCGACGGCCTGCAGATCCAGTGGCTGCTCGAACCCTCGATACCGCTCGAGAGCACCCTCGAGGAGTTCGCCGTCCTGCTCCGGCCCGCCTCCTGACGAGGACCGGCCGCGAGCCGTCAGAGGGTGGACGGCGCGGTCGGGCCCGCGACGGCCGCGAGGGGCTCGACGACGGCGAGGATCCGCTCGCGCAGCCCGTCGGCCCGTCCCGCGAGCTCCCGTTGGCGCCGCACGTACTCCGCCTTGCCCTCGGCCGTCTCGATCGGGACCACGCCGTAGCCGAGCGGCCGCACGTCGTACGGGCTCGCCTCCATGTCGAGCACGCGCGTGTCCCGGGCGTGCTCGAAGCAGTCGAGCACGAGGTCGGAGGGGACGAGCGGCGTGAGCTTCATGGCCCACTTGTAGAGGTCCATGCCCACGTGCAGGCAGGCCGGGTTGTCGCGGCGCACCTGGGTCTCGCGCGTGGGACGCACGGCGTTGCGCGGCACGGCCTCGGGTGTGAAGAAGCGGAAGGCGTCGATGTGGGAGCAGACGAGGCGCTCGCGCTCGACGACCGCATCGGTCGCCTGCTGGCCCAGGCGCAGGGGCAGGTCCTCGTGGCGCTGCGCGCCGGGGGTGAGGCGGTAGACCATCGCCCACTCGTGCAGGCCGAAGCACGCGAGGTTCGGCGTGCGTTCGCGCAGCGAAGAGGCGCGCAGGAGGCGCGCCATGAAGCCGAGCGCGTCGGCTCGTTCGCGCACGTAGCGGTCCACGTCCGCGCGTCGCAGGACGACGCCGGCTCCATCGTCGCGGCCCGGGCCGGGCGCGTCGACGTACCAGGACCGCGAGCCGTCCGCGCGCAGGTCGCCGACCGGCGGTCTCCCGGCTTCCGGCACCGGGTCCGCCGCGGTCGGGTACGCCGCGTGCCACCCGGGGTGCCATCGGCGCAGCCGCGAGGGGGAGAAGGGGTAGTACGTGAACAGGAAGTCCTCGACGGGATGCTTGACACCCTGAGCTCGGCGCGTCCGGTGCTCGGCCGTCAGACGGTCCGCCCGCGCCTCATGGGCCTCGCGTGCTGCCTGCGCCTCGTCCAGGCTCAGCAGGTGCGCGGGACCGGGGATCGCGGAGGACGGCTCGACGGGCGGGATGGGCACCGCGCCAGTGTGCCAGGGAGCGGACGCACCGCGTCCCGGCGCGTCGACGACCGGAGGCGATCATGCCCCGACGGCACCGAGCGCACCGTCCCGATCCGTCGTCGCCGCGGTCCCGGTAAGGGCCCCGGTCAGCTCCGCGAGAAGCGGGAGCCGCCGTACTTGCGGTGGACGGCCTGCCGGCTGACCCCGATCGCCGAGGCCACCGCCGCCCACGACGCCCCGGCGTTGCGGGCGCGGCGCACGAGTGCGCTCTGCTCTCGCTCGAACGCCGTCTCGGCCTCCTGGCGCGTGCGTGCGAGCGTGCTCAGCCGGCGCAGGGCGTCGTCGTCAGGGTTCTCGTCCTGGGCGAGCGTGGTGGACATCTCGGACCTCCTCGATCCGTGCGGCGATCTCGCCGTCCAGCATCCGCCTGCACGTCCCGCGTGTCAACCAGTGTTGACGTCGCGAGGGTGTGCGGTGCGGGCGAGGGGTGCGCGTCACCGGCTCGCGGCGCGATACACCGCGGTCGCGGCGAGCTGGGCTGCCACGAGGATGCCCACGCAGCAAGCGAGGGCGATCCAGATGTCGTCGCCGACCGGCTGGGCCGTGAGCAGTCTCCGGATGGTGTCGACGATCGAGGTCACCGGCTGGTGCTCGGCGAACCAGCGCACGGGGCCCGACATCGAGTCGGTGGGCACGGACGCGGAGCTGAGGAACGGCAGGAGGATGAGCGGGTAGGAGAACGCGCTCGCGCCGTCCACCGACCTCGCGACCAGGCCGGGGATCGCCGCGACCCAGGTGAGCGCGAGCGCGACCAGGACGAGGATCCCCGCCACGCCCAGCCACGCGAGCACGCCGGCATCCGAGCGGAAGCCCAGGAGGAGGGCGACGCCGACGACGACGAGGAGCGAGACGAGGATCGCCACGACCGAGGTGAGGACGTGGGCCCACAGCACGCTCGACCGCGCGATCGGCATCGAGCGGAAGCGCTCGACGATCCCGCCCTTGATGTCCAGGAACAGGCGGAACGCGGTGTACGAGATGCCCATCACCACGGTGAGGAGCAGGATGCCCGGCAGCAGGTAGTCCACGTAGGAGCCGCTGCCCACGCCCGAGCCGGTGTCGATCGCGCCGCCGAGCACGTAGACGAACATCAGCATCATGGCGATCGGCATGAGCGCCGCGGTGATGATGGTGTCGGGGCTGCGCACGACGTCGCGCAGCGAGCGGCCCGTGAGCACCGCAGTGTCACTGAAGGCGTGAGCTGTTATGACGGTGTTCCCTCCCGCTCGTCGCCGACGATCGCGAGGAAGATCTCCTCGAGCGTCGGCTGCTTCTCGACGTACTCGGCCCTCGCGGGAGGCAGCAGCCGCCGGAGCTCGGCGAGGGTGCCGTCGGCGATGATCCGGCCGTGATGCAGGATCGCGATCCGGTCGGCCAGCTGCTCGGCCTCCTCGAGGTACTGCGTCGTCAACAGCACCGTGGTCCCGTTCTCGGCCAGGCCCCGCACCGCCTGCCACACCTCGATGCGCGCCTGCGGGTCGAGCCCCGTCGTCGGCTCGTCGAGCACGACGACCGACGGGTCGCCGATGAGGCTCATGGCGATGTCGAGACGACGGCGCATCCCGCCCGAGTAGGTGCCCACGCGTCGGCCGCCGGACCCGGCGAGCGAGAAGCGGGCGAGCAGGTCGTCGGCGATACGGCCGGGATCGTGCAGATGGCGCAGACGCGCGATCATGACGAGGTTCTCGCGGCCGGTGAGGATCTCGTCGACGGCGGCGAACTGGCCGGTGAGGCTGATCGTCTCCCGCACCTGCTCGGGACGACGCGCGACGTCGATCCCGCGCACCGCGCAGGCGTCGGCGTCCGCCCGGAGCAGCGTGGACAGGATCCGGACGAGCGTCGTCTTGCCCGCGCCGTTGGAGCCGAGCAGCGCGACGACGCTGCCGCGCTCCACCTCGAGGTCCACTCCGCGCAGCACGTGCAGGCCGCCGAAGGACTTCTCGAGGCCGGTCACGCGGATCGCGGGCTCGACGAGGGTCGTCGCGGTCATGCGCGCTCGCCGCCCTGCTGTCTCTCGGCCTGCTCGACGGCCTCGGTGAGCCGCCGTCGCTCCTTGGTGATCCAGCCCGCGCCGCCGTAGTTGGCCGCGAAGGTCTCGGCGAAGTCGACCGGGTCGGCGCCGACGATCTCGCGGATCGGGGTGCCGTCGGCGGCCGCCTGCTCGAACAGGTCGGCGAGGTCCTCGTAGGCCGTCAGCCAGATGTCGCCACCGGTGGCGCCGAAGTACATCAGGTAGTGCTCGAGCGCCTGGGCCGTCGTGCGGTAGCCATCCGGGAGCGCCTTCACGCGGGCCCGGTAGTCGCGCCAGCGGCGCTTGTCGCCGGAGTCCCCGACGACCTTCTCGATGATGTTCATGCGTGCGTGTCTCCTTGGTGGAGCTCGTCCAATCGCCCTGCGAGGACGCTCCACATCCTCCAGAACTCGTCGAGGTCGTCGCGCCCCTGTGCGTTGAGCGAGTACACCTTGCGAGGCGGTCCCTTCTCCGAGGGGACCTTCTGCACGTCCACGAGTCCTCGCTGCTCGACCCGCACGAGGAGCGCGTACACCGTGCCCTCCGCGATCTCGGTGAAACCCCGCTCGCGCAGCTGGGCGGTGATCTCGTACCCGTAGGCGGGCCGGATCGCCAGGAGCGCCAGGACCACGCCCTCGAGAACCCCCTTGAGCATCTCGGTCCTCTGCTTGTCTCCCACGGCACTCCCTCTGCTATTCAGTGTCACTGACTACCGGTAGACAGTAACGCTAAGTACCGAGGGTGGCAAGGGGGAGGCGCCGCGCGCCGTGGGGGGGCGTGGGCGTGCCCTGAGGAGCGTGTGTCCCGACGCAGCGTGCGCCCTGGGGGTGTGTTCCGGGAGGGCGCGGGCCTCGAAAGCCTCGAGGGAACGGGCGCACGGCGAGTCCCTTCGGCACGGAAAAGCGTGTGATCCGGGTGTGCGTGCGCCCCGCGGGGGAGCGGCGTGGCCGTGACCAGGGGGAGGTGGGGGAGCCGGCTGTGCGGTGCCGTCCTCCGGGGTGCCCTACCGGGGTGCCGTGTTCTGCACGGGACGCTGGTGATGTGCACTGGCTATATCGCCAGTGCACATCACCAGCGTCCCGCCCGCGACCATGCCCTCCGGTACCGCCTCCGATGTCGACCCCGGCGTCGCCGGTGTCCCCCGGTATCCCATGCTTCCCCGGTCTTCACCCCGCCCACGCCCCACGGCCCCGGCACCCATCCCTCCGCGGCCCCGCCCCACGGCTTCGGCGCCCACTCTCGCCTCACGCCCCCGCCGCCCCCGGCCGTCGTCGCGAGCACCCGGGAGGCCACGGATCCGCCCGGGATCCCGGCCCTCGCCGGGCCCGTAGACTGGCGGGCATGCGTATCGCCCGATTCACCACCGGCGAGGATCCCCAGTACGGCATCATCCAGCCCCGCGACGGGCAGGAGATGGTCTACGCGATCACCGGGGACCCCCTGTACACCGAGATCCGTCCCACCGGCACCGTGCTCCCGCTCGAGGACGTGCGCCTGCTCGCCCCCGTCATCCCACGGTCCAAGGTCGTGTGCGTGGGCCGCAACTACGCCGCGCACGCCGCCGAGCTGGGCAACGAGGTCCCCGCCCAGGCGCTGTACTTCCTCAAGCCCAACACCGCCGTGGTCGGCCCCGGCGACCCGGTCGTGCTGCCCTGCTACAGCGACGAGGTGAGCCCCGAGGCCGAGCTCGCGGTCGTCATGAAGACGATCGTCAAGGACGTCGAGCCCGACGACGTGCGCGAGCTGATCCTCGGCTACACGTGCGCCAACGACTTCACGGCCCGCGACGCCCAGCGCTCCGAGAACCAGTGGTTCCGCGCCAAGGCCTTCGACACCTCGTGCCCGCTGGGCCCGTGGATCGAGACCGACCTCGACGTGAGCGACCTCGCCGTCCGCTCCGCCGTGGACGGCGAGACGACCCAGGACGGCACCACCGCCGACATGCTCCGCTCGATCCCCGAGCTCATCTCGGAGATCTCGCGCGTCACGACCCTGCTTCCCGGCGACGTCGTGCTCACCGGCACGCCCGCGGGCGTGCGCACCGTGCCCGAGGGCGCGAGCGTCACCGTCGAGATCGAGGGCATCGGCACCCTCACCAACCCCGTCGTGCGGCGCTGACGCGCCGCCCCGTCCCACCGCCAGGAGAACCCTCCGTGACCTCTGCGTCCGTCGAAGCCCCGGACCCCCGCCCCGTCCACGCCCAGCAGGAGCTCGAGCCCGAGCAGGTGCGCGTGCGCTTCTGCCCGAGCCCGACCGGCACCCCGCACATCGGCATGGTGCGCACGGCCCTGTACAACTGGGCGCACGCCCGCCACACGGGCGGCCGGCTCGTCTTCCGCATCGAGGACACCGACGCCGCGCGCGACAGCGAGGAGTCCTACCACGAGCTGCTCGACGCAATGCGCTGGCTCGGCATCGACTGGGACGAGGGCGTCGAGGTGGGCGGCCCCGACGGGCCCTATCGCCAGTCCCAGCGCAGCGCCATCTACGCCGACGTCATCGAGCGCCTCCGGGCCGCCGGACACATCTACGAGTCGTACTCGACGGCCGAGGAGTCGGCCGCGCGCCACCGTGCCGCGGGCCGCGACCCGCAGCTCGGCTACGACGGCTACGACCGCGACCTGACCGACGAGCAGCGCGCCGCCTTCCGGGCCGAGGGGCGCGAGCCCGTCTGGCGCCTGCGCATGCCCGACGAGGACATCACCTTCACCGACCTCGTGCGCGGCGAGATCACCTTCCGCGCCGGCTCGACCCCGGACTACGTGGTCGTGCGCGCCAACGGATCGCCGCTCTACACCCTCGTCAACCCCGTCGACGACGCCCTCATGCGCATCACCCACGTGCTGCGCGGCGAGGACCTGCTGTCCTCGACGCCCCGCCAGGTGGCCCTGTACCGCGCCCTCATCGACATCGGCGTGACCGACCGGGTGCCCGTGTTCGGCCACCTCCCGTACGTGATGGGCGAGGGCAACAAGAAGCTGTCCAAGCGCGACCCGGAGTCCAACCTGTTCCTCTACCGCGAGCAGGGCTTCCTGCCCGAGGGCATGGTCAACTACATCGCCCTGCTGGGCTGGGGCTACAGCGCCGACCAGGACATCTTCACGCGCGAGCAGATGGTCGAGCGGTTCGACGCCGCCGACGTCAACCCCAACCCGGCGCGCGTGGACATCAAGAAGGCCACCGCGATCAACGCCGACCACATGCGCCTGCTCGCGCCCGAGGACTTCACCGAGCGCATGGTGCCCTATCTGCAGGCCGCCGGCGTGGTGTCCGATCCGATCACCGAGCGCGAGCACGCGCTGCTCGCGAGCGCGACTCCGCTCGTCCAGCCGCGCATGAACCTGCTCGGGGAGGCGCCCGACATGCTGCGCTTCCTGTTCGTGGCCGACGAGGACCTCGTGATCGAGGAGGACGCGACCCGGAAGCTGGGAGAGGATCCCGGGGCCGTGCTCGACCGCGCGATCGCCGAGGTCGAGGCCCTGGACGCCGACGCCTTCGCGACCGCGACCCTCGAGAAGCGCCTGCGCGGCGCGATCGTCGACGAGATGGGCATCAAGCCGCGGCTGGCCTTCGGACCCCTGCGCAGCGCGATCTCCGGGCGCCGGATCTCCCCGCCGCTGTTCGAGTCGATGGAGCTGCTCGGACGGGACTCCTCGCTCGCGCGGCTGCGGTCCTTCCGCGACCGCCTCGCGGCCGCCTGAGCTGCGCATGGCCGACCCTCGTCTGCGCGACGCCCTGTGCGGGGTGGAGGCCGTGTTGTTCGACATCGACCACACCCTCGTCGACACGGCGGGCGCCTTCGCGGCAGCCCTGCGCCATGCCGTGACCCCGCTGCTGGGCGCGGACGCCGACCACGACGCGATCGCCGCCCAGTGGTCGCGCGACCGCTCCGGCTGGTACCGCGCCTACACGCGCGGCGAGGTCGGCTACGGCGAGCAGCGCCACCGCCGCATCGACGAGGTCCTCACCGACCGTGACGCCCGCCCGCTCGACGCCGACGGCTTCGCTGTCTTCGACCGGGCCTTCGACGAGGCCTTCGCCGCGGCGTGGAGGCCGTTCCCGGATGCGATCATCGCCGTGCGCCGCCTGCGTGCCGCGGGCCTGCCCCTCGGCGCGATGAGCAACGCGGCCGCGGCGCTGCAGACGCGCAAGCTGACCGCGGTGGGGCTCGCCGAGTCGGTGCCGCTGCTGGCCACGATGGACACCTTCGGGGTGGGCAAGCCCGATCCGCGCATGTTCCTCGAGGGGGCGCGCCGGCTGGGCACGGATCCCGCGCACGTCGTCTACGTGGGCGACGAGCCCGACATCGACGCGGACGCCGCCACGGCGGCCGGCCTGATCGGCGTGCACCTGCAGCGGGAGCACGATCGCCGCTTCGAGAGATGCCGCCCCGACCAGCGTCGCCACCTCGAGGTGGGAGACCTCACAGCCCTCGCGGACGCTCTCGCTTTGCCCTCACCTGGGCCGACCGGCTAGAGTTGTACCTCGGTACGGCCCCGCCCCTGTGATCGCAGGAGAGGGATCGATACCCCCTTGGGGTATGGTGTAATTGGCAACACGGCTGATTCTGGTTCAGTTGTTCTAGGTTCGAGTCCTGGTACCCCAGCGCAACGTCGATCGTGCTCCGGCACGGCAGACGAGGCCCGCGCCCCGTTCGTCTAGCGGCCTAGGACGTCGCCCTCTCACGGCGGTAACACCGGTTCAAATCCGGTACGGGGTACGAGCGAACCTCCGGGTTCGTCGCGAGGAGCCGGCTCCGGTCGGCCGTCGCTGGTCCCTCGCGGACCGGATCCCTCCGGGATCGCACGCCCCGTTCGTCTAGCGGCCCAGGACGTCGCCCTCTCACGGCGGTAACACCGGTTCAAATCCGGTACGGGGTACGAGCAGAGCCGGCGCCTTCGGGCGCCGGCTCTCGTCGTCTGCACCCGGCTCTCGTCCCCGCGCGTCGTACGTCCCGGCCCGCCTCGGGTCCCGGTGTGACGGGCGTCGCACTGGCTAGAATCAGGCCATGGAGACCAACGACCTTCCCCCTCGCGTTCCCGACCTCCCGGCGTCGGCGCCCCGCCCGCGGGTCGTCGTCGGCGTCGCCGACACCGACGAGTCCGACAAGGCCGTGCGCTGGGGCGCCGAGCACGCCGCCCGCACCGGCGGCTCCCTGCACCTGGTCCACGCCTTCGTGTGGCCGCTCATGAACGTCGACGTGGACCCCGTGCCGGGGGTCGCGGGCTCGGGCCTGCGCTCGGCCGCCGAGACCCTCATGCTGCACGCGGTCCAGCATGCGCACGAGATCGCCCCGGACGTGCCCGTCACCTCGCAGATCGTCGAGGGACGCGGCGCCGACGTGCTGCTCGCGGCCTCGCGCGAGGCCGACGTGCTCGCCGTCGGCAGCCGTGGGCTCGGTCGCTTCCTGTCGATGGTGATGGGCTCGACGAGCCTGGCCCTGGGTCGCCGCGCGGACTGCCCGGTCGTCGTCGTGCGCGGCGACGAGGCGACCGACGGACCCATCGGCGTGGCCTACGAGGGCTCCGACCTGGGTACCCAGGCCCTCCGGCGGGCGGGCGAGCTGGCCGCCCTCTACGGCGCCGAGGTGCACGTGGTGATCGGCGTCGCGACGCCGCTGTCGGAGCATCCGCGCATCCTCGAGACCGCGCGGCGCCTCATCCACGAGGGCCACCCGGACGTGACCGTCGAGCTGGCCGA
Source organism: Brachybacterium huguangmaarense (assembly GCF_025725725.1). Classification (NCBI taxonomy): domain Bacteria; kingdom Bacillati; phylum Actinomycetota; class Actinomycetes; order Micrococcales; family Dermabacteraceae; genus Brachybacterium; species Brachybacterium huguangmaarense. Next base: position 2,315,444 of record NZ_CP107020.1, read on the forward strand.
CGGCTCGGCGGCCCATGACGCCAAGAGTCTCGTGCGCCTGAGCGAAGGGGTGCGCGCCCTCGTCGTCGCCGCCCGCGGCGAGGGGGCGGTCTCGGCGTCCTCGCAGACCGGCGCCGTCGTGCAGTACGCCCACACCCCGATCTGGATCGAGCGGCCGCTGCGCCGTCGCTGACCGCCCTGACGCGCACGGGGCGCCCGGCCGGATGGCCGGGCGCCCCGTGCGCGTCGCAGGAGGTCTGCGGTCAGACCGACGCGCGGCGCAGGACCTCCGTGAGGTGGTTGGCCGAGGAGATGACGGCGGCGGCGTGCAGGCGGCCGGGCTGACGGGTGATGCGCTCGATCGGACCGGACACGCTCAGGGCCGCGACCACACGACCGTTGGGCCCGCGCACGGGGGCCGAGACGGAGCCGACGCCGCTCTCGCGCTCACCGATGGACTGGGCCCAGCCGCGGCGCCGCACGGCCGAGAGCATGGTGGCCGTGAAGCGGGCGCCGTGGAGGCCCCGGTGCAGACGGTCCGGCTCCTCCCAGGCGAGCAGGATCTGGGCGGCGCTGCCGGCCTTCATGGTGAGCGTCGCGCCGAGCGGCACGGAGTCGCGCAGACCGATGGGGCGCTCGGCCGCGGCCACGCAGATGCGGTGCTCTCCCTGGCGGCGGTAGAGCTGCGCGGACTCGCCCGTGTGGTCGCGCAGCGCCGCGAGCACGGGGCCCGCGGCGGCGAGCAGCCGGTCCTCGCCCGCGGCGGCGGCGAGCTCGCCGAGCCGGCCGCCGAGGATGAAGCGGCCCTGCATGTCGCGGGCGACGAGCCGGTGGTGCTCGAGGGCGACCGCGAGACGGTGCGCCGTGGGGCGTGCCAGACCCGTCGCCTGCACGAGCTGTGCGAGGGTGGCGGGCCCCGCTTCCAGGGCGCCGAGCACGGTCGCGGCCTTGTCCAGGACTCCGACGCCGCTGCCCGCGTCCTCCATCTGCGTGTCGTTCATGGGCACGATCATGTCGTCTTGAACGGTGAGACGCAAGTGCATCGAAGTGTGGACAGTCCCACGATGGCTGGACGAACACCCGAGCACGCCCGGCCGTCGCCCCCATCGATGCCGGCGGCGGGGTTCCTCGAACCAGCATCCCGATCCACGACCGGTGACCCCGGCGCACGGATCGGTCCTAAGGAGATGACAGCAATGGCGGGCACGCTCGCGGAGAAGGTCTGGGCAGACCATGTGGTGCGACCGGGGGAGGGCAACGAGCCCGACCTCCTCTACATCGACCTCCAGCTCCTGCACGAGGTGACGAGCCCGCAGGCCTTCGACGGCCTGCGCCAGGAGGGCCGCCCCCTGCGCCGTCTGGACCAGACGATCGCGACCGAGGACCACAACACCCCGACGATCGACATCGACAAGCCGATCGCGGACCTCACGAGCCGCACCCAGATCGAGACGCTCCGACGCAACTGCGAGGAGTTCGGGGTGCGCATCCACCCCCTCGGCGACAAGGACCAGGGCATCGTGCACGTCGTCGGCCCGCAGCTGGGCCTCACGATGCCCGGCATCACCGTGGTGTGCGGGGACTCCCACACCTCGACGCACGGGGCCTTCGGCGCCCTCGCCTTCGGCATCGGCACGAGCGAGGTCGAGCACGTGATGGCGACCCAGACGCTCCCGCTCAAGCCGTTCCGCACCATGGCCGTCAACGTCGAGGGCACCCTGCGCCCGGGCGTGACCGCCAAGGACATCATCCTCGCCGTGATCGCGAAGATCGGCACCGGCGGCGGCGCGGGCTACGTGCTCGAGTACCGCGGCCAGGCCATCCGCGACCTCTCGATGGAGGGGCGCATGACGATCTGCAACATGTCGATCGAGGCGGGTGCCCGCGCCGGCATGATCGCCCCCGACGACACCACCTTCGCCTACCTCGAGGGCCGCCCGCACGCCCCCCGCGGCGAGGCATGGGACGAGGCCGTCGCGTACTGGCGCTCGCTGCGCAGCGACGACGACGCGACCTTCGACGCCGAGGTCACGATCGACGCCGACACCCTCGAGCCCTTCGTCACGTGGGGCACCAACCCCGGTCAGGGCCTGCCGCTGTCGGCGTCCGTGCCGGCCCCCGAGGACTTCACCGACGACACCTCCCGCGTGTCCGCCGAGAACGCCCTGGCCTACATGGACCTCGTGCCGGGCACCCCGCTCAAGGACATCCGGGTCGACACGGTCTTCATGGGCTCGTGCACCAACGGCCGCATCGAGGATCTGCGGGCCTTCGTCGACATCATCCGCGGACGCCAGAAGCATCCCGACGTGCGCGTGCTCGTGGTGCCCGGCTCGGCCCGCGTGCGCCTGCAGGCCGAGCGCGAGGGCCTCGACCGCGACATCCTCGCCTTCGGCGCCGAGTGGCGCCAGGCCGGCTGCTCGATGTGCCTGGGCATGAACCCCGACCAGCTCAAGCCGGGCGAGCGCGCCGCCTCGACCTCCAACCGCAACTTCGAGGGGCGCCAGGGCAAGGGCGGGCGCACCCACCTGGTCTCGCCCGTGGTCGCCGCGGCGACCGCCGTGCGCGGGACTCTGTCCTCGCCCTCCGACCTCGAGGCCGACGGCTCGATCGCGCCGCTCGCCCAGCAGTCGGCCTGACCCCTCGCCACCAGGAGCTCATCACCATGGAGAAGTTCACCTCCCACACCGGCATCGGCGTCCCGCTGCGCCGCTCCAACGTCGACACCGACCAGATCATCCCCGCGGTCTACCTCAAGCGCGTCACCAAGACGGGCTTCGAGGACGGTCTGTTCTCGGCCTGGCGCAACGACCCCGACTTCGTGCTCAACCGCGAGCCCTACAGCGCGGGCTCCGTGCTCGTCGCCGGCCCCGACTTCGGCACCGGCTCTTCGCGCGAGCACGCCGTCTGGGCGCTGCGCGATTACGGCTTCCAGGCCGTGCTCGCGAGCCGCTTCGCGGACATCTTCCGCGGCAACGCCGGCAAGCAGGGCCTCGTGGCCGCGCAGCTCGCCCAGGACGACATCGAGCAGCTGTGGAAGATCCTCGAGGAGAACCCCGGCACCGAGGTGACCGTCGATCTCGCCGAGCGCCAGGTGCGCGCGGGGGAGAGCGTCTTCCGCTTCGACATCGACGACTACACCCGGTGGCGCCTCATGGAGGGCCTCGACGACATCGGCCTGACCCTCCGGCACGAAGCCGACATCGACGCGTTCGAGGCGCGGCGCCCGCGCTGGATGCCCAAGACCCTGCCCGTGCGCACCGCCGACACGCACTGACCCCTCTCCTGCCCAGCGGCGCCGACCGCCCGGTATCCGCGCCGGTCGTGGGCGCTCGACGGGATCACACCGCCGACCCCGTCCACGGCCAGCGCGCTCCGGTATGGTGGGCCGGTCACCCAGGGTCCCCCCGGCCCCGGACCAGTGAAGCTGCAAGGACACGATGAGCCCCTCGAACTCGACATTCCACGTCCGCGGTGGTCGCCCCCTGAAGGGGGAGATCACGGTCCGCGGAGCGAAGAACCTGGTCTCCAAGGCCATGGTCGCGGCCTTGCTCGGCGAGGAGCCCAGCGTCCTGCACTCGGTGCCGGACATCCGCGACGTGCAGATCGTCGGCGATCTGCTCTCGATCCACGGCGTCAAGGTCGCCCGTGACGTCGAGGCCGGCGAGATCCGCATGGACCCCTCCAACGTCGAGCGGGCCCATGTGACCGACATCGACGCGCACGCCGGGAGCTCCCGGATCCCGATCCTCTTCTGCGGACCGCTGCTGCACCGTCTCGGCGAGGCGATCATCCCTGACCTCGGCGGCTGCCGGATCGGCGACCGCCCCATCAACTACCACCTCGACGTGCTGCGCAACTTCGGTGCGAAGGTCGACAAGCGCGAGCAGGGCATCTACATCACCGCGCCCGACGGACTGCACGGCGCCAAGATCCACCTCGAGTACCCGAGCGTCGGCGCGACCGAGCAGGTGCTGCTGACGGCGGTGCGCGCCGACGGCGTCACCGAGCTGACCAACGCGGCCGTCGAGCCCGAAATCGAGGACCTCATCGCGGTCCTGCAGAAGATGGGCGCGATCATCTCCCTGCAGACCGATCGCACCATCACGATCGAGGGCGTGAGCCGCCTGGGCGGCTACGAGCACGTCGCCATCCCGGACCGCATCGAGGCCGCGAGCTGGGCCTGCGCCGCGCTCGTCACCCAGGGCGACGTCTTCGTCCGGGGCGCCCAGCAGAAGCCGATGGCCACGTTCCTCAACGTCATGCGGCGCGTGGGCGCGGGCATGGACATCCTCAACGACGGGATCCGCTTCTACCATCCCGGCACGCCCCTGCACGCGATCGCCGTCGAGACCGACGTGCACCCCGGCTTCATGACCGACTGGCAGCAGCCGCTCGTGGTCGCGCTCACGCAGGCCGAGGGCATCTCCATCGTGCACGAGACGGTGTACGAGAACCGCCTCGGCTTCACCGACGCGCTCAACGACATGGGCGCCCACATCCAGGTGTACCGCGAGTGCCTCGGCGGCTCGCGCTGCCGCTTCGGGCGCCGCAACTTCAACCACTCGGCCGTCATCTCCGGCCCCAAGCCGCTCCACGGCGCGGACATCACCGTGCCGGACCTGCGCGGCGGGTTCTCCTACCTCATCGCCGCGCTCGGCGCCGAGGGCGTCTCCGCGATCCACGGCATCGACCTGATCGACCGCGGTTACGAGCGCTTCCGGGATAAGCTCACGGCGCTCGGCGCGGAGTTCTGGGAGGACTGACCGCCCCCGCGCGGCACACCCCGCCGAGCATCACGAAGGGAAAGGCACCTGACATGACGGAGCCGTCGCACGAGATCTCGCACGTCGTCCCGAGCCCGGCGACCTCGCTGGCCCTGCGCGACATCCCCGTGCCCGACTACTGCGACGTCGTCATCGTGCCGACCCGCGGGGTCGACGAGCCGGACCCGCGGGTCTGGGCCGAGGCGATCTTCTCCCACGAGAACACCCCGCTGTCCCAGCGCGGCCTGCGTGCGCTGCGCGACGAGGCGGTGCGCCTGTTCGACATGGTGCCGCCGCCCGCCAAGGAGTACGTGACCGACGAGGTGCGCGGCTCCGAGGCGCTCATCGTGGACGACGACGAGAACCTCCGGGTGCGCATCGGCGTCGCCCTGCTCCCCGGCGGACAGCTGCTGCAGGTCACGACGGCCGTCAAGTTCCTCTCGGTGCGGGGCCGCCTCGCCTTCGCACCGCGGCGCCTCCTGCATGCGACAGCCGTCAACACGCTCGCCCGCCGCGCCCCGGCGACCATCCGCCGACAGGCCGTCGCGACGGGCGCGACACCGCGCCGCAGCCTGCCCGGCCAGGTCGCGCGGCGCGTGATCGGCCGCGGCGGCTCCGGCGCGCACTGACCGACGGACCGTCCATGCCCGCCCGTCGGCGCGACGCGTCCCGCCGCACGCCGCCCCTGATCGCGATCGGCCAGGTGGCCGTGCGGCCCCTGCTGCGGCTTGTCACCCGACGCCACTGGATCGGACTCGAGAACCTCCCCGCGACCGGCGGCGCGATCGTCGTGTGCAACCACCTGAGCGTCTACGACCCCTTCGCGATCGGCAACGCGCTCCTGGACGCGCACGTGCCGCCGCGCTTCCTCGCCAAGGACTCCCTGTTCGAGGTGCCCGTCCTACGGGGGATCATGCGGGCCACCGGCCAAATCCCCGTCCGGCGCGGCACCCGCCAGGCGGGCGACTCGGTCGCCGCCGCCGGGCGGGCCGTCGCCGCCGGCGAGATCGTGACCGTCTTCCCGGAGGGCACGCTCACGCGCGACCCCGAGGACTGGCCCATGCGGGCGCGCCTCGGCGCGGCGCGCATCGCGCTCGCGACCGGCGCGCCCGTCATCCCCGCGGCGCTGTGGGGCACCCGCGCCGTCTGGCCGCGCGGGACCCATGCCCCGCGGCTGCTCCCGCGCCACGACGTGACCGTCGCCTTCGGCCCTGCGTTCACGGCATCGCAGCGGGATGATGAGACCGAGCACGAGGCCGCGATCCGCGTGACCACCCAGATCATGGGGCACATCGTGCCGATGGTCGGGGTGCTGCGCGGCCGGCGGCCCCCTGCCGTGCTGCACGACCCGCGCACCGACGCGTTCCGACCCGAGGAAGGGGCCCGGCGATGACCGCCGCATCCGCATCGTCCGCATCCGGCCAGCCTCGTGCGACCCGGCGCCTCGCCGTGCTCGGCGCGGGGAGCTGGGGCACCACCTTCTCCCTCGTGCTCGCCCGGGCGGGGGCTGAGGTCGCCGTCTGGGCCCGGCGCGAGGAGGTCGCGCGCGAGATCCGCGAGCAGCATCGCAACCACGCCTACCTCGGCGACCGGAAGCTGCCGGACGCCATCACCGCCGACTCGCGCGTCGAGGCGGTCCTGGAGGCGGTCGACGGCATCGTCCTGGCCGTGCCCGCCCAGTCCCTGCGCGAGAACCTCGAGGCGTGGAGGCGCGCGCCGGGGCTCGAGCACGGCCTGCCCGACGTGCCCGTGCTGTCCCTCATCAAGGGGATCGAACGGGGCACCGACCGCCGCATGAGCCAGGTCATCGTCGAGGCGGGCGGCATCGACCCCTCGCGCGTGGCCGTCCTCTCGGGCCCCAACCTCTCGGTCGAGATCGCGGCGGGGGAGCCGTGCGCGAGCGTCGTCGCCGCCCAGGACGAGAGGCTCGCTCGCGAGCTCGCCCACTGGTGCGCGGGCCCCGCCTTCCGCGCGTACACCTCGACCGACGTGATCGGCGTCGAGGTCGCGGGGGCGACCAAGAACGTCGTCGCGATCGGCGTGGGCGCGGCCGCCGGGCTCGGCTTCGGCGACAACGCCCGGGCGAGCCTCATCACGCGCGGCCTGGCCGAGATCGCACGGCTGGGCGCCGCCGCGGGGGCCGACCCCGCGACCTTCTCGGGTCTCGCCGGCATGGGGGACCTCGTGGCCACGTGCGCCTCGCCGCTGTCGCGCAACTTCCGCCTCGGGCGAGCGCTCGGGGAGGGCATGGACGTGGCGCAGGCCGCGGCCGCCGTCGGCCAGACCGCCGAGGGTGTCGCGACCGCACGGGCCGTCGCCGACATCGCCGAGCGCCTCGGGATCGACATGCCGCTCACCCGCGGCGTGGTGGACGTCGTGGACCACGGACGGGACATCCGCGAGGCCACCGCGGCCCTGCTTGCACGGTCCGTCCGCCCCGAATGACTACTGTGACCTGCATGAGAGCCACCGTCGCCCTGCTCTTCGGAGGCCGCAGCGCCGAGCACGGCATCTCGTGCGTGACCGCCGGCGGCTTCCTCGCCGCGATCGACCGGGACCGCTACGACGTCGTCGCCGTCGGCATCACGCGCGACGGCAGGCTCGTGCTCGCCTCGGACGACCCGGCGCACTGGCAGATCGAGGACGGCCAGGCGCCCGAGGTGCCCGCCGACGGCGACGAGGTGCTCCTGCCCGCGCGCGTGCACCGCCCGGGCCTGCGCAGCGAGCTGCGCGTCATCCGCGACGGCCGGGTCGAGCACCTCGCCGACATCGACGTGGTGCTGCCGCTCCTGCACGGCCCCTATGGTGAGGACGGCACCGTGCAGGGCCTCCTGGACCTCTTCGACATCCCCTACGTGGGCAGCGGCGTGCTCGCCTCGGCCACGTGCATGGACAAGGCCGCGACCAAGGCGGCGCTGCGCACCGCCGGCATCCCGTGTGCGCGCGACGTCGTGGTGACCGAGGACGCCTGGGCCGCCGACGCCGCGGGCGTCGCCGAGCGCATCCGCCGCGACCTCCAGCTGCCCTGGTTCGTCAAGCCCGCCCGCGCCGGCTCGAGCATCGGCGTGACGCGCGTGGCCGATCCCGCCGAGCTCGACCACGCCATGAAGACCGCCTTCGCCGAGGACCCCAAGGTGCTCGTCGAGCAGGGCGTCGTGGGCCGCGAGGTCGAGTGCGGCGTGCTCCAGGGAGCACCCGGCGAGGGCGCCCGGACCACCGCGCCCGGCGAGGTGCGCATCGGCGACGACCTCGACTTCTACGACTACGAGTCGAAGTACTTCGGCAAGGGCACCGTCGACATCGAGGTGCCCGCCCAGCTCACGGGCGAGCAGATCGCCGCGGTTCGTGCGATCGCCTCCCACGCCTTCGCGGCGCTCGGCCTCGAGGGGCTGGCCCGCGTCGACACCTTCGTGACCGCCGACGGGCAGGTGCTCGTCAACGAGGTCAACACGATGCCCGGCTTCACCCCGTTCTCGATGTTCCCCGTGCTGTGGGATCACATGGGGCTGTCCTACCCGGATCTCATCTCCGAGCTGATCGAGCTCGCGCGCACCCGGCGCATCGGTCTGCGCTGACCGTGAGGCATCGGCGCCTGTCCATTCGATGCCCCGCCGCCGCGAGGGCGTGGCGTCTTCGATCCGGCCTCCGCTAGCCTCCTGGCACGATCGGCGACGCAAGGAGCAACGATGTCGAACGTGCAGGCGGTCAAGGGCGCGCCCACCAGGCTCTCGGGCCTGCTCACGATGATGGCCGGCGTGCTGCTCATGACGAGCTGCTCGCTGGTCGCCGGCGGTGACGGCGGGCAGGAGCAGGGCTCGACGTCGGCCCCGGGAGGCTCCTCGGAGCCCTCGTCCGCCTCGGCGACGGAGGAGCCGAGTGATGGCGGCGCAACCTCCTCCGCGAGTGATGGCGGCGGCACGGCGGCGCCTGCATCGGTGGGCACTCGATGCGCGGAGAACGACGGATGGGCCGTCGTGGTCGCGCAGGGCGAGGTCGACTGCGCCACGGCGGCTTCCGTGATCGCCGACTACGAGGACACCGAGGACATCGCCCCCGGCGGCCGCCCGGCGAATCCCGAGAGCGTGCAGGGCTGGACGTGCGAACCGATCATCTTCGCCAAGATGGGGTTCGAGCCGGACACCTACACGTCCTGGTGCCAGAGCGGACAGCGCGCGATCATGACGATGGACGCGCGCACGGAGCTTCCGGCGACGGGAACCATCCGCAAGCCCTCGGACTTCTCGCTGCACGGGCTGGGCGACAAGGAGGCCCACTGGGGCTTCATGAGCCCGAGCGGGTCCTGGTACTGCGGGCTCGTCGACAACCCCCGCCCGGAGGACGGCCTTCCCTCCGGCGCCCACTGCTTCGTGATCGACAGCACCGGCATCCCCGGCACCGATGTCGAGCAGCCTGGGGGCGGAGGCACGGCCACGGCCGTGAGCCTCGACGACACCGTGGCGACCGCTGAGCCGTACTACTCCGGCGATCTCGCTCTCGTGTTCGTCCTGGAGCAGACACCGGTCACCCTCGACTACGGCGAGGTGCTCTACGCCCGGGGCGGGGCGTGCACCATCGACCGTGAGGCGGGCGTGACCTGCACCTACGGCGGACGAGGCTTCACGGTCTCGACCCACCGGGGACTGAGCACCTCGTGAGCCGGCGCCCGGGTCGCGCGGCCGCGCCGCCGCCGTGAAAAGTCCGCTGCCGGACCGTGTCGGCGCGGGCACGGTCCGCAGGCGGGATCATCCGCGGGGCACCAGTGCTCAGGCGACGTCGCCCGCGCCGACGCAGCGGTCGGTCGCGGGGATCTCCGAGATCAGCCGGGTCATGTCGAGCACGGCCGCCGAGGGCTGATCGGGCGCTGCGGCGCGCGGGACCGTCATGTCGACGGCGGGCGTGCGGCCGAACGTCGTGAAGGTGACCACGTCGTCCTTCTCCGAGACGAGCCAGTCGACCGTCGCGCCCCCGGCATCGGCGATCGTCGTGCACGGGTCCGTGGTCGGGCCCGGGGGCGTGACGCCGCAGCGCAGCACGATGGTGGCGTCGCCATCCCCCCATGCGACCGTGCCCTGGCTCGTCGTCTCGTGCCGCTTCTGGCCCAGCAGCTCCTCGGGCGCGTTGGCGACGAGCGGCGCGCATGCGGGGTCGGCGGCATCAGGACCGGCCGGGACGGTCACGGCGCCGCAGCCGGAGAGGCCGAACGCGGCCAGGAGGCACGCCGCGCCGGCCAGGACACGACGGGGCGGGGGAAGCGGCACGGGCACCCCAGCAGGGTAGCGCGGGCACGGCTCTGGCACAGTGTCCCCATGACCAACGAGCCGACGCCCGCCCCCGCGCCGATCGCCCATCTCTCCGAGTCCGGTCTGCTCGAACGCATCCTGCCCGCCCTGCCGAGCTCCGACGCCGTCGAGATCGGCCCCGGCGACGACTCCGCCGTGGTCCGCCTGGCCTCCCCGCGGCTCGTCGTCAGCACCGACACCCTCACCGAGGGCCAGGACTTCCTGCTGCCCGCGACCCGGCCGGAGTGGATCGGGGCCAAGGCCGCCGTGCAGAACCTCGCCGACGTCGCCGCGATGGGGGCCCGGCCCACCGCCCTCGTTGTCGCGCTGAGCGCCCCCGGCACCGCCGACGTGACGACCCTCGAGGGCATCAGCCGCGGGCTCGCCGCGCGTGCCGGACGGGACGGCGCGGTCGTGGTGGGAGGCGATCTGGGCGCGGCGGACGCGCTCTCGCTCACCGTGACCGCCCTCGGCGCACTGGCCGAGGGCCACGCCCCGATCCTGCGCACGGGAGCACGGGCGGGCGACGTGCTCGCTGTGGGCTCGCCCCTGCTGGGACGCTCGGGGGCCGGTCTCGCCTGGATCCTCGCCGACCGGCACCACGAGGCCCTCGCGGCGGACGTCGTGGCCTGGCACAACGCGCCCGATCCGCGTCTCGAGCTGGGGTGGACAGCCGCCCGGCGCCCGGACGGCACGGCGCGTGCGAGCGCCATGATCGACGTGTCCGACGGCCTCGTGCGCGACGGCGGACGTCTCGCCCGGCGCAGCGGCGTGGTCATCGATCTGGACCGCGAGGCCCTCGCAGCCGACGTCCGCGCGCTCGTGGACCTCGCCGCACCGCTCGGCGCCGACCCGTGGAGCTGGGTGCTGCACGGCGGCGAGGAGCACGCGATGCTCGCGACCTTCCCCGCCGACGACGTGCCCGAGGGTTTCCGTCCGATCGGCGTCGTCCATCGTCCGGCGGCGGGGGAGGAGCCGTTCATACTGCTGGACGGCCGGACGGTCCCGGGTGAGGGCTTCGACCACTTCGCGTGAGGGGCCGCTCGCGCGGTGGCCGCGCTGAGGCGGCGCCACCGCTGAGGCGGCGGCCGCGCTGAGGCGCCGGCCGCGGCTCAGAGCTCGGCCTCGGCCCCCATCACGATCGTCCGGGTGGGCGGCAGGTGCAGCACCTGGGTGCGGTTGGCCGAGAACTTCTCGAGGAAGCGGAACAGGCTCTTCTGCCAGTGCGGCATGCAGCGGTCGTCCCCGGGCTCGATCCTGAACACCGAGAGCATGTAGGTGGCCTCCTCGGGGTCGATGTCGAGCTCGCGGCACTTGCCGGCCGCGAGCCGCAGCGCCTTGGGCACGTCCTGGGAGTCGTTGAAGCCGACGCGGCACAGCACGTGCACGATCCCGTCGTCCTCGTCCCCGAGGTCGGACACCGAGATGCGCGCATCGTGGCGCACATGGGGCACCCCGATGTTCTTGATGGTCACGATCACGACGTGCTCGTGCAGGACGTGGTTGAACTCGACATTGCTGCGCAGGGCCAGCGGCGTGGTCCGCACGTCGCCGTGCGGGTAGACGGCCAGACCGGGCACACGGGGCACGCCGAGCCGCTTGACCTCCGCGACGAAGTCCTCGATCGGCCCCTCCATCTCGGCCCGTCGCCCGAACATGATCTTCGAGCCGCGCTTCCAGGTGAGCATGACGGTCAGCGCGATCGCCGCGATCACGAGCGGGAGCCAGCCGCCCGAGGCGACCTTGACGACATTGGCGCCGAAGAGGGACAGCTCGAGGCCGCCCACGACGACGGCCATCAGGACCACCCGCCACAGCGCCCACTTCCACACCCGGTAGGCGAGCAGCAGGAACAGGGACAGCTCGAGCATGAGCGTGCCCGTCACCGACAGGCCGTAGGCCGAGGCCAGCCGCTCGGAGGACCGGAACGTCAGGACCAGGGCGAGCACGCCCACGAACAGGATCGCGTTGACGACGGGCACGTAGATCTGGCCGCCCACCTCGCGCGACGTCTGCATCACGCGCAGCCGCGGGAGGATCGAGGAGCGCGTGGCCTGGCGGGACACCGAGAACGCGCCCGAGATGACCGCCTGGGAGGCGATCACGGTCGCGCACGTCGCGAGCACCACGAGGGGGATGCGCGCCCACGGGGGCGCGAGGTGGAAGAACGGGTTGTCGACCGTCGAGGCGTCCCGCAGGATCATCGCGCCCTGGCCGTAGTAGTTGATCAGAAGGGCCGGGAGGATCAGGCAGAACCACGCGAACGCGATCGGACGACGTCCGAAGTGGCCCATGTCGGCGTACAGGGCCTCGGCGCCTGTGACCGCGAGGACCACGGCGCCCATCGCGATGAACGCGACGACGGGACGGTCGAGGGCGAACGCGAACGCGTAGGTCGGCGAGACGGCGCGCAGGATCGACGGGTTCTCGAGGATCCGCGGCAGCCCGAGCACGCCGATCACGACGAACCAGAGCACCATGATCGGGCCGAACGCGCGACCGATGACGCCGGTGCCCCAGCGCTGGACCAGGAACAGCAGGGCGAGGACCGTCACGGCGGCCGGCACGACGTAGGCGGCGAGCGATGGATTGGCGACCTCGAGGCCCTCGAAGGCGCTGAGCACCGAGATGGCGGGGGTGATGAGCGAGTCGCCGTAGAAGAGGGAGGCGCCGATGATCGCGAGGATCATGCCGATCGCGGCCTGGCGCGAGCGGAGCCCGAGCTTGCGGCGCACGAGGGCGGCGAGGGAGAGGATCCCGCCCTCGCCCTGGTTGTCGGCCCGCAGGATGACGCCCACGTAGGTGAACGACACGATCAGCATGAGGCACCACGTGACCATCGAGATGATGCCCAGCACGTCCTCCTCCGAGGGGCTGACCGCGTTGTGGTGCACGCTGAACACCGTCTGCAGCGCGTACAGCGGGCTCGTGCCGATGTCGCCGAAGACCACGCCGATCGCGCCGATCATGAGCGCCATGAGCGGGCGGCGCGCGCGGGGGCGCCCGTCGGGCCCGAGCACAGGGGTGTGGGAGTGCGTCTCGGCGGCCGGTTCGGGGGCGGCGGTCGAGCCGCTCGGAGGCGGTGCCGTGGAGCTCTCGGTGATCGCGGTGCCGTCGGGTGCGGGGGAGTGCCCCGCCGGGGCGGGTTCCGCGTCCTGGGTACCCGTCGCGGCGGGCTCGGTGTGGGGGTTGCCCGCCTCGTCGGACGGCGAGGGCGGGCGCAGGTTCTGTGCCACGAACGGAGATCATGCCACCGCGGGATGCGTCTGGGTACTCCCGGGGTCCCTCTCGTCGTGCGAGCCCGCACACACCCGTCAGCCGGCCGGCATCTCCACGTGCACGACCTTGACGCGTGTCATCTCATCCAGCAGCTCGGGGCCGTACCCGAAGCCGTCGCCGCTGTCGCCCCGGGGCTGCGCGGAGCCTCCCGGGGCTCCGCCGAAGACGTTGTTGACCTTGAGCGTGCCGACCGAGAGGTCCGCGAGCGCCTGCTGCGTGTGCGCGAGACGGCCCGTCAGGACCGTCGCCGCGAGGCCGTACCGTCCCTCGCCGGCGCGGCGCAGTCCCTCGGCGAAGCTCTCGACGATCTGCACCGGCGCGACGGGCCCGAAGGTCTCCTCGCGCATGACGGTCATCTCCGCGGTGCAGTCCCGCAGCACGGTGGCCGGATAGGCCGCTCCGGGTCCCTCGGGGACGACCGCTCCCGTGAGCGCGACCGCGCCCGCCTCGAGGGCCTGCGTGACCTGCTCGTGGACCGCCCGCCGCAGCCGGCGGTCGACGAGGGGCGCCAGGGCGCCGTCCCGGTCCCGGCGCGCCGCCTCCTCGGTGAGAGCCGTGAGGAACGGTGCGGCGATGGCTTGATGGACGTAGATGCGTTCGACGGAGGTGCAGATCTGTCCGGCGTTGGCGAAGGCGCCGAGCGCGGCCTGCGCGGCCGCCCACGTCGGGTCGACGTCGTCGTCGATGACCAGGGGATCGTTGCCGCCGTTCTCGCGGACGACATGCGCTCCGGTTTCGGCGGCGGCTCGGGCGATGGCGTGTCCGGTGGCGCTCGAGCCGACGTGGGCGATGACGTCGACGTCCGGGGACGAGCTGAGCGCACGTCCCACGTCGGGGCCGCCGACGAGCGTGGTCAGGACGCCCTCGGGCAGGACGCCGGCGAGCACCTCGCCGAGGCGTCGTCCCACATGCGGGCAGCGCTCGCTGGGCTTGTGGATGACCGTGTTGCCGGTGACCAGAGCGGCTCCGAGGAGGCCGGCGGCGACCGCGATCGGATCGTTCCACGGGGTCAAGGCCACGACCAGGCCCCGCGGCTCGGGAACGGTCCAGTCGGCGGCGAGCACGCCTCCCCGCAGACTGTGCCCGCGATGCACGGGCCCCAGCTCGGCATACTGGCGCAGCGTGCCCACGCCTGCGCGCACGCCGCCGAGGGCGTCGTCGGCGAGCTTGCCCGTCTCCCGGGTCGTCAGCTCGGCGAGCTCCTCCGCGTGCTGCTCGACGGCGTCGGCCGCCTCGTGCAGCAGCGCTCCGCGTCGCTCGGGCTCGGTGCGCGACCAGGTGCGAGCGGAGCTCAGGGCGGCGGTGATCGCGGCGCGGACCTGTGCCGGAGCGGCGCAGGGGAGCGTCCCCACCGGCGTGCCGTCGCGGGGATCGACCACGGAGATGGTGGGGAGGGGATCGGCGTCGGTGCGGCCGTCGAGGGATCCGTTGCGGGCGTCGCTCATGATGCTCCTGTCGCGGAAGGGGTCATGGGTCCGTCGCGAGCGTATCCAACGGACCCACGCCGCGCTTACCGCCTGGCCCGGGTGGTCGCAGCCGGGGACGGCCGTCGATACGGTGGGGCGAGCAGAGCGGCGCCCGGACAGGACGGCGCCGGAGACGAGTGAGGACCATCCATGCCCATGACCAGCCCTGGACGCGTGCTCGTGACCGGAGGGGCCTCCGGCCTCGGTGCCGCGGTCGTCGCCGCGGTCCGTGCCGGCGGCGGCACCCCGATCGTCGTGGACCGCGACATCGCCGACGTGCAGGATGCCGCCGCCTACCAGGCGGACGTCGCGGACGCCGATGTCGTCGCCGACACCGTGGCACGCGCGATCGCTGACGCCGGAGGACTCGATGCCGTCGTCACGGCGGCGGGGATCGACCGCCCCGGAGCGCTCGAGGACGTCTCCTGGGCCGAGTGGGAACGGGTGGTGCTGGTCAACCTGATGGGCACGGTCTCGACCGTCCGGTCCGCCCTGCCGGCGCTCCGGGCCTCGCGCGGACGCGTCGTCACGGTCGCCTCGACGCTCGCGCTCAAGGGGGCCTCCGACGCGACCGCGTACTGCGCCTCCAAGTTCGGGGTGCTGGGGTTCACCCAGGCCCTCGCCGCCGAGCTCAAGGGCGAGGTCGGGGTCACCCAGCTGATCCCCGGGGGGATGCGGACGCGCTTCTTCGACGACCGCACCGAGCAGTACCGTCCGGCGGACGATGCGAGCCTGAACGATCCCGCCCATGTGGCCGACGCGGTCCTGTTCGCGCTCACGCAGCCTGCGGGATGCGAGGTGCGCGAGCTCTTCATCGCGCATGCCGACGAGCCCTCCTGGCCGTGATCGCCATGGAGGAGACCAGCACGGACCCGGCCGCGCAGGTCACCGTGGTCGTCGCCACGCGGGACCGGCGCGAGGAGCTCGTCCGCCATCTCGGTCGGCACACCGCGCCGGTGATCGTCGTCGACAACGGCTCGACCGACGGCTCGGTCGCCGCCGTGCGCGCGGCGCACCCGCAGGTGCGCGTGCTCGCGCTGGGCCGCAATCTCGGGGCGGCGGCGCGCACGATCGGCGTCCAGCTCGCCGACACGCCGTATGTGGCCTTCGCCGACGACGACTCCTGGTGGGAGCCGGGTGCCCTCGAGCACGCCGTCTCGATCTTCTCGGCACGTCCGCGGCTCGCGGTGATCGCCGGCGCGATCCTGGTGGGCCCCGAGGAGCGGCCCGATCCGCTCAACGCGGTCCTGGCCTCCTCGCCGCTGGGCACGCCGCCCGACGGCCCCGGCCCCGCCCTGCTGGGCTTCGTCGCCTGCGGGGCGATCGTCCGGCGCAGCGCCTTCCTCGCGGTGGGAGGGTTCGACGACGTGGTGCGCTTCCCGGGGGAGGAGGAGCGCGTGGCGCTCGACCTGTTCGACGCCGGGTGGCAGCTGTGCCACGTGCCGGCGGTGCGGGCGCACCACCACCCCTCGCCGCGGCGGGACGCCCCGGACGCCCGCCGGGCCGCCCTGACCCGCAGCGCCGTGCTGACGGCGATCATGCGCCGGCCCGGAAGCGTGGTCGCGGCGCAGACCGTCGCCGCGGTGCGAGCCGGCGCACCGGGGCGCCGAGGACTGTTCCGAGCGCTTCCGGACGTGCCCGCCGCCCTCCGGCGACGTCGAGGCGTGTCGCCGTCGACCGAGGCCGTGCTCGCTGCCCTGGCGTCCGGCGGCGAGGGGGACTAGGACCCGAGGCCGCTCGAGCTGCCTCGGGTCGACCCGCCCTCAGGCGACCCGTCCTCAGGCGACCCGCGAGGCGTCGTCGGACAGCTCCTCGCGGAACCACGCGACCGTGCGGTCGAGCCCGGTGCGCCAGGAGATGGAGGGCTCCCAGCCCAGCACCTGGGTGGCGAGCGTCGTGTCCGGGCGTCGGACGGTGGGGTCGTCCACGGGCCGGGCCACGTGCTCCACGCTCGAGGAGGACCCGGTCGCGGCGATCACGTCGTGGGCGATCTGCAGGACGCTCTGCTCGTGCGGGTTGCCGATGTTCATGGGGCCGCTGTGTCCGCTCGCGGCCAGGGCGAGGACGCCCCGCACGAGGTCGTCGACGTAGCACACGCTGCGGGTCTGCGACCCGTCGCCGGCGACCGTGAGGGGCTCGCCCGCGAGCGCCTGCCGGATGAACGTCGGGATCGCGCGGCCGTCGAAGGGCCGCATCCGGGGACCGAAGGTGTTGAAGATGCGCACGATCGCCGTGTCGACGTCGTTCTCGGACCGGTAGGCCACCGTGAGGGCCTCGGCGAAGCGCTTGGCCTCGTCGTAGACGCCGCGCGGACCGACCGGGTTCACGTGGCCCCAGTAGTCCTCCGGCTGGGGGTGCACCTGCGGATCGCCGTACACCTCGGAGGTGGAGGCCAGGAGGAAGCGCGCGCCCTTCTCCTTGGCGAGCCCGAGGGCGTGCAGGGTGCCCAGCGCCCCCACCTTGAGGGTGTGGATCGGCAGCTTCAGGTAGTCGACCGGCGATGCGGGGGACGCGAAATGCAGCACCAGGTCGACCTCGTCGGGAACGTGCATGTAGTCGGTGATGTCGCACTGCACGAGGCGGAAGCCGGGGTCGCCGAGAAGATGGGCGACGTTGCGGGGGGTGCCGGTGAGGAAGTTGTCGACGCACAGCACCTCGGTGCCGCGTCGCCGCAGCTCGCTGCACAGATGGCTGCCGAGGAAGCCCGCCCCGCCGGTGACGACCGCTCGCCGGAAGGGCGCGCCGTCGGAGAGATGAGGACGCGTGCTCGAGCGTTCCTCCGCAGGGGTCGCAGGGAGGGCGTCCGGGCGTCGGGTGGTCGGGAGGTCGGGCGATGTCATGGTGCTCCTTCGATCGGATCGGGGTGGACGACGCAGGGGACGGCGGCGAGCTCGGAGGCACCGGCGCCCCCGCCTCCCGGCGCAGGCGGGCGGGCCGCGAGATGGTGGGCGGCCGCCTCCAGCACCTCGGTGACGGTCACCCGTTCCAGGCGCGGGTCGAGCGCCTCGGCATGGGGATCGCCCGGACGGTCGGCGTCGGGACCGGTCGAACCGTGCCACAGCACGGTGTGCAGCTCAGGATCGATGCGGGGCCCCCAGAGAGCGGGAGGTGTGGGCCCGAACAGCACCACCGACGGCACGGCGAGCGCCGTGGCGAGGTGGGCGATGCCGGTGTCGCCGCTCAGGACGAGAGATGCCCGGGAGACGGTCCGCGTGAGGCCGTCGAGGTCGAGGGTGCCCGACAGGTCGGTCACGCCGTCGATCCCCACGGCGACGGCCCTCGCCAGCTCGCGCTCGCCCTCGGAGCCCGTGATCAGCACGCGGTGCCCGGCCCGCGCGAGCGCGGCGGCCACGGTGCGCCACCGCTCGCGGGGCCAGCGACGGGACCCGGCCGCGGCACCGGGGTGGAGCACGACGGGGGCACCCGGCATGACGGGGTGATGGGCCCGGAGGCGGAGGTCGGCCGGTCCGCACGGGCCGCCCGCGGCGGTGACCAGGCGGCACCAGCGATCCACCTCGTGCTCGTCGGCGCACCAGCGCGGGCCGTGCCGTCCGCTGACGGGGTCCGCGAAGGCGATCAGGCGGCGCGGCCCGGTCGCCTCCAGCACGGCATGGCTGCGGGGTCCGCGGCCGTGCAGGTTGACGGCCATGTGGCCTCCGCCCGTCGTCGGCAGATCAGTGAGCCCGGAGCTCGGCAGCACGGCGTCGACCAGTCCGAGGCCCGTGAGCCAGGCGCCGATGCCCTCCGGCGCGGCCAGCACGATCCGATGGTCGGGCAGGAGCCGGCGGATGCCCCGCAGTGGGGCGATGCCGGTCAGCGCATCGCCCAGACCGAGAGCGCGCAGCACGAGCACGTCACCGTCCCCGAGATGCTCCGGGGCGGCGTGAGCAGGCTCCGGGACGTGGCTCCCGGCATGGCTCCCCGGGTCACGGTCGTCGAGACCGCGGACCGTCTCCAGGATCGCGGTGGTCGATCGACCCGGCAGCTGCGGGAGCGTGACGACGACGCCGCCGAGGGCCTCGACGACCTCCGTCTCCGGGAGGCTGCGGGGGTCGTAGTCACCGCCCTTGACCCAGACGTCCGGGCCGAGTCGGCGCAGGGCGACGCGCGGATCGTCCTCCTCGAAGACGAGCACGGCGTCGACGCTGCGCAGCGCCTGGAGGATGCGGATGCGATCGTCCTGGGTGGTGACGGGGCGGTCCGGGCCCTTGAGACGCCGGACGGAGTCGTCCGAGTTCAGCAGCACGACGAGGGCGTCACCGAGGCGGCGGGCCTCCTCGAGGCAGCGGACGTGACCGGCGTGCAGGACGTCGAAGCAGCCTCCCGTGGCGACCAGGCGGCCGCCACGGCGCCGCACGTCCTCGACCACGGTGCGCACGTCGATCGGCAGGTCCGTGCCGAGGCCGTGCGCGGCGGGCCTCTCCGCCGCGCGCGCCCGGAAGGCCGCGGCCCCGCCCGCTGCGACCCACTGCCCGGAGGCGGCGACGGCGCGCTCGACGGCGACCGGCGGGGCGAGGTGGGCGGCGAGGGCGAGCGCCGCGGTCGAGGCGAACCGGTCGCCGGCACCGCACGGATCACCGTCATGGACGGCGCGCGCGGGGACGTGCACGCTCGCATCGGCGGTCGCGAGGTGCGCGCCGTCACCGCCGGCCGTGACGACGACGGCGTGGGCGTCCCACTGCTCGCGCAGCCGGGCGGCCAGCTCCTGGCCCGAGACGGCCGACTCCTCGGTCACCGGTCCGCAGAGGGCCTCCGCCTCGGCCCGGTTGGGCGTGACGAGCGCGCACCCGGGCACGGGGGGCGCACCGCGCGGATGTGGATCCCAGACCACGATGCCGCCGGCCAGGGCGTGGTCGGTGAGCGCCGCGCGGACGGCCGGGTCGTGCGTGATGCCGCCTCCGTAGTCGGAGACCAGCACGGCGTCGGCGGCCGCCAGGACACGGGCGACATGTTCGGCGTCGACGTCGACGGGGGTGCCCGGCCCGCCCTCGTCGAGGCGGGCGAGGCCGTGTCCGCCGCTGCGGACGCGGGTCTTGGTCCGAGTGGCGCCGCGGTGGCCGAGACGGGCGATGCGAACCGGTCCCAGGGTCGCGACGAGCTCCCGGCCGGCCTCGTCATCGGCCAGCGGGGCGAGCAGGGTGACCTCGACGGCGGGGGCCTCGGCATCCTGGTCCGCCGGTGTCTCGGCACACAGCAGCGCCGCGAGCCCGGCTCCTCCGGGGCTCGAGCGCGTGGTCGCGACGTCGACCACGGGCACCGGGGCGTCCGGTGCCAGTCGCGTGGACGAGCCGTCGATGTCCCGGTCCAGCAGGGCGTCCCCCACCACCACGATCCGCAGGGTGCTCATGCGCGTCCGCCCGTCTCCGCGCTCGCCGCGGCCGGGATCGGGGTCGGCGGTGCGAGCGCGACCGTCGGCGCCGGAGAGGTCGCGGTCGTGGCCGTCGACGTCGAGACGGGGAGCAGGCGCGCGTCGACGGCGGCGCACAGGGCGTGCACGAGGGCCAGGTGGAGCTCCTGGACCACCGAGCCGCTCGGTGCGTCGACGGCGATCGCCTCGTCCGCGAGACCGGCCAGCGGATTGGGGCCGGGTCCGGTGAGCGCCCAGACCCTCAGACCGCACGCGCGGGCCCGCTCGGCGGCTGCGAGCACGTTGGAGCTGCGGCCGCTCGTGGACAGCAGCACGAGGACGTCGCCGCTCCGGCCATGGGCCGCGACCTGCCGAGCGAACACCTCGTCGCGGCCGTAGTCGTTGAGCAGCGCGGTCAGGCTCGACGTCTCGGACGACAGGCAGAGGGCGGACAGGGGGACGCGTTCGTCGACGAAGCGCCCGACGAGCTCCGCGGTGAGGTGCTGCGCCTCGGCGGCGCTGCCCCCGTTGCCGGCTGCCAGCAGGCGCCCTCCCGCGGTGAGCACGCCCGCGAGGTGAGCCCCCCAGCGGTCGATGGTCGTCGCGTGCGCGGAGGCGCGGGCCGATGCGGTCCGCAGCTCGTCGAGGTGGCGCTCGAGCCACCGGCCGGCCCGGTCACCCGAGGGACGCCGTCCGCGGTAGCGGCTCAGCACCTGGCGATACGCCCGCTCGGTCGCCTCGGCGACGCGTTCCCAGCCGTAGAGGCGCTCGACGCGCTCGCGGCCGGCGCGGCCCATCTCGGCGGCCTCTCGCGGGTCCGTCAGGATCCGGCGCAGGGCGGCGGCCGTCGCGGACGCGTCCCGCGGCGGGACGTGCAGTCCCGTGCGCTCGTGCTCGATGGTGTCCAGGAACCCTCCGACGGCGCTGCCCACGATCGGCCGGCCCGCGGCCATGGCCTCGAGCGGGACCATGCCGAAGGGCTCGTACCACGGGGCGCAGGCGACGACGTCCGTGTCGGCGAGCAGCTCGCCGATCGTCTCGTGGTCGATGCGCCCGAGCAAGTGCACGCGCTCGGCGACGCCGCACTCCCGGGCGACGGCACGTAGGCGGAGCGCCTCGGGGTCCCCGTCGAGGTCGTCGCGGTCCGGCCCGCCGGCGATCACCAGCTCGGTGTCCTCGAGTCCGTCGGTCGCGGTGAGCTGGGCGAGGGCGCGCACGAGCGTCTCGACGCCCTTGCGCTCGACCAGGCGTCCGAGCGACAGGATGCGAGGCGGCCGCGCCTCGCCGGGCGGGGGCGACGGCGTGAAGGCGTCGAGATCGACGCCGCAGGGCACGATCTCGATGCGGGCGGGATCGGCGCCGAGGGCGAGCAGCTCCTCGCGCTCGTCACGGCACGTCGCCAGCACCAGATCGGCACCGGCCGCGAGCTCCCGCTCGACGTCAAGCCGGTCCGGCGGGCTGGTGTCGGCCGAGCCCTGATGGCGGCGCTTGACCACGCCGAGCGCATGGAACGTCTGCACGACGGGGATGCCCGCGGCGGCGGCGGCGCGTCGCGCGGCGATGCCCGACATCCAGAAATGGGCGTGCACGAGGTCGGGGGTCCCGACGGTGGACCAGTGCCGGGCGGTCCAGCGTCCGAAGTCGTCCATGAACGGCTCGAGCTCGTCCTTGGGCAGTGGCGCGGGAGGCCCTGCCGGCACGTGGACCACGCGGACGCCGTCGGCGAGGTCGACGCTCTCGGCGAGGTCGGGATCGTCGCGTCGGGTGTAGACGGTCACGTCGTGGCCGCGTCGTGCGAGGTGCTGTGCGAGGGCGGCGACCACGACGTTCTGGCCCCCGGCGTCGACGCCGCCGAGGGCGGCGAGGGGGCTGGCGTGCTCGGAGATCATGGCAAGTCTCATGGGATGAGCCTTTCCAGGAGGTGGTTCCAGTCCGTGAGGAACCGGTCGATGCCGAAATGGGCCAGGGCGTGGTCGCGGGCCGCCGCGCCGGCGGCCGCGGCCTCGCCCGGGTCGTGCAGCCAGAGGCGGGCGCGGGTCGCGAGCTCGCTGAGATCGGCGGACAGCAGTCCGGCGGCGGGTGGCACGGCGCGCGGTGCCTCGGTGGTGGGGAGCCCGAGCACGGGCATCCCGATCATCATGGCTTCGAGCAGCGCCAGGCCCAGGCTGGTCCAGCGGTAGGGGTGCAGGTAGAGGCGATGGCGTCCGAGCGTCGGATGCAGCTGGTCGTGCGAGAGGCTCTCGTGGACATGGCCCGCGAGGTGCTCGGCCACGTCGGCCAGGCGCTGGGTCTGCATCCCGTACACCTCGACGGGGAGGCCGCGCGCGAGGTACACGAGAAGGTCGGTGCCGGCGATGCGCTCGCGGCGCACCGGCTCGTTGACCACGACGGCGGCCGACGGGATGGTGCCGGTGTAGAGAGGGCCGGGGTCGAGGATGCCGTGCTCGATCACCGCGGTCGGCGCGAGCCCGTTGTCCCACATGATCCGGTTGAAGTGCGTGACGTGGACCAGGGGGATGTCATCACGATCGGCGACCGGGTGGCGGGTGGCGGCGGCCGGGCCGCGTGGCGTGTCGTGCTCGAGGTAGACGGCGGGCAGCTCGCTCCCCGGGCGCCGACCGGTCCAGGCGCGGGCCAGGTCGAGCTCGTGGGGACGCTGGAGCACGACCGCGTCGATCTGCTCGTCCGCGAGCTGCTCGGGGGTGACCTCCACGGCCGCGGCGGGCCAGTCCCAGGTGCGGGCGCGACCGCGCCCGTCAGGGCCGCGGTCCTCGACGACGGGCAGCAGATAGGTGTGCTCGCCCTGGACGAACGAGGTGGTCCACGAGCCGTGGACATGCCAGATCAGGATGCGCATCGATGTCCTCCTGTCAGCGGGGTCGCGGTGGCTGCGGTCGGGCCGCCGAGCTCGTCGACCGCGGCGACGACCTCCTCGGGTGTGACACCGGACAGGCACGGGTGGCCGGGCACCGGGCACTGCCGGGCACGGCTGTCCCGGCACGCGGCGTGCTGGTCGCCGAGCACGACGGTGGGGACGCCGTAGGGAGCCCACCGCAGGGCGGGCACGACCGGGGAGAACAGCGAGACGACCGGGGTGCCGACGGCTGCGGCCAGGTGCGCGGGCCCCGTGTTCCCGACGACCGCGCAGTCCGCGGCCTCGAGCACGGCGGCCAGGCCCGCGAGATCGGTGCGGCCGGCGAGGTCGACGAGGGCGTCCGCTGCGGTTCCGCGCCACCGGGATCCGTCGGCGCCGAGGATCGTGAGGGCGCCATGGCGGGCCCGGAGCACCAGGTCACGCTCACCCGGTCCGCCGGTGAGGACCACCCGGCGTCCCGATCGCACGAGGGCGGCCGTCAGCTCCGCCGCGTGATCGGGTCGGAGCGCGCGGGAGGGAACGGACGCTCCCGGATGCAGGACCACGTAACGCTCGCCCTCGAGGGCCGGCGGCACGGGCGGCAGAGGGCGCCGCACGGCCAGGAGCCGCTCGGCGCCGACGGCGGGAGGGGCGCCGGCGGCGGCCGCGAGCGCGAGCGCGGCCTCCACCTCGTGCCCGCCCCCGGGCGGATCGGCTCGGTGGTGCCGCACGTCCAGGAGGGTGCCGGGATAGTCGGCGCTGGTCGCCGCGATGTGCCCGATGCCCGCGAGGCGCGCGAGCAGCGCCATCGGCAGTGGGCTCTGGTGGAAGGAGGTGAAGATGACCGCGGTCGTGAAGTCGCGGTCGGCGAGGGTCGCGATGAGCCGATGGGTGGCCACCGGGTCGACCTCGGGCGGCGCGACACCGGACCACGGCGCAGCGAACTCGAGCACCTCGTCGACCCCGGGCAGGAGCCGCGCGGCGGCGGAGCCCGCAGGGGAGGCCAGCACGTCGACGGGGTGGCCGAGACGTCCGAGCGCACGGATCGCCGGCCCCGTGAGCAGCACGTCACCGTCGGAGTCGAGGCGGACCGCCAGGACGCGGGTCATCGCCGGCCCCCGGCGGCATCCCGACCGGGCAGGACGAGAGCGACGGCCTCGCCCAGGGTCGCCGCGACCTCGGGGGCCGACGTCACCTCGGCGGGCAGTGTCTGCGGCGTCGGCACCAGGACGCTGCGGGCGCCTGCCGCGTGCGCGGCCTCGACATCGGCCCCGATGTCACCGATGACGACGCACTCCTGGGGCCGCACACCGAGGGCGGCCGCCGCTGCCGTCACCATGCCGGGCATCGGCTTGCGGCACGTGCACCCGGCATCGGGTGCATGGGGGCAACGCTGCCACGTGCCGAACGGGCCGAGGAGCTCCCGGATGCGGTGGTCGACCGCATCGACCTGCGCGGTCGTCAGCCGGCCCCGCCCGATGCCGCTCTGATTGGAGACCACGCCGAGCGCGAGGCCCGCGTCGCGGAGCGCGGCCAGCGCCTCGCGGGCCCCCTCGACCGGGCGCACCCGCTCGGGGTCACCGTTGTACGGCACGTCGTGCACGAGCGTGCCGTCGCGGTCGAAGAGCACGGCACGGACAGGGGGCGGCCAGGGGACGGTGCGGCGGTGGCGGATCGTCCCGCGGAGGCGGTGGCGCACGGCGGCGACGGGGATCGCGGCGCTCGTGACGCCCATGCGCGCGAGCTCGGAGGCGAAGCGGTCATCGCCCGGTCGCGGCCCCGGGAGCACGCGGCGCGCGAGGAAGCGTGTGTACTGCACGCCCCACACGGCCAGACCCGCTCCCAGGAGGCCCCGACCGGCGCGCGCGGTGGAGCACCGTCCCACCGCGGTGGCGAGGACGGTCCCGGATGCGGCCGCCGCGAGCGCAGCGGTGGTGACCAGGTGAGCGCGGAGGGCGCCGCGGGGCGCCTCCGCCTGCTCCCGCCATCGCGGACCGTGGAGGCGGCGCATGAGCGCGTCGTCGGCGTTGCCGGCCTGGACGCGGAGGCTCACGAGGGCGTCGGCGGGTCGGGCGGGGTGGAGCACCCGGCGCTCGCCGCGCACGAGCTGCCATCCCGCGTGCCTCACGCGCAGGGCCAGATCGGCGTCCTCGCGGTAGGCACGGGGGAAGCGTTCGTCGAATCCGTCGACGGCCTCGAGCGCGGCGGGACGATAGGCCATGTCGGCCGTCGCCCAGGCGGCCTGCTCGAGGGAGGCGGTATTGCGCTCCCAATCGGTGGGTCGCCGATCCGCGGGGCGCGGGACCTCGATGCGACCCTGGCTGCCCCCGGTTCCCGGCGCACAGGACGCGAGATCCCGCGTGAGCCGGCCCGCCCAGTCCCGGGGGAGCTCGACGTCGTCGTCCAGGAAGGCGATCCACGTCGCACCGCTGCGGCGTGCGCTGCGCCAGCCCCGGTTGCGAGCGGCCGCAGGACCGCGGCCGTACCCGCGCACCGCGCGCACCGGGCCGCCGGCGTGAGCGGGCAGGTCGAGCGGCGGCAGGTCGGCGCCGCGCCGGTCGTCGACCACGACCACCTCGAGCGGGACGGCGCCTCCGGCGGCCAGGTCCTGGTCGGCGAGGGTCTCGAGCAGGCGAGCGAGCGAGGGGCGGCCGAGGGAGGGGATGACGACCGCGTAGGTCTCCGACCCCGTCGGCACAGCGCTCACCGGGGGCCCTCCACGAACGCGGCCCGTCGCACCAGGTGAGGGCCGAGCACGAGCGCGGCCACGGGGGCGGAGCCGAACAGCTCGAGGGCGTCGCGCGGGTCGTCGACCATGGGGCGGCCGGCCGTGTTCAACGAGGTGTTGACGACCACGGGCACGCCCGTGCGCTCCTCGAACGCGCGCAGCAGCGCGGCGATGCCCGGGACGTCGTCGTCCGAGATCGTCTGGATCCGCGCCGTGCCGTCGACGTGGGTGACCGCCGGGATCCGCTCGCGCCACTCGGGGGCGACCGTGTGCACGAAGAGCATGAACGGGCTCGGGATCGGCCCGTCGGAGAAGATCTCCGCGGCCCGCTCCTCGAGCACCATCGGCGCGACGGGCCGGAACTGCTCGCGACCCTTGACGTCGTTGAGGCGTTCGAGGTTCTCGGCCCGCATCGGGTTGGCGAGCAGCGAGCGACGTCCGAGCGCGCGAGGCCCGAACTCGCTGCGGCCCTCGAACCAGGCGATCACGCCGTCGTCGGCCAGGATGTCCGCGACCTCCCCGGCGAGATCGTCGGGCGTCGTGAACGGGACCTGAGCCGTGCGCAGCCACTGTGCCAGCTCCTCGTCGTCCCAGGACCGCCCGAGGGCAGCGGTGGGCTGCGGCGCGCCGAGCTCGCCCGCCTCCTGCGCCACGTGGAGAGCGGCGCCGAGCGCGGTGCCGGAGTCGCCCGAGGCGGGCTGGACCCACACCTCGGTGAAGGGCGACTCGCGCCAGATCCGCGAGTTCGCGACGCAGTTCAGCGCGGTGCCACCCGCCATGGTGAGCACGCTGTCCCCGGTCTGCTCATGCAGCCAGGTGGCCAGGTCGACGAGCGTCTCCTCGACGACGGCCTGCACGGACGCCGCGAGGTCGGCATGGTCACCTCCCCAGGTGCCGTCGTCGACACGGCGGGGGGCGAAGCGGCTCCAGTCGGGGGTGAGGGCCCGGAAGCCGCCGTCACCGGTCGCGTGGATGTGCTCGCGGAGCTCACCGGCGAAGCGGGGCCGGCCGTAGGAGGCGAGCGCCATGACCTTGAACTCGTCGCTCGAGCGCAGGAAGCCGAGATGGTCGGTGAGGGACTCGTAGACCAGCCCCAACGAGTCCGGGAGTTCCTGGCGCCGCAGGATCTCGAGCTCCCCGTCGCGGTATCGGCCTGCCAGGTGGGAGTGCGCCTCGCCCCTGCCGTCGAGCACCAGGACGCTGCTGGTCCGCGACGGGGCGGCCAGGCCGGCGGAGGCGGCGTGGGCCACGTGGTGCGGGACGTACCGGACCCTCCCGGGGTCCAGCCCCGGCAGCGCCTCGGCCAGGAAGGCGGGTGCCCGACGCACGTAGTCGATCCGCAGGGGGTCCGACGGATCGTCGGGGATGTGGGCGGCGAGATCCGGATCGAAGCCGTACGCGACGACGTCGAGGTCGGCCGGTTCGATCCCGGCCTCCTCGAGGCACCAGCGCATGGAGAGCTCGGGCAGCTCCCACGCCGAGAACGGCACGGGGCGTTTGGCGTGTTTACGGCGCGAGAAGCGCTCTTCCTCCGCAGCGGCCACGATCTGCCCGTCCACGACCAGTGCCGCGGACGAGTCGTGGAAGACGGCGTTCACTCCCAGGATTCGCATGGATCGGAGTGTGCCATTCAACTCACCTCCCGACGAATGGTCCGCGGCCTCCCCGCCGGCGGTGATGAGGAGAAGAGAAGCGCTGACCACTGCCGTCTTCGCCGAGAAGCGCTTCTCGACCACGTGGTCGAGAAGCGCTTCTCGCCCCGGCTGCCTGTCTCGTCAGGCCCATCGATCCCCGAAACGGCCCTGACCGGGGATGGGACCGCCCCGTCGCCATCGCCGAGGGGCGGAGGCATCGTCGCCCGCCTCGCGTTCCGCGCGCCGTTCGATGCCCGTGAACCTTGTTCCGACGAGTCCCCGTGCCTAGGCTCATGAGCCCATCGATCACCACGGAGCGAACGAATCTCCGCTGATGCCGCAGGGTGCCGGCGGAGATGCGACGGACAGGAGAGACCATGGCATCGGAGAGCCGCACGACCACCGATCACGACGAGATCCGCCGCTGGGTCGAGGACCACGACGGGCATCCGGCGAGCGTCCGTGGCACGGCCGAGGACGACGACCTCGGAGTGCTGCGGTTCGACTTCCCCGGCGGGGCGGGCTCGGACGACCTCCAGCGCGTCTCGTGGGACGACTGGTTCGTGAAGTTCGACCAGGAGGAGCTCGCGCTGCTGTACCAGGAGAAGCACGCCGACGGCTCGGACTCGACGTTCTTCAAGCTCGTCCAGCGCTGAGCGCGCCCGGGCAGGACGCCGGTGTGACGCGGCCGTCGCGCTAGGCGTCCTCGAGCAGCGTCTCGCCGAGGCGGTCGATCTCGTCGTCGGACAGCCCGAGCCCGTCGCGCACGTAGCCGTCGATGCCGTCGAAGCGCGCCCGGGCCTCGTCGAGCGCCGTGTCGAGGTATTCCTCGCGCACGCCGAGCACGGGCTCGAGCAGCTCGGGGTCGCCGACCGCCTGCTCGAAGCGGTCGAAGAGGGGCCGTAGCGCGGGCAGCAGGTCGTCGTTCGTGCGCAGGTAGTCCGCGCGCACCTCGTCCTCGTCGACGCCGAGGGCGAGCAGGAGCGAGGCGGCACCCCAGCCCGTGCGGTCCTTGCCCGTCGTGCAGTGGAAGAGCGCAGGCTCGCGGCCGTCGTCGAGGAGCCCGCGAAACAGCCCGCGATAGGAGCGGCGCGCGCTCGGCAGCGACACGAGATCGCGGTAGGCGTCGCGGAACACCCGCGCCGCCCCTCCCGCGCTCAGGATGCGCTCGGCCTGCTTGGGGTCCTCGACCACGGGTCCGAGCTGGGCGGCAGCATTGTCCGAGGCATCGGCCAGCACGTCGAGCTCGACGCGGCGCATGCCCTCGGGGACGCGATCGGGACGCTGCTCGGACTCCTGGGCGGTGCGCAGGTCGTAGACCGTGCGGATCCCGAGGCCCACGACGGCCGCGGTGCCGTCCTCGTCGAGACGGCTCAGATCCACCGAGCGGAACAGGATGCCCGGGCGCACGCGCCGGCCATCGCCGGTGCTCTTCCCACCGAGGTCGCGCAGGTTGGGCAGGGTCGGGATGACCGGGGTGGTCGGCTGCGAGGTGGGCATGCGCGCTCTCCGTTCGTGGGCGGTGACAGACGGTGCCCTGCGGAACCGGGCGAGAGTCCCGACACTATCGCCACCGGACCGGTCGCGGACCGGGTGCGAGCGGGAGGAGCGGCAAACCCTCCCGGCCGTCTGTCATCCAGCGGGACTAGGCTGGGGCGAGCGTCCGCGGAGAGCCCCGCGCCCACGGCCGGCCCCCGACGCATCCACATCCGAACTCGAGGAGGCCCCCATGCCCATCACCGTCAAGGCCCTGCAGAAGACCGGTCCGGACCAGCCCTTCCGGGTCGTCGAGATCGAGCGTCGCGACCCGCGCGAGGACGACGTCGTGATCGACATCAAGGCGGCAGGCATCTGCCACAGCGACATCCACACCGTCCGCAACGAGTGGGGCGAGGCCCGCTTCCCCCTGACCGTGGGCCACGAGATCGCCGGCGTCGTCGAGGCGGTCGGCGAGGGCGTCACCCGCTGGAAGGTCGGCGACCGCGTGGGCGTGGGCTGCATGGTCGACTCGTGCGGCGAGTGCGAGCAGTGCCTGGCCGGCCTCGAGCAGAACTGCCTGCGCGGCAACGTCGGCACCTACAACTCGATCGACGTCGACGGCAGCGTGACCCAGGGCGGCTACGCCCAGAAGGTCGTCGTCAACGAGCGCTTCGTCTGCCGGATCCCCGACGCCCTCGACTTCGACGTGGCCGCGCCCCTCCTGTGCGCGGGCATCACCACCTACTCGCCGCTCGCACGGTGGGGCGCCGCCGAGGGCAAGAAGGTCGCGGTGCTCGGCCTGGGCGGCCTGGGCCACATGGGCGTCCAGATCGCGGCCGCCAAGGGCGCCGAGGTCACGGTGCTCTCGCGCAGCCGCAAGAAGGAGCAGCTCGCGATCGACCTGGGCGCGAGCGAGATGCTCGCGACCACCGAGGACGGCTTCTTCGAGGCGCACCGCGGCGAGTTCGACCTGATCCTCAACACCATCAGCGCCGACATCCCGGTGGACAAGTACCTCGGGCTGCTCAAGCCGCGCGGCGTGATGGCCGTCGTCGGGCTGCCGCCGGCCGCCCAGGAGCTGCACTTCGGCCCGCTCATCGGCGGCGGCAAGGTGCTCGCCGGCTCCAACATCGGCGGCATCGCCGAGACCCAGGAGATGCTCGACTTCTGCGCCGACCACCACTTCGGGGCGGTCATCGAGACGGTGGGCGTCGAGGAGGTCGAGGCGGCCTACGACCGCGTCGTGAGCGGCGAGGTCTACTTCCGTGCCGTGATCGACACCGCGACCTTCGACGAGGCCGAGACCGAGGCCGTCCCCGCCGCCTGACGGCCGCGCGCCGCCTGCCGTGCGTCGGGCGCGCGCGGCGAGGCGCGGGGACGCATCGTCGTGCCTGTCGGCGGACCGTGCGGGGCCGACCACGGTCCCCCGGCGGGCTTCACGGCGCGCGGGGTGGGCCTCCGGCGTTTCCGCTCACGGCGGAGACCGGGGCGCCGGCCGCCCCTGCTCCGTAGTCTCGGGACATGGACGAGCACCTGCAGCCCCTGCTCCGCGAGCTCCTCGGCGACGCCCTGCGTCGTGAGCGGCATCGGCAGGGTCGCACGCTCGCACAGCTCTCGGCCGCGAGCGGCGTCAGCATCCAGCACCTGTCCGACGTCGAGCGCGGCCGCAAGGACCCGTCGTCCGAGGTGCTCGCCGCGATCACCGGCGCCCTCGCGATCGACGTCCTGGACCTGCTGCGCCGCATCGACGCCTCGGCGGCGGTCGCACCCGTGCTCGACCTGACCGGGCGTGCCGCCTCCCTGCCGCGACCGACCGTGACGAGCCTGCCGGGCGGGGGAGCGGGCGGCGCCGTCAGCGGCGCCCTGCTGCTGGCCGCCTGACGAGCACCCGGTCGGCGATGCCGTAGGCGACCGTCGCCTCGGCGTCGAGCACCCGCTCGCGCTCGAGGTCGTGGCGCACCCGGTCCAGGCTCTGCCCGGTGTGCTCGGCCAGCAGCGCTTCGAGGGACCGTCGCACCCGCTCGACCTCCTCGGCGGCGAGGATCAGGTCCGGCACCGCCCCGCGCCCGCTCGCCTCGAGCGGATGCAGGACCACCCGGGCGTGCGGCAGGATCGCGCGCAGCCCGGGTGTGCCCGCGGCCAGCAGGATGGTCGGTGCGGCCACGACCTGCCCGATGCACGTCACGGCCACGTCGCAGCGCACGTACGCGAGCGCGTCGTGGACGGCGAGCACGGCCTGGGCGTCCCCGCCCTCGCAGTTGACGTAGAGCTGGATCGGCTGGTCCGGGGCGTCGTTCTCGAGGTGCAGGACCTGCGCGATCACGGTGTTGGCGACGCCGTCGTCGATCGGCGTGCCGATGCACACGATGCGGTCCGAGAGCAGCCGGGAGAACACGTCGGCCGTGCGCTCGGTGCCCGAGGCGGTGCGCTCGATGACGTGGGGGATCGTGTACGTGCTCATCGGGACTCCTCCGTGGTGGTCTCGGGCCGGGGCTCCGGTCTCTCGGCGGGGCGGGTGCTCGCCTCGGGACGGTCGGAGGCGGCGGGCGTGGCCGCCGAGAACCCGGCCGGATCCCGCCGGTCGGCAGGGGAGAGGTCGTCGCCGCTCGGTCCGCGGCCGGGCAGGATCTGGGCGAGGTCGCTCAGCACCGCGTCGCAGAAGCCATACGCGACGGCCTCCTGCGCGTCCCACATGCGGTCGCGCTCGGAGTCCCGGGCGATCTGCTCGACGCTGCGGCCGGTCCGGGCAGCGGTGAGACGAATGAGGAGGTCCCGGTTGCGCCGCAGGTCCTCCGCCTGGATCTCGATGTCGGCCGCGCTGCCGCCGAACCCCGCCGACCCCTGATGCATGAGCACCTTGCCGTGCGGCAGGATGTAGCGCTTGCCCGGGGCGCCCTGCGTGAGCAGGAACTGACCGGCGCTGTAGGCCATGCCGAGGGCGACGGTCCGCACGTCGCACGGCAGGAGCGTCATGAGGTCGCCGATGGCCAGCATGGCCGGCACGAGGCCGCCGGGGGAGTTGATGAGCAGGGTGATGTCGCGATCGGGGCGCTCGGCGGCGAGCAGGATCAGCTGCGAGCACAGCTGGGCTCCGTTGTCCTGATCGAGCTCGCGGTCGAGGATCAGCACGCGCCGGTCGAGCAGGCTCGCGGCGGTCAGGTCGGCCAGGGCGGGTGGGCGGTTCTGGGCGGTGGTGGTCATGGCTCGATCCTGCGTCCGCGCGCGGCTCGGGACGACGGTTCTCCGCGCGGGGCGGATCCACGGTGGGCTGATCCGCCGGAGGCGGAGAGAGCACATCGCCGCGACGGCGCCTCCGCGGTGGCAGGATGAGCGGCGAGCCTCGACCTGGGAGACACCGATGTCCGACACCACGTGCCACATGTCCATCTCGCTCGACGGGTTCGTCGCCGGGCCCGACCAGAGCCTCGCCAACGGCCTCGGCGTCCGCGGCGGTGAGCTGCACCCCTGGCACATGGGCGATCCGCGGGCCACCGAGAACGACCGGATCGCCGAGGGCTGGCTCATGAGGCCTCGCGGCGCCTACGTCATGGGGAGCAACATGTTCAGCCCGGGCCGCGGCGAGTGGGACCCCGACTGGACGGGATTGTGGGGGCCCGAACCGCCGTATCACGCGCCGGTCTTCGTGCTCACGCACCACGCACGCGAGCCGATCGAGATGGAGGGCGGCACCGTCTTCCACTTCGTCACCGAGGGCTTCGACGCCGCCTACGCGCGGGCGGTCGAGACGGCCGAAGGGCGCGGCGTCGACATCGCCGGCGGCGCCTCGACCGTGCAGCAGGCGCTGCGCGCCGGGGTCATCGACGAGCTGACCCTCGACGTCGCGCCCGTCCTGCTCGGACGCGGCGAGCGCCTGTTCGACGGCGTCGAGGACTTCGACCTCGAGCCCGTCGAGGTGCTGGGGTCGCCGCTCGCCACACACATCCGATACCGCCGGGCCGAGGCGCGCTGACCGGCAGGAGCCATTCGGAACTGCGGCCGGTCAGTCGGCGCGGTGCAGGACGGCCTGCCAGCCGAAGGTCTCGGCGCCCCGGACGTGAGAGGGGCTGTCGTCGAGGAAGGCCACGGCGCGATGCTCGACATGGCGCCCGAGCACGTGCTCGATCCGGGCATGCGCCGCGGCGTACGCCGTCTGCTCGGGTTTGGCGGCGCCGAAGTCGACGGAGTTGAGCAGGTGAGTGCCGTCGGCGCCGACCTGGGCTGAGAGCCCCAGCTCCTCGATCTCGGCGCGGACTCGATCGGTGCCGTTGGTGAACACGAAGACCGCCATGCCGTGGTCGCGGGCGTCGTCGAGGACCCCCTGGACCTCCCGGTCCACGGTCGCCGGAGTCGTGGACCAGATCTCGACGGCACGCTGAGCCGCCGCCGAGCCGGCCCCCTCAGCTCGCAGGTCCCGCGTCGCGCGAGCGCGCCACTGGGCATGCGTGACACGTCCCCGCACGACGTCGTGCAGAGCGGGGTTGCCCAGGATCGCGCCGAAGACGGTGGGCGCGGGCAGGCCCGTGAGATCGGCCAGGTCGGTCCAGAGGGTAGGGTCGAATCGCCGCAGCACGCCGTCCAGATCGCTCACCGCCACCTCGGTGTGCTCCGCGCTGAGCGCACGTCGGAAGGCGGTCAGATCGGCGCGGGACGAACGGGACATGCGGGAGAGTGTAGGAGCCGTGCGTGGGAGTCCGGCGATGGCACCGACCTGGCGGACGGCTGCGCTGCTGCGATCACGACCGCGCCAACGTCGCGATCGGAGGTCATCCACGGATCACCCGGCTGACCAACTTCTCCGGGCATCACCGCCGGGAACGTCGGCACACAGGTCAACGAGGCCCGCAGACGGCGCGCTGACCTGCAGAGCAACAATTCTCAGCAAGGAGCGGGGCGAGCGTGGCAGTTCCCCTCGTCCACGGCAGGTGGTCAGGGGACAGCGGAGCCGCTGACGATGGAGCGGATGACGGGGAGCCCGGCGTGGGCTTCCTCTCCCGCCTCGTCGACGATGACGGACAGGTTCACGAGCTCGGCGCCGGTCGACTCGATCAGCTGTCGTGCGGCGATCGCCTGGCTGCCGGTCTCGACCCAGTCGTCGACGAGCGAGACCCGCATCCCGGGGCCCAGGTGGTCGGTCCTGACCGAGAGGACCTGCGTGCGGCCCCGATAGTCGGGTGAGCTCTCCATGGTGGCGGTGTCCCCGGGGAACAGCGCGCCGCCCTTGCGGATCGGTGAGAATCCGACCCCCAGGGTCAGGGCGACCATCGGCGCGAGCACGAATCCTCGGGCCTCGATGCCGACGACGAGGTCCGGCCGCTCCGGCGCGCTGAGCCGGGCCAGCTCGGCCACGATGGCGCTGAGCGCCGAGGGGTCCCTGAGCATGTTCCAGGTGTCGGCATCGCCGTCCACCCATCGGAAGTGCTGGAGGACCGCGGCGGTGGCCGAGGAGAGGTTCGCCGTCATGCGGCCGACCCTAGCGGGGCGACTCGGCCCCACCAACGGGTTTATGCAGGCCGCTCTTGGGCGTAGCCGTCCCGACTACTGCCCGTGGAGAGGGAGCCGGCGCGGGTCGAACGGGACATGCGGGAGAGTGTGGGAGCCGTGCGCGGGAGTCCGGCCCCGCACGAGTGTGACGCTGAGAGCCGCAGCCCTCCGAATTCGGGGGGCTGCGGCTCTCAGCGTCACATCTGTGCAGGCGCGGCGGCTCAGGCTTGTCACGCGCAGTGCCCGAGCGCGCCCTCCTGGCTGCTCGGAACACACCTCGTCGGACATGCGCCGCGACGGCGCCCGGACATGCGACGAGGGCCTCTCCGATGGAGAGGCCCTCGTGGTCCGCGGACGACGCCGCGGATGATGCTGGATGCGATCAGGCGCTGATCTGCTGCACCTTGCCGGCCTTGAGGCACGAGGTGCACACGTTCAGACGCTTGGGGGTGCCGTTGATGACGGCGCGCACGGTCTGGATGTTCGGGTTCCAGCGGCGCGAGGTGCGGCGGTGCGAGTGGGACACGCTCTTGCCGAAGCTCGGGCCCTTGGCGCAGAGTTCACACGTAGAAGCCACGGTAGTCTCCTGAAGAATCGATTCGCTGAGGGTGGCCCCGGCATCCGCTCTGCCGTTCATCCCGGGCCACAGGGGCATCGGGCGTGATCGAAGGATCCGGCGCGCAAGGCAACTTGACCACTGTAGCCCATCGCTCGCGCCCTCCCCACCTCGCGAGCCGCCGGGGCCTGTGGAGTCTGCCACAACGGCACTCCGAGCGGGCCTGACGCCCCTCGGACGCCGGCGGCGCGTGTGGATGACGCGCTGAGTTGTCCGACCCCGGTGGCACGATGGGCGATGACCGGGCGACGGATGATCGGGATCGAGGAGAGCCATGAGCGGGGACGAGGAGACGATGCGTCGCGCTCCTCGCCGCACCGGCGGCGTGCCCGAGCTCTCGGAGATGCTCACGGCGCGCGAGCTCAAGGCGGCCCGGACCCTCGGCGTCGCGGACCTGGGCCACCTGCTGCGCCTGCCCCCCAACCGCTACGTCGTCCCCGGGCCGCTGAACTTCCTGGGCGACATGACCGAGGGCGAGGAGGTCTCGGCCGTCGCGACCGTGCGGGACGTCCGTGATCGCTCGATGCGCAACCGCCCCGGATCGATCCTGTCCGTGCTGATCGACGACGGCACCGACGCCATCTCCCTCACCTTCTTCCTCGCCAAGGCGCATCTCGTCGCCTGGCACCGTAAGAACCTGCGTCCCGGTGTGCGGATCCACGTCTCGGGCACCGTCGGCAACCACAACGGCGAGCGGCAGATCGTGCACCCGGACTACGTCGTGCTCGACGAGGACCACACGATCGACGAGGCGATGCGGCCCATCCCCGTGTACCCGCTGCGCGGCCGGGTGACGCAGGCCGCGATGCGCCAGGCCTTCCGCTCGGCCCTCGAGTTCGCGCCCCTGCTGCCCGACGTCATCCCCTCCGACATCCTGCGTGAGCAGGGCCTGCCGTCCCTGCAGGAGGCGCTCGCGGCGCTGCACGCCCCGCACACGATCGACGACACCCGCCGCGGCATGGCCCACCTCGCGTTCGAGGAGGCGTTCGTGCTGCAGACGATCTTCGCGCAGCGTCGGGCCGCCGACGAGCTGACGCCCGCCCCGCCGCTCCGGGCCGAGGGGCCTCTCCAGGGGCTGCTGCGCGACCGTCTGCCCTTCACCCTCACGCAGGGACAGGAGGAGGTCGCGGCCGCGATCGCGGAGCGGATCTCGCGCGACATGCCCACGAGCGTCCTGCTCCAAGGAGATGTGGGCTCGGGCAAGACCGTCGTGGCGCTGCTGGCGATGCTGCGCGCCGTCGACTCGGGCCACCAGGCCGCGCTGCTCGCGCCGACCGAGGTGCTCGCCGAGCAGCACCATCGCACGATCATGGAGCTGCTCGGGGAGCTGGGCCGGGCCGGGCGCATCGACGGGGTGCCCGAGGCCACGCGGGTCAGGCTGCTCACCGGCTCCCAGCGGGTGGCGCGACGGCGAGAGACCCTGCTCGACGTGACGAGCGGGGAGGCCGGGCTCGTGGTCGGCACGCACGCCCTGCTCACCGAGTCCGTCGAGTTCGCCTCCCTGGGCCTTGTCGTGATCGACGAGCAGCACCGCTTCGGCGTGGACCACCGCCGCCGGCTGCGCACGCGCGGCGCGGACGGTCGAAGCCCGCACGTCGTGGTCATGACCGCCACTCCCATCCCGCGGTCCGCGGCGCTCGCGATCGTGGGGGACCTCGACGTGCTGTCGCTGCGCGAGATGCCGAGCCGGCGCGCCGGGACCACGAGCTTCGTGGTTCCCGAGACCCAGCGCAGCTGGCACGACCGCATGTGGGAGCGCGTGCTCGAGGAGGTCAGGGCGGGGCGCCAGGCCTTCGTCGTGTGTCCTCGCATCAACGACGCCGACGAGACCGAGGCGCCCGTGGCCCCCGACGGCGGCGGCGCGCCGCGCGGCGTCGAGGAGACGTACGAGAGGCTGCGCGCCGATCCCCGTTTCGCCGACGTCCGCATCGGCATGCTCCACGGACGCCTCCCGGCCGAGGAGAAGCAACGGAGCATGCAGGCGATGGCCAATCGGGAGCTGGACCTGCTCGTGGCGACCACCGTGATCGAGGTCGGCGTGGACGTGCCCACCGCGAGCGCCATGGTCGTCCTGGACGCCGAGCGCTTCGGGGTCTCCCAGCTCCATCAGCTGCGAGGACGTGTGGGCCGCGGCGAGCACCCCGGGATCGTCTTCTTCGCCACGACGGCCGCGCCTGGCAGCGAGAGCCTCGAGCACCTGGGCCGGATCGCCGGCACCCAGGACGGCTTCGAGCTCGCACGGCTCGACCTCGAGCGGCGCGGTGTCGGCGACCTCGTCGGTTCCCAGCAGTCCGGGCTGCACCGCACGCTGCGCCACCTCGACGTCCTCCATGACAGCGAGGTGATCGAGGCCGCGCGTACCTCCGCGGCGGCGCTCGTCGCGGTCGACGCGGACCTCGACGCCCATCCGGGCCTCGCCGAGGCGGTCGACGACCGTCTGCGCGACGCCGACCCCGACGTGGAGAGGAGCTGACATGCCCCGCATCATCGCCGGCGCCCTGGGAGGTCGCACCGTGCCCGGCCCTCCCGGATCCGGAACGCGCCCGACGAGCGACCGGGTCCGCGAGGCGGTGTTCTCGCGCCTGTCCGGATGGGACGCGATCGCCGACCGTCGTGTGCTCGACCTGTTCGCCGGCACGGGAGCGCTCGCCTTCGAGGCGCTCTCCCGTGGAGCCCGCGACGCCGAGCTGGTCGAGGCCCACGCCCGGACCGCAGGTCAGATCGGCCGCACCGCCCGCGAGCTGGGCATCGCCATGCGCTGCCGCGTGCGCTCGGCACGCGCCGAGGCCGTCGTCGCGGTACTCGCCTCCGACGTCGCCGCCGGTCGCGTCGACCCCTTCGGGCTCGTCTTCATCGACCCGCCGTACGAGGTCCCGACCTCGGCCGTCGAGTCGCTCGTCGCAGCGCTCGCGCCGGCCCTCGAACCGGACGCGGTGGTCGTCGTCGAGCGGTCGTCGCGATCGACGAGCCTCACCTGGCCCCGCGGATTCGCCGACGACGGCACGAAGTCCTACGGCGAGACGGTGGTGCAGTACGGCGGGCCCTCCGCGGAGACATGACCAGGGTCTGCTGATCTCGAGACACCGCTGCGCTGTCCACGGGCGCGGTGCGCCCGCCCGGGCTCCGCCTCGCCGCGCCACAGCCTCAGGCGTCGATCATGATCGCCACGATCCCTCGGATCTGTCGGAGCACGACCGGGCCGACGTTGCCGAGCTGTGCGCTCACGCGGGTCGTGGCGACGGAACGGATGTGCTGGCACTGTGCCGCCGAGGCGGCGCGCAGACCGTTGTGCTCGTCGGGCTCGATGATGACCTCGGACCCGCTGACACGCAGGGTGCGGGTGAGAGGGACCACCTGCACGACGTTCGGGCCGCCTTGGAGTACGCGATCGGCCGTGATGACGACAGCGGGCCTGCGCAGGCCCGCCTCGGCGCCCGCGGGCGCACCGAGATCGAGGTCGACCACGTCACCCGGCGTCAGCATCGAGCCAGGCACGTTCGTCGTCATGGAGGGGAGCGGCGAGGTCGCGTCCGATGGCCTCCTGCTCGAGCAGGCGTGCGCCGCGGGAGACGGTCTCCGTCAGGGTCTCACCCCGTCGCTCCGCGAGGTCACGGAGAAGATCGCGCGTGGCACGGCTGACCCGGATCGTGGTGCTCTCGCTCATGGCCCGAGCCTACCGACTGTAGATGATTCGGTCTACAGCCGCGTCGGTCCCCTTCGACGACTCCGCCTCCTTCGACGACTCCGCCTCCTTCGACGACTCCGCCTCCTTCTGCGACTCCGCGCGACGAGCGACCGGAAGGGGCTCCGCGCGCGGGCGTTCCGGCGACCTGCTCCTGCTGCCGCACGACCACCCCGAGTGGATACCCTCATGCCATGAGCACCGTCGTCCTGCCCGGCTCCTTCGACCCCTTCACCCGGGGTCATCTCGATCTCGCGCGGCGGGCCGCCGACCTCGCCGGTCGCGTCGTCATCGCCGTCTCCCACAACCCGTCCAAGCGGAACCTGCTGGACCTCGAGACGCGCTGCGCCGTCATCTCCGAGGTGCTCGAGGCGGAGGCGCTCGCCGACCGGGTCCAGGCGCGCCCGCTGCCCTCCGGCCTGCTCGTCGACTTCTGCCGCGAGCTCGGCGCCCGCGCCGTCGTGCGCGGCCTGCGGTCCCAGGTGGATCTCGCCTACGAGGAGCCGATGGCGCGCATGAACGCGCACCTGGCCGAGGTCGACACCATGTTCCTGCTGACCGACGCCTCGCTCGCCCACATCTCCTCGTCCCTCGTGCGGGAGGTGGCGGCCCTCGGCGGCGACGTCGACGACATGCTCCCGGTCGCCTCCGCGCGCGCTCTGCGCGCGGCTCTCGCCGATCGCGAACAGGACGACTGAGACCCGGGGAACGTCGGCCCGCCCCCGTATCCTGAACACGTGAGCACCACCGAGACCCCCACCCCCCTGCCGGACCTCCGCTTCGACGCCGTCGACCTCATCGGTCGCCCCGGCGCGCACCGCGACATCTCCCGCACCGTCACCGCGCCCGCAGCACCCGAGGCCCCGGCCGCGATGTGGATCCCGGCCGGCGACCCCATCGAGGTGGAGGGATCGCTCGAGTCGGTCGTCGAAGGCGTCTACGCGGGCGGCACCGCCCGCACGCATCTGGCGGGGGAGTGCTCGCGCTGCCTGGACCCGCTCGAGGACGACATCGAGGTCCGCTTCGACGAGCTGTTCACCTACCCCGAGAAGATCCCCCACGAGATGTCCGCCGAGGAGCGCGAGGAGGTCGTCGTGCTCGACGGCGACACGGTCGACCTCGGGCCGCTGATCTACGACGCCCTCGTGCTCGCCGCCCCCACGGCCCCGCTGTGCCGCCCGGACTGCGCGGGGCTGTGCCCGCAGTGCGGGATCCGCCTCGAGGACGAGCCCGGCCACCACCACGACGTGATCGACGACCGCTTCGCTGCGCTCCAGGGCTTCTTCGCCGATCCGGAGCCCGGCTCCGATGCCCAGGCGGACGAGGACGTGCGCTGATGACCCGGTCGCGCCGCGGCCGGCAGGCCGCCGACCCGGCCGCCCTGCTCGAGGTCCTGCCTCTGGACGCCGAGGAGGGCCGGATCCTGCGTGATTCCGGGCTTCTCGAGCTCGCCCTGACCCACCGTTCGTACGCGTACGAGCACGAGGGGACCCTCCACAACGAGCGGCTCGAGTTCCTGGGCGACGCGGTGCTGGGCCTCGCGACCACCGAGGAGCTCTACCGCACCCACCCGGAGCTGCCCGAGGGCGAGCTCGCCAAGCGCCGCGCGGCGATCGTCAACACGCGCGCGCTCGCCCTCGTCGGCCGCCGCATCGAGCTCGGCGCCTACATCCGCCTGGGCCGCGGGGAGGACCTCTCGGGAGGCCGCGAGAAGGCCTCGATCCTGGCCGACACGATGGAGGCCGTGATCGGCGCGGTCCACCTCGCCCTCGGCGAGACGACCTCGCGCCGGTACGTGCTCGCGCTGCTGGCGCCCATGCTCGACTCCGACGAG
This sequence comes from Brachybacterium huguangmaarense, assembly GCF_025725725.1. NCBI lineage: Bacteria > Bacillati > Actinomycetota > Actinomycetes > Micrococcales > Dermabacteraceae > Brachybacterium > Brachybacterium huguangmaarense. The sequence continues at coordinate 2,355,868 of NZ_CP107020.1, forward strand.
ATGCTCGAGGCCGGCTACGACTTCAAGACGCGTCTGCAGGAGATCGCCGCCCAGGCCGCCCTCGTGCCGGTCTACCGGATCACGGAGTCCGGCCCCGAGCACGCCAAGACCTTCCGGGCCACCGCGACGATCGAGGGCATCGTGACCGCGACCGGCGAGGGCGCCTCGAAGAAGGACGCCGAGCTCGCGGCCGCCGCCGGCGCCGTGCGCGCCGTGCTCGCCGAGCGTGGCGAGTCGCTCCTGACCCGGGGCTGACGATGCCCGAGCTCCCCGAGGTCGAGGTGGTCCGCCGCGGCCTCCTGCCGCGCGTGCACGGCCGTGTCATCGAGCGGGTCGAGGTCCTCGATCCCCGCGCCGTGCGCCGCCAGCACGGCGGTCCTGAGAGCCTCGCCGCCGACCTCGTGGGCGCACGCATCACCGCCGTGGCCCGTCGCGGCAAGTTCCTGTGGTGGCGTCTGGCGGAGGGCCCCGGCACCGACGACGTGGCCCTCATGACCCACCTCGGCATGAGCGGACAGCTGCGCGTGCGCGACCGCGCCGGGGCGCGAGAGGTCGAGCTGCCCGCCCCGGCCGAGCCGCCGGGAGAGGGCCCGGCCCCCGATCCGCGGCGCCATCGCCGTCTCACGCTGACCCTGGACGACGGCACGGAGGTCGACTTCCTCGACCAGCGTCTGTTCGGCGGCATGTGGACCTCGGCGCTCGCCCCTTCGGCCGACGGCCGGCTCGCCGCCGCCGGCAGCCCCGACACCCTGCTGCCCGTCGACGCCGCGCACATCGCGCGCGACGTGCTGGACCCCGCCGTCGACCTGGCCGCGGTCGCCCGTCGTCTCCGCGCGCGCAGCGCAGCCGTGAAGTCCCTGCTGCTGGCCCAGGACCTCATCAGCGGGATCGGCAACATCTACGCCGACGAGGCCCTGTGGGCCGCGCGCACCCACTACGCCACGCCGGGGGAGGCACTGTCCCAGGTGCGGGCCCATCGCCTCCTCCAGGAGACCCGCCAGGTCATGGAGCGCGCGCTCGAGGTGGGCGGCACGAGTTTCGACGCCCTCTACGTGAACGTCGAAGGCCGTAGCGGTTTCTTCGCCCGCTCCCTCGCGGCCTACGGCAAGGAGGGCGAGCCGTGCCCGCGCTGCGGGACCCCGATCCGCCGTGCCGTGCACCAGGGACGCTCCTCGTTCTTCTGTCCGCACTGCCAGCGCAGACGCCAGCTCGCCGCCCGGCCGATCACGACGTCGAGGTGACGGGGCGCGGGGTCCTGCGGCCGATCGAGCGTGTCCGACGGAACGGCGTCGAGCGGCGACACCCCGTGGACGCTCACCGCACCGGGGTAGGAGCCGCTCGCGAAGTACGGTCGCATCTCAGGCCGCACCGACGCGAGATGGCCGGGGTCCTCGACCAGGTTCACGTCCAGCTCGGTGACGGCCTCGCCGTCGACGGTCGATGCTCGGATGCCGAGCGCATCCCAGACCAGCCAACGGTTCCTCGGCGGCTCCGCGCCGTCCTCCCGCGTGGGGGGAGCGGGCTTCACCGGCTCCCCGAAGGTGCTGATCAGCGCCAATACGGGCACGGGATCGTAGGTCCTGTCACCGATCCGGACTCCTCTCGCCGTGAAATCGATGGGGGGTACATCGACCATGTCGCCTCGCTGTGATGGAGATCGGTGCCGACCTGGCGGCCTCGTCGTGGGTTCACGGGTGTCGTCCGTGGACGGCTGTGCGCACACGATACAGGGCGGGGCCGCGGTGCTCCGGGCGGATCGGGGCGGCACGGATGGCGTGCTCCCAGTGCCTGAGACACCCCGCGTCGAGTGCCCTCGATCGACGAACCTCGGGTACGGTCGGGACAGCTGCTCGACCAGGAAGGGAACCCCCATGACCGTTCGGACCACGGACACGCCTGTGCGCGTGATGATCGTCGACGACCACGAGGTGGTCCGCCGCGGCATCGTGACCGTGATCGACGCGAGTCCTGCCCTGACGGTCGTCGGCGAGGCCTCGACGGTCGACGAGGCGCGTCGCCGTCTGCCCGCCGTGCGCCCGGACGTCCTGGTCGTGGACCTGCAGCTTCCCGACGGCACCGGCATCGACGTGATGACGCGCGCCCGCGAGCTGAGCCCCGAGCAGCGCATGCTCGTGCTCACGTCCTTCGACGACGACGCGGCGCTGCGGGAGTCCCGTGCGGTGGGCGCCGCGGGCATGCTCTTGAAGTCGGCCCGCTCGCGCGACATCGTCGCGGCCATCGAGAAGATCGCCGAGGGCCAGACGGTGTGGCCCAGCCGCCCGGCCGAGGACGAGGAGGAGCTGTCGGCCACCGACCAGCGCATCGTCGAGCTGATCGGGGACGGCTGCACCAACCGGGAGATCGCCGACGAGCTCGGAATCGCCGAGAAGACCGTCAAGAACCGCATCACCGCGATCCTCCACTCCCTGGGCCTGCAGCGACGCACCCAGGTCGCCGCGCGCGAGGCCGCCCGCCGCCGCGCCGGCTGGAAGTGACCGCCCCGCCCTGTGCACCTCGTGGCGCGCGTCGGCGTCAGACCGGCGGCAGCGTGACCCGCCAGGAGATCATCGTGCCCGGCTCGAGCGGGATCGCGTCGACCCAGCCCTGATGGCGCCGGGCCCGGCTCGACATGTTCGCCAGGCCGCTGCGCCGCGTGACCGTGGGGTCGATGCCGCGGCCGTTGTCGGACACGTCCACCTGCGCGACGCGGTCGACCCCTTCGGAGAACACCGTCACCGAGATGGCGACGGCGCTCGCATGGGCGTGGCGCGCCGCGTTGGCGAGGGCCTCCCGCACCACCGCCACGATGTCCTCGGCGATCTCGTCGGGGATCTCGAGGTCCAGGCGCGAGGGGTCCGTGGGCAGGCGCAGGTTGGGGGCGAAGCCGAGCCCCGCGATGGCCAGCCCGCTCTCGTGGCGCAGGCGCTCGGTGAGCGTGGCCTCGCGGCGATCGCGGCGCAGCGACTGGACGATCTGCCGGATCTGCGCGACGGCCCGCTCGACGCCCTGCACGGAGAGCTCGACGGACCGCGCGATCGACGGGTCGAGGCCGCGCGCGCCCGGCTCCTGGAGGTCGCGCTGGAGCGACTCGAGCTCCATGCCGACGGCGAACAGCTCCTGGATCGCCAGGTCATGCAGGTCCCGGGCGATCCGGCCGCGTTCGTCGTCGACCCCGCTGTCGGGGTCGACCGGCTCGCGCAGCGCGAGCCCGATGAGCGTCGCGAGCGCGTTGAGGTGCTCGCGTGCGGCTCCGTCGAGCGCTGTCGCGTCACCGAACGACACGATCAGGGCGCCGATCCCGTCGAGCCCGGCGTCCACGGGCGCGGTGAGCGTGCCCGTGCCTGCGAGCGGCGGCAGGAAGGACAGGTCCGCGCACTCCACGGCGTCCGGGTCGCCCATGAGCAGGGCCGCGCCGAGTCCGCTGTCCGGCGGGACCTCCTCGCCCAGGAGGGCCTCGCCCGTCTCTCCGTCCGTCAGCTCGACCGCCCAGCTGCCGTGCCCCGCGGGGAGCACGAGCGCGCTCGACGCGGCGCCGAGATCGGCCCGTGCCCGTACGGTCAGGAGCGTCAGGAGGTCCTCGAGGTCGCCCCCGGCGAGGACGGCGGCGCACAGGTCCTGGATGCGGGTGCGCGCGGGTGCTGCGGCGTGGGCGGTCATGTCGTCTCCTGGGACTCCGGAGGAGGTGGGGCTCTGCTCGGTCCAGTGCATCAGGTGTTCGGCCCCACGTGCAGGACTGTGGTCCCGTGCGGGATGGCGGCGCGATCGTGCGTCACCACGACCACGGCCGACGCGGGGTCCAGGAGGGCGCCCGGGCCCGTCGTCAGCAGCCCCTGCAGGAGCGCGCGGGCCCGCTCGGGATCGAGGTGCTCGGTCGGCTCGTCGAGCAGCGTGAGGGGCGCGCGGCGCAGCAGGGCTCGGGCCAGCAGCAGGCGTCGGCGCTCCCCGCCGGAGACGGTCGTGCCGTCCGGTCCGAGCATGTGGCCCAGGCCGCCGGGCAGGGAGGCCACCCACGGGGCGAGGCCGGCCGCGTCGAGCGCCGCCTCGATCTCCTCGTCGGTCACGTCCCCGCGCGCGACCCGCAGGTTCTCCCGCACCGTGGTCGCGAACACGTGGGCGTCCTCGGCGAAGAGGACCATCTCGCGGCGCACGCGGTCCTCGGGCAGGGTCGCGAGGTCGGCGCCGTCGAGCTCGAGCGTGCCCGCGAGCGGCTCGAGCAGACCGGCGAGCGTGAGCAGGAGCGTGGACTTGCCCGCGCCGGAGGGCCCGACGACGGCTAGACGGCTGCCCGGGCCCAGATCCAGGTCGAGGTGCTCGACCCGCGGTGCCTGGGCGTTCCACCCGGCGGCCAGGTCGCGTACGTGCAGGTGCGGTGCGCCGGGGCCATGCTCGGCCGGCTCCCGGACGGCGCCGACGGGGCCGGCCGGGGCGACCGCCTCCTCGGGGCCGATGGTCTCGACGATGCGGGCCGCCGCGGCCCGGGAGCGGGCCACCTGGGCGGCGGCCGCGGGCAGCGCGGCGGAGGCCTCGAACGCCGACAGCGGCAGCAGGAACAGGATGCCGATCGCGCCGGCGCTCGCCGTGCCCGTCGTCCACAGCGGACCGGCGGCCAGCACGGAGCCGAGCACGGCGAGGATCATCGCGGCGGGCACGGAGGCCGCGGCGATGGCCGAGGGCAGGGCCGCCCGGTCGATCGCGGCGTCGTAGCGGTCCTGGGCGGCGCCATGCCGGGCGATCGCCTCGTCGAGGCGGCCGTCCAGCCGCAGCGCGGTGGCGTCGTCGATGACCTCGAGAGCGCTCTGGGTGACGGCGCCGCGGCCCTCGATCACGGCGCCCTGGCTGAGACGGGCCGCCCGATAGGAGGCGAGGGGGGCCACGAGCCCGGCGACGGCGAGGGCGAGCAGCATCGAGGCGGCCGCGACGAGGGAGAGCGGTGCCAGGGTCGCGACCGCGACCATGCCCATCACGATCGCGACCGCGACCGGCACGACGGCACGGATCACGTGGTCGCCGATCTCCTGCGCGTCGTCGCCGAGCCGGGCCAGCAGGTCGCCGCGCCGCAGGCGCGTGAGCGCATCGCCGGGCCGCGCCGCGAGTGCCGTGAACAGGCGCGTCCGCAGCGACACCACGCCCCGCAGGGCGGCGTCGTGCGTGGTCATGCGGTCGACCCAGCGGAACGCGCCGCGCGAGATGCCCAGCGCGCGCACGGCGACCACGGCGACGGTGAGGTCGAGCACGGGCGGCATGGTCCAGGCGGTCGTGATGAGCCAGGCGCTCACCGCGGCGAGGGCGAACGCCGAGGCGAGGGTCGCGGTGGCGCTCGCGATCGCCGCCAGCAGGCGGCCGCGGGGGATCGCGAGCATCGCCGTGACCCGTGCGAGATCGGAGGGACGGTGGCGGGCGCTCGGGCCCTGCTCGGGAGCCGTGGCGTCGGACGTCGTGGGGCTCATGCGTGCACCTCCCCAGGGGCGGCCGGCATGTCGTCTTGGCGGGGCTCGAGCTCGACCACGTCGTCGGCGAGGTCCCGCAGGGTGCTGCGGTGGGCGACGACCACGACGGCGCGGCCCTCGCCGCGCCAGCGGGCGAGCAGCTCGAGGACCACGCCCTCGCTCGCCCCGTCGAGATGGGCGGTGGGCTCGTCGAGGATCACGACGGGGGCGGGGGAGAGGACCGCGCGGGCGAGCGCGAGCCGCTGGCGCTCGCCGAGCGAGAGCCCCGTGCCGCCGCGCCCCACCTCGGCGTCCCAGCCGCGTTCGCGGACCACGCGGTCGAGTCCGCTGCGCCTGGCGGCCTCCTCGAGGTCGGCGTCGTCGAGACCGGGGCGCGCGTCGGCGAGCACCGAGCGGATGGTGCCCGGGCCCACGACGGGGCGCTGGGGCAGGTAGGCCACCTGCTCCCACAGGCTCGCCCGCCGCAGCGCGAGCACGTCGACCGGGGCCTGGCCGGGCGCGGTCGCCACGGCCCGCCCCGCATCGGGGGCCAGCAGCCCGAGCAGGCACAGGACGGCCGTGGTCTTGCCCGCCCCGGAGGGTCCGGAGATCGCGAGCAGGCGCCCGGGGGCGACCGTGAGGGCGGCGTCGTGCGGCGCGAGGCCGTCCCGCGAGCGCACGCTCACGCCCTCGAGCGCCAGCGTGCCCGTGCGCAGATCGGGCGCCTCGATCTCCCCTTCGGGCAGGAGCGGCTCCTCGAGCACCTCGAAGGCGGCGTCGACGGCGGCGAGCCCGTCGGTCGAGGCATGGAACTGCTGGCCCACCTGCCGCAGCGGGAGGTAGAGCTCGGGCGCGAGGATCAGCACCGCGAGGCCCGCGGCGAGGTTCATGTCCCCGCTCACGAGCCGCAGGCCGATGCTGACGGCGACGAGGGCGACGCCGAGGGTCGCGAGCAGCTCCAGGACCATCGAGGACAGGAACGCGTAGCGCAGGGACCCCATCGCGGAGCGGCGGTGCCGTTCGCCGAGCTCCTCGACCGTGCGCTCGGGGCCCTTCTCCCGGCCGAGGGCCCGGAGCGTGGGCAGCCCCTCGACGAGATCCAGCAGCTGGGACCACAGGGTGCGCATGTCGGCCAGGAGCGCCTCGGAGCGGCCGACCGTGAGCTGGCCGATGAGGATCATGAAGATCGGGATGAGGGGGATCGTGATGGCCGCGAGCACCGCGCTCGTCACGTCGAGCAGCGCGATCGCGACGAAGCACAGCGGCGTGACGGTCGCGGCCAGCAGGAGCTGGGGGACGTAGCCGACGAGGTAGGGCCGGAGCGCCTCGAGCCCGGTGGTGGCGAGGGTCGTGAGGTCCGCTCCGCGCCCGGCGGAGCGGCGCGGACCGAGCAGAGCGCCGTGCAGCAGGACCCGTCCGCGCAGGTCCGCGATGGCGGCCGTCGCGGCACGATGCGCCGTGCGCTGCTGGGCGAGGACCGCCAGGGCCCGCACCGCGAGCGCGACCAGCACGGCCACCAGCAGCCCCGGGTGCTCGAGCGGGGAGACGCGGTCGATGAGCAGGGCCGCGCCCAGGCGCCCGAGCGCGATCGCGGTGACGATGACGCACACCGACTGCACGAGGCCGAGCACCCCCTGGAGCGCCACGTGGGCGCGCGCGGCGCGGACATGGCGGACCAGGCGCGGGTCGAGCGGCGGCCGGGCGGTGCGGCCGGGCGGCTCGGGCGCCTCCTCCGAGCTGCCGGCGGCGGCGACCGGCTGATCGCTCACCGGGTCCGAGAGCGCCGGACGGCCCGGAGCGGTGTGCTCCCGGGCCGTCGCGTCGTCCGTGGTGGGGCTTCCCGTCAGGGTGATCGCCTCCGTGGAGTCGTGGGCTGCCTGGTCGGCGTCAGTCCTGTTCGAAGGCGGCGCGGTAGCCGGCGCGCGCCCTCTCGGAGAGGGTACGCGGCTGCTGTGTCTCCGCGTCGGACCCGGCCCGGGCCCGGAACACCCAGTAGGCCCAGATCTGGTAGGCGAGCACGATCGGCATGAACACGCACACGGCAATCAGCATGACCGTGAGGGTGGGTGCGCTCGATGACGCGTTCATCACCGTGAGGCTGTTGGCCGCCGCGTTGCGTGACGGGAGGACGTCGGGGAAGAGCCCGCCGAACATCTGCACGCCCGCCGCCATGATGGCCACCGAGGTGGCCAGGAAGGTGCCCACCTCGGAACCCGCGCGGTGCAGCACGACCACGGCGAGCAGCGCGAGAGCGGCGATGGCGAGCGGGATCCAGGTGAGGCCGGTCCGCGCGTTCGCCAGCTGGTTCCAGATCAGGAAGGCGGCGCCGGCGACGATGGTCGGCCAGATCAGGAGCCCGACCATGCGGTTCGCGTCCGCGCGGATGCTGCCCTCGGTCTTGCCCGCGAGGTAGGCGCTGCCGTGCGTCCAGAACAGCAGCACGAACACCACGCCTCCGAGCAGACCGAAGGGATTGAGCAGCCCGAGCAACGAGGTGGTCACGTGCTTCGAGGCGTCGATGTCGACGCCCCGGACGATGTTGGCGAAAGCGACCCCCCACAGCAGCGCGGGGGCGAAGCCGCCGATGGCGTGCACCGTGTCCCATGCCCGCAGCCACCGTCGATCCGCGGACTTGGCACGGTACTTGAACGCGCACACCCGGGCGATCAGGACGAGCAGCAGGAGCAGCAGCGCCAGGTAGAAGCCGGAGAAGAGTGAGGCGTACCACTCCGGGAAGGCGGCGAAGATGGAGGCGCCTCCCACGATCACCCACACCTGGTTGCCGTCCCAGATGGGCCCGACGGTCTCGATGATCTCTCCGCGCCGCTCGGCGTCTCCTCGCCCCAGGACGAGCGAGTTCATCCCGACGCCGAAGTCGAAGCCCTCGAGCACGAAGTAGCCGATGAAGAGGAAGGTGATGAGGACGAACCAGGTGGTCTGGAGTGCGGTGGGTTCCATGTCTGCTCTCCTCAGTACCCGAAGGACAGGGCCGGGGTGTCCAGCTCGTCGGTCTTCTCGTCACGGCGCGGCAGGGGTATGCCCTTGAGCGCGTTACGTCGCATGAGCTCGAACCACACGACGGCGAGGATCCCGTACAGCACCGTGAACGTCACGAGGGAGACGATCACCATCCACTGCGGATTGGGCGAGACGCCCTGCATCGTCATCAGCCGGATGGTCCAGTCTCCGGTGGGGTTGGGCGCTACGACCCACGGCTGGCGGCCCATCTCCGTGAACACCCAGCCGGCCGAGTTGGCGAGGAACGGCATCGGGATCGCGAGCACGGCGAACCACTGGAAGAACCGCGACCCGGTGCTGCGGCCGCCGCGCGTGGCCCAGAGGGCCCAGAACGCGACGATGGCGCTGAACGCCGCGAGGCCGATCATGAGGCGGAACGACCAGTAGGTGACGAAGAGGTTGGGACGGTAATCGGTCTGCTGGGTCGAGCCGTCGACCGCGGCCACCGTCGAGCCGTACCGCTCGGTGTACTCCTTCTGCAGCTCGTCGACGCCCTGGAGGGTCGCGTGCGGGTCATTGGTCGCGAGGATCGAGGTGACGTAGGGGATCTCGATCAGGTGGGTGACGTCGCTGCAGTTGGCCGCGAAGGCATCGGGTCCGCCGACGGTGAGGATCGAGAACGACGCGCCCGTCTCTGTCTGGCACAGCGCCTCGGCCGAGGCCATCTTCATGGGCTGCTGCTCGAACATGAGCTTGCCCTGGGTGTCGCCCGTGACCACGAGAACCAGAGCCGAGATGAACATGGCCAGCACGCCGAACCGCACCGCGGGGCGGAACACGGTGCGCGCCTGCACGTCGTGCGCCTCGCCCTCGGGCGTCTCGAGGCCGGCGCTGCGCGCCTGGTTGTGGTGACGGACCATGTGCCACGTCGCCACGCCCGTGACGAAGGCGCCGGCGACGAGCCAGGCACCGGCGACCACGTGAGGGAAGGCGGCCAGGGCGGTCACGTTCGTGAGCACCGCGACGATGCTGTCGAGCTCGGCGCGGCCCGTCTCCGGGTTGTAGACCGCCCCGACCGGATGCTGCATGAACGAGTTGGCCGCGATGATGAAGTAGGCCGAGAGCATCGTGCCGATGGCGACGCACCAGATCGTGAGCAGGTGCAGGCGCGGCGACAGCCGGTTCCAGCCGAAGATCCACAGGCCCAGGAAGACGGACTCGAGGAAGAAGGCGGCGAGCCCCTCGAAGGCGAGCGGCGCGCCGAACACGTCGCCCACGAACCGGGAGTACTCCGACCAGTTCATGCCGAACTGGAACTCCTGGACGATGCCGGTCGCGATGCCGATGCCGAAGTTCACGATCAGCATCGAGCCGAAGAACTTGGTCAGGCGCGTCCACGCGTCGGCCTTGACCGGGTCCTTGGAGCGCAGGGCGATCGTCTGCATGAGCGCGACCAGTAACGAGAGCCCGATGGTCAACGGCACGAAGATGAAGTGGTAGACCGTCGTGATCCCGAACTGCCAGCGGGCAACATCGAGGGCTTCCATGGAACTCCTCTGAGGGGGCGGACGGCCCGAGGGCCGCGGAGGGGCGAATCCTGATCAGAGTACGGCGCGGCGCCTGGGTGCCACGGGACGTAGGTCCCCTCGGTTTCGGCCGTGCGACGGGCGTCACGTCCGCTGTCAAGAGGGCTCGGTACAGTGCCGCCATGGTGGAGCAGACGATCCTGGCCGAGGTCCTCCTCGCCGATCCCGCGGGTGCGCTCGCGGCCGTCGGCGCGCTCGGCGTGGGCGGCGTGTTCCTGGTCGGCGGCGTCATCGTGCTCGCCCTGACGGGGGAGCGCCGCGCGCGGGGAGCCCAGCGCCGACGGATCGGCTCGCTGACGCCGCTGCCCGATCTGCTCACCGATCTCGACGCGGTGCTGCTGCGGGCCGACGAGGCCGTGCGCGCCGCGGCCGACGAGCAGCTGTACGCCGACGCCGAGTTCGGCGCGAGCACCGCCTCCACGATCGGTGCGGCGGTCGAGGCCGCGCGCACCGCCCTGGACGACGCGTTCTCCCGCCGGCAGGAGATCGACGGGCTCCTGGGCCGCGGCGAGGAGATCGCTGCGCGCAGCCTCGCCGACGAGGTCCGCACCTCCGTCACGCGGGCGCTCACGAGCCTCCGCGACGCGACGACCGAGCTCACGGGCCTGCGCCGCGAGGCGGTGCTCGCCCCCGAGCGGGTCGAGCGCGCCCGACGCCGGTGCGCCGAGCTGACGGGGTCGATCGCCGGGGCCCGCGAGGAGCTCGACCGGGTGGCCGCGCGGGAGGGCGAGGCCGCGACCGCGGGCCTGCGGCCCGCGCTCGCCGAGGTCGAGACCGACCTCGCGGCCGCGTCGGCCGATCTCGACCGGATCGCGGCGGCGACGGCGCCGTCCTCCCCGGGGGCCGTGCGGGTCGACGGGACCGAGGTCGAGCGCCTCGCCGCCGTCGAGGCCTCCCTCGAGACGAGCGCCGCCGTCATCGCCCGTGCCGCGGAGCTGTCGGAGGAGGTGGCCTCCGCCCGCGCGGCGCTCCCCGGCGCCGTGGACGCCCTGCGCACCTCGCTCGTGCGCGCCGAGGCGACCGACGACCCCGACCCGCGCCTGCCCCAGGCGGTCGCCGTCGCCCGTGCCGCGGTCGCGAGCGCGAGTGCGGGCGCCGTGCCCGATCCCGTCACCACGCTGGCCCGCGTGCAGGCCGCCCGCACGGAGGTGGACGCGGCCGTCGAGGCCGCCCGCACCCGCTACGACGCGGACCGCCGGGCGCGCGAGGAGGAACGCGAGCGCACCCGGCTGCTCTCCGACGCCTACGACCCGCGCGCCGGCCAGGCCGCCGAGGAGGCCGCGCGCGGGCGCTACGGCGTGCTCGACCCGGCCATGCCGCGCGGGATCGCCGGGGACGCCCGGTCCGCGGGCAGACCCGCCGGTCAGGGCTTCGACCTGGTCGCCGAGGTGCTCGACGAGATCACACGCCCCGCGTCCCGGCGCCCGCGCGACCGAGGGCGCCGACGGTGGTGAGCGTCCGCTAGGCTCGGCGTGAAGCAGGACACATCGCGCGGGCCGGCCCCGAGCACGGCCCCGCCGCGAGTCCTCGACCGACCACGGAAGGTGAGGTTCCCCCCATGCCCAAGAAGCAGTCCATCCTCGGACGCATCGCCCAGCTCACGCGCGCAAACATCAACGCCCTGCTCGACCAGGCCGAGGATCCCGAGAAGATGCTCGACCAGATGATCCGCGACTACACCGACTCGATCCGCGAGGCCGAGGCGGCGGTGTCCCAGACCATCGGCAACCTCCGACTCATGGAGCGCGACCAGGAGGAGGACCGCAAGGCCGCCGAGGACTGGAACCGCAAGGCCCTCGCCGCCTCCCAGCGCGGCGACCAGCTGCGCGCCGAGGGCAACGGCTCCGAGGCCGACCGCTTCGACAACCTCGCCCGGGTGGCCATCGAGCGCCAGCTGCAGGCCGAGGAGGAGGTGCAGGCGGTCGAGCCCTCGATCCGCTCCCAGAACGAGGTCGTCGGGCAGCTCAAGACGGGCCTGGACACCATGCGCGGCAAGCTCACCGAGCTGCGCTCCAAGCGCGACCAGCTCGTGGCTCGCTCGCGCGCGGCCGACGCCCAGAACCGCATGAGCGACGCCATCGGCGCGATCGACGTGCTCGACCCCACGAGCGAGCTGTCGCGCTTCGAGGAGAAGGTGCGCCGCGAGGAGGCCAAGGTCATCGGGCGCCAGGAGATCGCCGCGAACTCCCTCGACAACCAGTTCGAGTCCCTCGAGGTGGAGGCGCGCCGCCTCGACGTCGACGACCGCCTGGCCGCCCTCAAGCGCGGAGCGGGCACCGAGCAGGTCGAAGGGCGCCGCGCGATGGAGGGCATCGAGGCCTCCCGTCCTGCCGCCTCCGCCGACGACGAGACCGTCGACGCCGAGATCGACGAGGAGTACGTCCCCGGGCAGTCCAGCTGACCGATCCCGCGTCTGCGCAGTCAGCGGACGCGGGTCCCGCCGCGGTGAGCCCTCCGGCCTCCGCGGCGGGCCCTGTGCCATACTGGCCGCAGCGCTCCTCCGCCCCGTACCGGGCAGGGGAACCTCCCGGCGTCGACCGCCCAGCACCGGTTCCGCGTTCCTCGCGACCGAGACTGCTCCACGGCATCGACATCGCTGCGCTCCGACCAGGAGCTGCGCGACGGTGAGGGCACACGACTTCCGTCCTCCGGGACGATGACAACACGGGCCCAGGGTGCGCTGGACCCGGCAGAAGGAGCAGCCCCCATGGCTGATGATTCCCGCACACCCACGGACGAGACCACGACGGCGTCCGAGACCCCCACGGCCGAGGAGGCCCGTCCCCGACGGCGCCGCCGCGCCGGCGCCCCCGTCGGAGCGCCTGCTCCTGCGGCCGCGGAGACCGAGGCGGAGCCGCACGCCCCTCTGACGAGCGTGCCCGAGCAGGAGACGGCACCCGTCGAGGTCGTCGAGCAGGCCCCCGCCCGCTCCCGCCGCCGCGCCGGCGCTCCCGCCGGCCCGCCGAGCGCCCCGGTCTTCTCGGCCGCCCAGGCGCCCGCCGTGCCCGAGGCCGCCGCCGACGAGGACGAGGAGGACGAGGGGGACCAGGACGCCGTCGAGGCCGAGACCTCCGCGACGTCCGACACCGATCGCGAGGAGGGCTCGAGCGGCGTCGCCGAGGCCCTCGCCTCCCTCGCCGACCGGCGCCCCGCCCGCGAGCGGTCCGACGACGAGGCCGCGGCCCGTCGTGAGCGTGCCCAGCTCGACTTCTCCTCCCTGCTCTTCCAGGCCCCCGCGCCCCGCACCGCCGACGAGGCGCCCGAGGAGGCCCCCGAGGACTCGACCGAGAGCGACGAGGGCTCCGAGACGGACGCCTCCGACGACGAGGGCGGTGCGGGCACCGCGCGCCGTCGTCGTCGCCGGGGCGGCCGCGGTCGCCGTGGCCGCGGTCGCGGCGACAACGTGGGCGGTGACGAGGGCTCCGAGTCGGACGCCGAGGAGACCGCCGGCTCGAGCGAGGCCGGTGCCGAGGAGACGGCCTCGTCCTCCGACACGAGCACCGAGGAGTCCGCGTCCTCCGACGACGAGTCCGGCGAGGGCGCCTCCCGCCGGTCCCGCTCGCGCGGCTCCCGGTCGCGCAAGCGCTCGAACGCCGGCTCGACCGAGACCGCCGAGGAGCCCGAGGGCTCCGAGTCCGCCGACGGCGCGGACACCTCCGACGCCGCCGACACCGACGAGAGCGACGACGCCGACAAGAACGGCGGCTCGAGCTCGCGGCGCCGTCGTCGTCGCCGCCGCTCCGGCTCCTCGGGCGGTGACGAGTCACCGTCGCCCGACGACCCGCCCAACACCGTCGTCAAGGTCCGTGAGCGCCGTGACGAGGTCAAGTCCGTCAAGGGCTCGACCCGCCTCGAGGCCAAGAAGCAGCGCCGCCGCGAGGGGCGCGACGCCGGCCGCCGCCGCAACGTCATCACCGAGGCCGAGTTCCTCGCACGCCGCGAGAGCGTCAAGCGCTCGATGATCGTGCGCGAGCGTCCGGGCCGCACCCAGATCGCCGTGCTCGAGGACGACGTGCTCGTCGAGCACTACGTCGCGCAGAAGACCCAGAGCTCGATGGTCGGCAACGTCTACCTGGGCAAGGTCCAGAACGTGCTGCCCTCGATGGAGGCCGCGTTCGTCGACATCGGCAAGGGCCGCAACGCCGTGCTGTACGCGGGCGAGGTCAACTGGGACGCCGCCGGACTCGAGGGCCAGCCGCGCCGCATCGAGCTCGCGCTCAAGAGCGGCGACCCCGTGCTCGTGCAGGTCACCAAGGACCCGATCGGCCACAAGGGCGCACGCCTGACCAGCCAGGTGTCGCTGCCCGGCCGCTACGTCGTGTTCGTGCCCGGGGGCTCCATGACCGGGATCTCGCGCAAGCTGCCCGACAACGAGCGGGCGCGCCTGAAGAAGATCATGAAGCAGGTCATCCCCGAGGGCGCGGGCGTCATCGTGCGCACCGCCGCCGAGGGGGCGAGCGAGGAGGAGCTCACGCGCGACGTCGAGCGCCTGCGCGCCCAGTGGGAGAAGATCGAGAAGGCGCAGAAGTCCAAGTCGGCGCCCGTCTCGCTCTCCCAGGAGCCCGACCTCGCCATCAAGGTCGTGCGCGACGTCTTCAACGAGGACTTCACCTCGCTCATCGTCGAGGGCGAGCGCGCCTACTCCGAGGTCCACCGCTACGTCTCCGACGTGGCGCCCGACCTGCTCGAGCGCGTCACCAAGCACGTAGGCGAGAAGGACTCGTTCGCCAAGCACCGTGTCGACGAGCAGCTGCTCAAGGCGATGGACCGCAAGGTGTACCTGCCCTCCGGCGGCTCGCTCGTGATCGACCGCACCGAGGCCATGACGGTCATCGACGTCAACACGGGCAAGTTCACCGGCTCCGGCGGCTCGCTCGAGGAGACGGTGACCCGCAACAACCTCGAGGCGGCCGAGGAGATCGTCCGCCAGCTGCGGCTGCGCGACATCGGCGGCATCATCGTCATCGACTTCATCGACATGGTGCTCGAGGACAACCGCGACCTCGTGCTGCGCCGCCTCGTCGAGTGCCTCGGACGCGACCGCACGAAGCACCAGGTCGCCGAGGTCACGTCGCTCGGCCTGGTCCAGATGACCCGCAAGCGCGTGGGCCAGGGCCTCGTCGAGACGTTCTCGACCACGTGCGAGCACTGCAACGGCCGCGGCGTCATGATCGACATCGACGGCAAGCACCATCACGAGGCCCCCGAGAAGGACGAGTCCTCGCGCTCTTCGCGCCGCCGCGGCGGCAACGGCAAGAAGGGGGCCGCGGCGAAGGACGCCCCGGACTCCACGCCCGAGGGCGGGGACGCCGAGAACGTGCACCGCCTCGAGGAGGACTCGAGCTCGCGCGAGCTGGCCCGCGCCACGATCGCGTCGATCGCGGCGGCGACCACGGCGCACACGCATCCCGAGGTCATGGTCGACGGCCAGGTCATCAGCGTCGACCAGCCCGAGCCGCCGGAGGACGCCGAGCCGGCCGCCGACGACGCGTCCACCGGTCCGGCCGAGCCTGCCGAGCAGGCGGAGCCCGTCGCCGAGCAGCCCGCCGATCCCGCGGCCGAGGCGAGCGAGCCCATCGTGGAACCGGCCGCCGAGGAGCAGCCGGCCGAGTCCGATCCGGCCGCGTCGCCCGTCGAGCCCTCGGACCAGCCCGTGCCGGCCGAGGCCGACGCCGCGGAGCAGGCCCGCTCCATCGAGCCCGACGCGGACGAGGCGGCGCCGAGTGCGGACTCGCCCGTGGAGGACGTGCCCGAGCCCGCCGTCGCGCCGCTGGACGAGGACGCGACCGTCGAACCGGCGACCGCAGAGGTCGCCGACGGAGCCGATCGTGCCGAGGACTCCCCGGCGTGATCAGTTCCACACGCTGACAGCGCGTTCCCGCAGGTCACAGGGCATCGCATGGTTGACCCTGGGGCCTGCGGGAACGTAGTCTGTCCCGTGGCGCATGTCCGCGCCCACAGTCGTGCCCACCCTTCAGGGCCCCGCGCGACCGCATCGTCCCGTCACGGTGATCCCGCTTGAGGATCGTCTCCGTCGGGCGGTCGACGGTCGCAGGTGCGCGGGACGGGGCGGGATCGCACACAGGTGTCTTTCGAACAGATGGAGCAGTGACGTGGTGTACGCAATCGTCCGCGCAGGCGGTCGGCAGGAGAAGGTGTCGGTCGGCGACACCATCGTGATCAACCGCGTCGCCGGCGAGGCGGGCGACAGCGTCGAGTTCGCTCCCGTCCTGCTGGTCGACGGCGACAAGGTCACCGCGGCCAAGAAGGATCTCGACAAGGTCACGGTCACCGCCGAGATCGTCGAGGACCTCCGCGGCCCGAAGATCCGCATCCTCAAGTACAAGAACAAGACCGGCTACAAGAAGCGCCAGGGCCACCGCCAGGAGCTGACGCGTCTCAAGGTCACGGGCATCGCCTGAGCGATCGCTCCCGGTAACGACGGAAGAAGGTTTCCTCATGGCACACAAGAAGGGCGCGAGCTCCTCGAAGAACGGCCGCGACTCGAACGCCCAGCGCCTCGGCGTCAAGCGCTTCGGCGGCCAGGTCGTCGGCGCGGGCGAGATCCTCGTCCGGCAGCGCGGCACCCATTTCCACCCCGGTGACGGCGTGGGCCGCGGCAACGACGACACCCTGTTCGCCCTCACGGCGGGCACGGTCGAGTTCGGCCGCAAGCGCGACCGCAACGTCGTCAGCGTCGTCGCGGGCGCCTGACGCAACCCGGGCCGACGCCCGGCACCAACACCTCGACGAGGGGCGGAGTTTCCTCCGCCCCTCGTCGTCGTCCTCGGCGGGTCCTCCGCCGCCATCGCGACCTCCTCGCGTCCGGAAGGAATCACCATGGCCACGTTCGTCGACAGGGTCGTCCTGCACGTCTCCGGCGGTGACGGCGGCAACGGCTGCGCCTCGATCCGCCGCGAGAAGTTCAAGCCGCTCGCCGGTCCCGACGGCGCCAACGGCGGCCGCGGCGGCGACGTGATCCTCGAGGTCGACCCCTCGGTCACGACGCTCCTGGCCTACCACCACGCCCCGCATCAGCGCGCCGAGTCCGGCGGCTTCGGCAAGGGCGACATGCGCGGCGGCGGCAACGGCCAGGACCTCGTGCTCGGCGTGCCCGAGGGCACCGTCGTGGCCACCAAGGACGGCCAGGTCCTCGCCGACCTGGTCGGCGCGGGCACCCGCTTCGTCGCCGCCCGCGGCGGCACCGGGGGCCTGGGCAACGCGGCGCTCGCCTCGCGGGCCCGCAAGGCGCCCGGCTTCGCGCTGCTCGGCGAGCCGGGGGAGGAGCGCTCCCTCGTGCTCGAGCTGAAGTCCGTGGCCGATGTCGCGCTCGTCGGCTTCCCGAGCGCCGGCAAGAGCTCGCTCATCGCGGCCATGAGCGCCGCGCGGCCCAAGATCGCGGACTACCCCTTCACGACGCTCACGCCCAACCTCGGCGTCGTCGAGGCCGGCCAGTACCGCTACACCGTCGCCGACGTGCCGGGCCTGATCCCGGGCGCGAGCGAGGGCAAGGGCCTGGGCCTGGACTTCCTGCGCCACATCGAGCGCTGCCACGTGATCGCCCACGTGCTCGACGCCGCCGCGCTCGAGTCCGACCGCGACCCGATCACGGACCTCGAGATCATCGAGGGCGAGCTCGCCGCCTACGCGGGGCGCCTCGACGCCGAGGACTCCGAGCGCACGCCGCTCATGGAGCGCCCGCAGGTGATCGTGCTCAACAAGACCGACCTGCCCGACGGCCAGGACATGGCCGATCTGGTGCGCGAGCGCCTGTCCGAGCGGGACGTGCCGATCCTCGAGGTCAGCGCCGTCTCCCACAAGGGGCTGCGCGAGCTCGAGTACCTGCTCGGCTCCCTCGTCGAGGAGGCCCGCGCCGCGCTGCCGGAGTCGACGGCCGCGCCCCTCGTGCTGACCCCCGCCGCGGTCGACGAGACCCCGTTCACCGTGGTCAAGGACCAGTACGACGGCGCCGTCGCCTACCGGATCGTCGGCTCCAAGCCCGAGCGCTGGGTGCGCCAGACCGACTTCGCCAACGACGAGGCCGTCGGCTACCTCGCCGACCGTCTGGCCCGCCTGGGCGTCGAGGAGAAGCTGTACGCGGTCGGAGCCGTCGCCGGCGACACCGTCGTGATCGGCCCCGGGGACGACGCGGTCGTCTTCGACTGGGAGCCCACCCTCATGGGCGGTGCCGAGCACCTGGGCGCGCGCGGGACCGACGCGCGCCTCGAGGACCATTCGCGGCCCACCCGTGAGGCCAAGCGCGCCGAGCAGAAGGCCCGCACCGCCTCCCGCATGGACCGGCTCGCGACGATGGAGGACGAGCGGCGCAGCGGCCACTGGGCCGATCCCGCGGTCGACGACACCGAGGCGGGGGAGCGCTGAGACCATGGCGACCGCCGTCGAGGGGCCCCGTCAGCCGCAGCGACTGACCGCGCGCGAGCAGGTCGCCGCCGCGCGGCGCATCGTGGTCAAGATCGGCTCGTCGAGCCTCACGGACGCCGACGGGCACCTCGACGCGGCGAGCGTCGCCCACGTCGCCGACCAGGCGGCCCGTCTCGTCGAGCGCGGCTGCGAGGTCGTGCTCGTCTCCTCGGGCGCGATCGCCGCGTCGCTCGGGCCGCTCGGCCTGCCCGCCCGGCCGAGCGACGTGCCCACCCAGCAGGCGGCCGCTGCGGTCGGCCAGAGCCTGCTGGCCGCCGCCTGGTCCACCTCCTTCGGCGCGCACGGACTCGTCACCGGGCAGGTGCTGCTCGCCGAGTCCGACGTCATCCGCTCGGAGACGTACCGCAACGTGCGCACGGCCCTCGAGGCGCTGCTCGCGATGGGCGCCGTGCCCGTCATCAACGAGAACGACACGACCGCGACCCACGAGATCCGGTTCGGGGACAACGACCGGCTCGCCGCGCTCGTGGCCCAACTGCTCGGCGCCGACCTGCTCGTGCTGCTCACCGATGTCGACGCCCTGTACACGGCGCCGCCCTCCACGCCCGGCGCCCACCGCATCCCGGTGGTCGAGGACCCGGCCGCGCTCGAGGGCGTGAGCGTCGGCTCCGTCGGCTCGAGCGTGGGCACGGGCGGTATGGTCACCAAGCTCGCCGCGGCCCAGCACGCCACGATCACGGGCACCGCCACGCTGCTCGCGGCGGCCGGGCACTTCGCCGACGTGGTGGCGGGCGCCGACGTGGGCACGTTCTTCCCGGCCCATCACGGACGGCGCCGTTCGCGCCTGGTGTGGCTGCGCTTCGCGACCCGCGGCGCCGGCAGCCTGCTGATCGACGAGGGCGCCGCGGCCGCGCTCACCGCGAGCCGACGCTCCCTGCTGCCCGTCGGCGTGACCGGCATCGAGGGCACCTTCCCCGCGGGCGTGCCCGTCGACGTCAGGGCGCCCGACGGCACCGTGGTGGCGCGGGGCCTCGCAGCCTACGGGAGCGAGGACCTGCGTTCGATGGTCGGGCGCGCCACCGGCGAGCTGCGCCGGGAGCGGGGCGACCGCTACGGCCGCCCCGTCATCCATCGCGACGACATGGTGCTGCTCCCGCGGCCGTGAGCCCGGGCCTCAGAACGGCACGCCGGAGCGCAGGACCACGTTCGCCTCAGCCCAGCTCCTCCAGGCTCGGGTAGCTGGGCTGGGCGCCCTCACGCTGCACCGCGAGCGCGGAGACGCGCGCCGCGAAGCGGGCGGCCGCTGCGAGGTCGTCCCCGGCGGCAAGCCGCACCGCGAGAGCACCCGTGAAGGCGTCGCCGGCGCCGGTCGTGTCGACGGCGTCCACCGCGACGGCGGGCACGTGCTCGACGTCGACGTCCACGCCGGATCGGGTCCCGACCAGGGCCCCTGCGGCGCCGAGGGTTAGCACGACGGACGCCGCCCCCTCGGCGAGCAGCGCGCGGAGGGTCGCCTCGGGAGCGTCCGCGTCTTCGGGCGACGCCGGGCGCTCCACGAGCTGGGCCAGGACCAGCCCGGCCTCGTACTCGTTGACGACGAGGGGGTCGGCGGCGAGGAGCACGTCGCGATCCAGATCGAGCACGGGCGCCGGGTTCAGGATGAGGCGCCCCGTGCACAGGCTTGCGGCGCGCTCGATGCCGTCCCGGGGGATCTCGCCCTGCAGCACGACCACCCGGGCCGCGGAGACGGTGTCGGCGTCACCGTCGAGGGACGGCGCCGTCATCGTCGCGTTGGCGCCGGGCACGACCACGATCGTGTTCTCGCCGCGCGCATCGACCGTGACGACCGCGAGGCCCGTCGGGCCCGGCACGGTGCGCACCGCGTCGAGGTCGGCGCCGCTCGCGCGCAGCAGGGCCAGCGCCCCCTCCGCGTGCGCGTCGTCGCCGACCGCCCCGACGAGAGCGACGTGACCACCCAGGAGCGCGGCCGCGAGCGCCTGGTTGGCCCCCTTGCCGCCCGGGGAGACGCCGCCGCCCGTGCCGTGGAGGGTCTCGCCGGGCTGGGGGTGGCGGGCCACGCGCACCACGAGGTCCGCGTTGATCGAGCCGACGACGACGATGTCGGGTGTGGCGCTCATGGTCATCCCCTCCTCCTCTCTGGCCACGACGGTCTCTCAGGCCACGACGGTGCCGCTCAGCAGTCCCGTGTAGCGGTCGAGATCGACGTTGCCGCCGGAGAGGATGACGCCCACCCGGGCGCCGCGCCAGCGCTCGGCGTGGGATCGCAGGCCGGCCAGGCCCAGGCAGCCCGTGGGCTCGACCACCGTCTTCAGACGCAGGGCGAGCATGCGCATCTCCTCGACGAGCCGCTCGTCGGGCACCGTGGTCATCTCCGCGCCGCGGTCGCGGATGATCGGGAACGTCAGGTCGCCCACGCGGGCCGTCTGGGCCCCGTCGGCGATCGTGCGGGGCACGTCGATCGCGATCGGATGGCCCGCGGCGACCGAGCGGGTGACATCGTCGCCCGCGGCGGGCTCGACGCCGATCACGGTGCAGTCAGGGGACGCATCGGCCGTGGCGAGCAGGCTGCCCGCGAGCAGGCCTCCGCCGCCGCACGGCACGAACAGGGCGTCGAGCTCCCCGACGTCCTCGAACAGCTCGAGCGCGGCGGTGCCCTGCCCGGCGATGATCCGTGGGTGGTCGAAGGGCGGGATGACGTGGGCGCCGCGCTCGGCGGCCAGGGTCGCGGCGATCGCCGAGCGGTCCTCCGTGTACCGGTCATAGGTGACGATCTGGGCCCCGTAGCCGCGCGTGGCCTCGGCCTTGGAGCGCGGGGCGTCGCTCGGCATCACGATCACGGCCTCGCGCCCCTGGATCCGGGCGGCGAGTGCGATCGCCTGGGCGTGGTTGCCGGAGGAATAGGCCACGACACCGTCGCCCTCGGGCAGGTTCTCGAGCGCCCAGAACGCGCCGCGGAACTTGAAGGCGCCCATGCGCTGGAGGTTCTCGGCCTTGAGGTGGACCTCGCAGCCGAGCTCGGCGTCCAGGAGGTGCGAGGTGAGCACCGGCGTGCGATGCGCGACACCATCGAGCGCCTGCGCGGCGGCACGGACGTCGGCAGAGGTGATCTCGGGGCGGGCACTGGTCACGAGGGCTCCTGAGCGTGGGGGAGGGCGGGCGGCGCGGCGCGCGGCGGGTCGGGCCGGGGTGGGGAGGCCAGGCTACGGGCTCGGCGGGGCCCTGTGCCCGGCCGGGCCCGCTGAGCGGCGGCTCACGAGGGCACCCTGCACAGATGTGACGCTGAGAGCCGCAGCCCTCGAAAAACGGAGGGCTGCGGCTCTCAGCGTCACCTGCGTGCGCGCCACGACCGGCCATCAGCGCGTGGCCACCCGATCCGCGACCGTTCCGCCTCCCGGCCCCTCGGTGCGCCCACCCTTGCCGGCCTCGTACCCTGGCCGCATGACCTCCCAAGCCGTGACGTCCGCACCCGTGGCCGACTCCGCGAGCGCCGCGACGCCTGCCGCCGAGGGCGTGCTCGCCGCCGCGCGCGCCGCGAAGGACGCCCAGCCCGGGCTGGCCCTGCTCACCCGTGAGCGCAAGGACAGCGTGCTGCTCGCGATGGCCGATGCTCTCGTGGCCCGCGCCGACGAGATCGTCGCCGCCAACGCCGCCGACCTCGAGGCCGCCGACGCCGTCGGCATGGACCCCGGCCTGCGCGATCGCCTGCTGCTGACCCCCGAGCGCGTCGCCGCCATCGCCCAGCAGCTGCGGGACGCCGCTGCCCTCCCTGACCCGGTCGGCGAGGTCGTCCGCGGGTCCGTGCTCGCCAACGGTCTCGAGCTGCGCCAGGTGCGCGTCCCCCTCGGCGTGGTCGGCATGATCTACGAGGCCCGCCCCAACGTGACCGTCGACGCCGCCGGATTGGCCCTCAAGTCCGGCAACGCCGTCGTGCTGCGCGGCGGCTCGGCGGCCCTGCACTCCAACACGGCGCTCATCGCGGTGCTGCGCGACGTGCTGCTCGAGCGCGGCCTGCCCGCGGATCTGGTGGTCGGCATCGACCGCTACGGCCGCGAGGGCGCCGACGTGCTCATGCGCGCCCGCGGCCTCGTGGACGTGCTCATCCCGCGCGGGGGCGCCGGCCTCATCCAGCGAGTCGTCGAGAACTCGACCGTGCCCGTCATCGAGACCGGCACCGGCAACACCCACGTCCTCGTCGACGCGAGCGCCGACATCGACCGGGCCGTCGAGATCGTCGACAACTCCAAGACCCAGCGGATCGGCGTGTGCAACGCGCTCGAAACCCTGCTCGTGCACGCCGACGTCGCCGAGAGCGCCCTCGTGCCGATCGCGGCCCGGCTCGCGGGCAAGGGCGTCACGCTGCACGCGGACGAGCGCGCCCGCGCGATCCTCGAGGCTGCCGGCTCGCCCGCCCAGGTGGTGCCGGCGACCGAGGAGGACTGGGCCACCGAGTACCTCGCGCTCGACCTCGCCGTGCACGTCGTGGGCTCGGTCGACGAGGCCATCGAGCACATCCGCTGCTACTCCTCGGGCCATACCGAGTCGATCCTCACACGCGATCTCGGATCTCAGCGCGCCTTCCTCGCGCGTGTCGACTCCGCGGTGGTCATGGTCAACGCCTCGACCCGGTTCTCCGACGGCGGCGAGTTCGGCTTCGGCGCCGAGATCGGCATCTCCACCCAGAAGCTGCACGCACGCGGCCCGATGGGGCTGCCCGAGCTCACCACCACCCGCTGGACCGTGATCGGCGACGGTCACGTGCGCCCCTGACCGCGAAGGGTTCCCCGGCCCTTCGTCGGCAGGTGCTCCGGCCCGCGATCATGTCCGTGAGCGGGACCGCCCGACGGCCCCCGGCGAGCCGTGCCGCGCGCCCGAGCGCCGGAGCGGCTGTGGGATGATGGGGCCGTCCCCGCGGTCCGACCCGGGTTCCCCGCCGTGCCCCATGAAAGGCCCACCCCATGCTCGACCATCTCCTGATCCTCGCCGAGGGCGGCTCGCACGCGTCCGAGGGCGTGTCCCCGTTCCTCGTCGGCGGCGGATTCTTCGTGTTCTTCATGATCCTGCTCGGCATCACGTACCTGTTCAGCGGCCTGAACCAGAAGGTCGTCACCAAGGGCGACGAGGTCGCTCATCGCGAGGGCACGCACGCCGCCGGCGGCAGCGCCCCGCACCAGCACTGACCGGATGGAGACCACGCGACGTCGCATCGGCGTGATGGGCGGGACGTTCGATCCCATCCATCACGGCCACCTCGTCGCCGCGAGCGAGGTCCAGAGCGTCTTCGGGCTCGACGAGGTGGTGTTCGTCCCCACCGGGCGGCCCTGGCAGAAGGCCGGGCGCGGCATCTCCGACCCCGAGCACCGCTACTTGATGACGGTGATCGCGACGGCCGCGAACCCCGTCTTCACCGTCTCGCGCGTCGACATCGACCGCCCTGGCGCCACGTACACGACGGACACGCTCAAGGATCTCTCGGCTCTGCATCCCGACGCCGACCTGTTCTTCATCACGGGCGCCGACGCCCTGCAGTCGATCCTGACCTGGCGCAACAACCACGAGCTGTTCGAGCTCGCCCACTTCATCGGCGTCACCCGTCCCGGGCACGAGCTGGACACCTCGGGGCTGCCCGAGGGTCGGGTCACCCTGATCGAGGTGCCCGCCATGGCCATCAGCTCGACCGACTGCCGCGTGCGGGTCGCGGCCGGCAACCCCGTCTGGTACCTCGTGCCCGACGGCGTGGTCCAGTACATCAACAAGTACGCGCTGTACACAGGAGGTGACGATGGTGGAGAGCAGCCCGACGGCTGAGAACACCTCGACGCAGTCCACGCCCCGGCACGGCCGCCGTGCCCGGCAGCTCACGCCCGAGGAGCAGGCCGAGCTCGACCGCCTGCGCGCCGAGTACGAGCAGTCCCAGGCGGAGTCCGCGACTGAGGAGGAGGCCCCGGAGCCCGCCGTCGACCCCGAGGCGAGCGCTCCGGCCGAGGCGGCTGCGGATGTGCCGACTGCGGACGTGCCGGAGCAGGGTGTCTCCTCGGCGCCGGTCGTGCCCGCCGAGCCTGCGACGCCGAGCGTGCGACGCTTCGGCCGCCGCGCCCGCATCATCGAGGTCGACGACGCGCTCGCGCCCGGTGAGACCGCGACCGCCGCGGGCGTCGACCCCGACGGCCGACCGATCCCGACCGACGCCGACGGCGTCGAGCTCGGCGAGATGCCCGAGGGAGAGGCCCCGGACCCGCGCCCGGCCCCGCGCTTCGAGGGCCGCGTGCTGCACCGCCCCGAGCGCGGCGCCGGCAACCCGCTGGTCTGGATCGTGTGGGCGCTCGTCGCCCTCGCCGTGATCCTCGTGATCGTGCTGCTCGTGACCGGGGTGCTCGGCTCCGGTGACACGAGCGCCCTGTCCGCCGTGGCCGACGGGACCGTCGGCGCACTCTCATCAGCAGTACCGACGACCGGGGAGGTCATCGCCGCGTGAGCGCACCAGAAGAATCCATCGAGCTGGCCCGGGTGGCCGGCCAGGCCGCCGCCGACAAGCTCGCGGGTGACGTGATCGCCCTCGACGTGTCCGAGCAGCTGGTCATCACCGACATCTTCCTCGTGTGCTCGGGCACGAGCGAGCGCCAGGTCTCCGGCATCGTCGACGGCATCGAGGAGGAGATGCTCAAGAAGCTCGGGCGCAAGCCCGTGCGTCGTGAGGGCGAGGCCGACGCGCGCTGGGTGCTGCTGGACTACAACGACATCGTCGTGCACGTGCAGCATGCCGAGGACCGCGCGTTCTACGCCCTCGAGCGGCTGTGGCGCGACGCGCCCGTGATCGACCTCCAGCTCGACGACGCCGCCGCGGAGGACGCCTCGGGCACGGCGGGCGCCAGCTCGGCGTCGTGAGCGAGCCGGCGGGACCGGGATCCTCCGAGTCCGCGCATCCCACCGCCCGACTGGGGGAGGGGTCCCGGCTGCTGCTGGCCCGTCACGGTCAGACCGACCACAACCGGGCCGGTCGCATGCAGGGCCAGATCGACATCCCGCTCAACGCGGTCGGTCTCGGGCAGGCGCGGGCTCTCGCACGGTCCCTCGAGGCCTCGCCCCCCGACGTCATCGTCGCCTCGCCCCTGCGGCGGGCCTACGTGACGGCCACGACCGTCGGCGAGCACCTCGGCCTGCGGGTGACCACGGATGACGGTCTGCTCGAGCGGGGCTTCGGACAGTGGGAGGGGCTCACCGGCGACGAGATCCGCCGGGGCTGGCCCGAGGAGTACGAGGCCTGGCGCGAACGCCGGAACGTCGCCGGTGTGGGCATGGAGACCCGCACCGAGGTGGCGCGCCGGGTGGGCGCAGCGTGCCGTCACCACCTGGGGTCCCACGACGGCGACACCGTGCTGATCGTCGCCCACGGGGCCGCGATCACGCTCGGGATCTGCGATCTGCTGGACCTGGACCCCGAGGGCTCCCGCGCCATCTCGGGGCTCGAGAACTGCCACCGCAGCGTGCTCGATCCGCTGTACGGGGACCCCGACGGACGGCTCATGAGGCTGATGTCACACAACCTGCCACCGGCTTTCACCCGCTGACGTCGGCGTTGTAAACTCGACTGGTCGCCGCAGCACGGGCCTCATCGAGACCGAGCGACGGAGACGCCCACGGGGCTATGGCGCAGTTGGTAGCGCGCTTCCATGGCATGGAAGAGGTCAGGGGTTCGAATCCCCTTAGCTCCACCATAATGCTCTTACTCGCACCCTCGACAAGAGCAATGAACTGATCGGACAGTACGTCCAGGGAGAGCCCGCCGGTTTCGGCGGGCTTTTTCGTTTGCCCCGTGCTGTCGGGGGTGGCGTCGTGCTGTGCGTGTCGTGCCTCGTGGACGAGTGCTCGGGTGTCTGGGCTGTAGATGACGTCGAATGGTGCCCGGGAGGTTGCCTCGACGTGGTGCTGGCCGTTGTCGTCGGTGGTGACGAGGAGTTTGTCGAAGAGGAGCTGGTTGAACATGCGGCGGATGTGCTCGGGGGCTTGCCGGTAGGTGTTTCCGGCGTGCTGGGCGATGTCGAGTGCGATGCTGATGAGTTCGTCGGCTTCGGCGATATCGGCGGTGAGGTTGCTGAGGCTGCGGTTGGTGGCGGCCAGTTCGGTGTCGAGGCGCTTCTGCTCGGTGCGGAGCATGTCGATGGGGATCGCGTCGTTGTAGTGGGCTTCGAGGAGCTTACGTTGGCGACGCTCGATGGTCTGCTTCGTGGCCTCGAGTTGTTCTCGTTCAAGGTCGGTGTCGGTGCGAAGCTGCTTCAGTCCGTGCCGGAGGAGTGTTTCGAGGTCGCGGCGAAACTCGGGCGCGAGACTGATGCGGTCGTAGAGATCTTGGATCAGGTCTTCGGCGTGTTCGATCTGGATGGAGCGGAGGGTGCAGTCGGTGCGCTTGGAGTGTCGTCCGAGGCAGGAGTAGTACGGGTAGGTTTCGCCGTGACGGTTCTTGACGACCTGGACGACCATGCGGAATCCGCAGGGGACTGCTGCACGGAGAGGTGTCAGTTGCGGTTAAGCCGCCAGGGTGACGGTCGGGTTCATGATGGTCTCGTATTCGATGGGGGTCAACCGGCCCAGGCGGGCCTGCCGCCGGCGCCGGTGGTAGGTCCGTTCGATCCAGGTGATGATCGCGATGCGCAGCTCATCGCGGGTTTGCCAGCGGCGGCGGTCCAGGACGTTCTTCTGCAGCAGCGCGAAGAAGGACTCCATCGCTGCGTTATCACCCGCGGCCCCGACCTGGCCCATCGATCCGAGCAGGTGGTGCTCGTTCAGGGCGTGCACGAATGACCTGGCGCGGAACTGCGATCCCCGGTCCGAGTGGACGATGCAACCGGCCACTTCACCCCGACGCGTGACCGCGCTGACCAGCGCGTTCACCGCGAGACGAGCCTTCATTCGGGAGTCCATCGAGTAGCCCACGATCCGCCCGGAGAAGACATCCTTGATCGCACAGAGATAGAGCTTTCCCTCCTCCGTGGAGTGCTCCGTAATGTCGGTGAGCCAGAGCTCGTTGACGTCATCTGCGGCGAAATCGCGTTTCACGAGGTCCTCGTGGACCGGCGGACCGGGGCGCTTCCCGTTCTTCCCACGCTTCTTGCCGAAGACCGACCACCACTGGTTGTCGCGGCAGATCCGCCACGCCGTCCGCTCGCACATCACCTCGCCGGCCGCGTGGGCCTCGACGGTCAGGAACCGCGATCCGAACTCCGGGTCATCCCGGTGGGCGTCGAACAGGGCGTTCGCCCGATACGCCGCCCGGAGTTCCGAGGCTGTGACCCGGTGTTTCCGCCACCGGTAGTACGGCTGACGGGAGAGCTTCAAGACCCGCAAGGACACCGCGACGGGGATCCCGTCACCGGCGAGCTCGCTCACGAGCGGGTAGAACTGTAATGGCCTCTGGCGGGCCTGCGGCCGGCTGGGATGCTGAGCCGTAGCTCGGCCGAGTGACTCCGGGTAGAACCGACTCGTGAAGATTTCACGATGTCTTCAAAAGGACGTGTCCTCGGCTGAGCTGCGGCTCGGTCTCTCCGCGCAGATGCCTTGATCAGAAGCCTGTCCGTCCCCAGGGGCGTGACTCATTACAGATGTGACTCTGAGCGACCCGGGCCAGCCCGCTGAAGTGCTGACGACTGGAGGAACTCACCATGGCCACCGCTACTGAACGCTACGAGCACGTCGTAGGGATCGATACCCACGCGCGCACTCACACCTATTGCATCATCGAATCCCGGACGGGAGCGGTGGTCGATACGAGATCGTTCCCGACTACTGCCCCCGGGATGCAGCGTGCGGTCTCCTGGATTCGACGAAGGACTCACGGGACGCCGGTGCTCGCTGCCGTGGAGGGTACTTCCTCGTACGGTGCCGGCATCACCACCGCCCTTCTGACCGAGGGGATCGAGGTGGCCGAGATCCGACCTCTCTACCGCCGTTCCCGAGCACGAACAGGCAAGTCAGACCCCCTGGATGCAGAAGCAGCCGCTCGAACGGCGCTTTCCACGGATGCCGAGAAACTTGCTCAGCCACGTCGCTCTGGTGACCGCGCGGCGCTCCGCGTGCTGCTGGCGAGCCGGTCACTGATCGATCAGCAGCGCACGGCCAACAAGAACGCACTCACAGCACTCCTGCGCACCACCGACGTCGGAATCGATGCGCGCAAACCGCTCACTGACGTGCAGATCTCCACCATCGCGGCCTGGCGGACCGGGCGAGATGAACCATCACAGCGAGTCTTCCGTGAGGAGGCACGAAGGCTGGCCAAGTCGATCATCGAGCAGACCCGGTCACTTCAGCAGAATCACCAGGCGCTGTCCGTGCTGACCGAGACTCTCGCCCCGGGCCTCCAGGGCATCCCGGGGGTCGGCGCGGTCACAGGAGCGATCTTGGTGGCGTCGTACTCACACCACGGACGGGTGCGCTCGGAAGCGGCTTTCGCCGCGCTCGGGGGCATTGCCCCGTTGCCGGCTTCCTCGGGCAACACCAGTCGCCACCGGCTCTCTCGCTCGGGCGACCGGCAACTCAATCGTGCCGTCGACGTCGTCGTCCGCACGCGGATGAGCTACGACCCCGACACCTGCGCATATGTTGAGCGTCGGCGCGCGGAAGGACTCTCCAAACGCGAGATCCGACGATGCCTCAAGCGATACGTCTGCCGGTCCCTCTTTCGGGAGCTTCGGACTCGGATGGCTTGACAGCAAGGCATAGAAGCGTCCTTTTCCCGGCAGATTCGCCTGTGAGAGGTAGGCGGCCGCGCGCCGCAGGACCTCGTTCTCCTGCTCCAGCAACCGGATCCTCTTGCGAGCATCACGCAGCTCGGAGGATTCGTCACGGGTCTTGCCGGGACGGGCACCGTCCTCGACATCCGCTTGGCGCATCCAGTTCGTCAGGCACGACTCGGAGATCCCGAAGTCCTTCGCGATCGCCGAGAGCCTCTGGCCAGGTTCACGGTTCCTCGCGACTCGCACGACGTCATCACGGAACTCTTGGGGGTAGGGAGCGGGCATGGTCCACATCCTTCCCTGCAGCGCTCTGAGGCACCACAGATGATGTGACACCTCTCCGTGCAGCAGTCCCGCGGGGTGGGACGAACACCCTGACGCCACGATGAACGCGACCATGAGACGGCTGTATACACACCCCATGACGGGTGAGCTGGTGGCGATGGACTCGCGCGCCAGGGCGTTCCCGGCGCCGTTGGAGCAGATGGTGCGGTGGAGGGAGTCGACGTGTGCGAGTCCGTGGTGCAACGCGACCGTCCGCCACATCGACCACGTCGCTCCACACGCTCACGGTGGAGCCACGTCTTATGCGAACGCGCAGGGACTCTGCGTCCGCTGCAACCTGCTCAAGGACCACGCCGGGTGGATCGTCACGCCGACCCGCGACGACGACGGTGCACCCGCCGTGACCTGGGTCAGCCCCGGCGGTGCGACCACCACCTGCCACCTCACACCACTCGGACCCCGCGGTCCTGACGAGACCCACAGAGACCAGGAGGCCGCCGGCGCGCGAATGAACCGTGGAGGCGTCAACCCCGGAGACGGCACCGACGACACCGGTGCTTCCCGAGGATGCAGCGACGCCGGCGACGAGGACGGCACCGAGAGCAGCTCATCGCCCGACCCCTAGAGGGCGGCACCTCCGAGCCGACGGCAGAGCTGCCGACACCGCTCCGGTCCACAAAGCTGTTGCCAGCAACGCCGCTGCCCACCGCTGTGATCCGCCGCTGCCGACAACGCTCCAGTCCACAACACCGCTGCCACCGCCGCCGCCCGGCATCGACACCAGTCGGCGACAAGCGAGCTTTCGCCACTCCGGCGCGGTCACCGGGCGGCGGAACGGTCACACCACCTCGTGCTCGAGCTCCGCGCGCTCAGCTCGTGCGACCTCGGGCCCCGTCGTCACCTGCGCCCGAGCCCGCCCGAGCCGCGGAAGAGCGGTCGCACCGATCAGGACCCCGGCCACGATGAGGCCTGCCCCGAGCAGCTCGCCGCGACGGACGGTCTCGCCCAGGAGCGCCCAGGCCGCGGACATGCCGAAGACCGGCACCAGCAGCGAGAACGGGGCGACCAGGCCGGCGGGGTGCCGCGAGATCAGCCACGTCCAGATCCCGGAGCCGGCCAGGAGAGCGATGACCACGGTGTACAGTGCGCCATCTCCAGCTGCTGCGCGAACTGGCCGAGCGCGGCAGCGTCACGGCGGTCGCGGCGGCGACGCATCGCACCGTCTCCGCCGTCTCCCAGCAGCTGCGCACGGCCCAGCGCGATGCCGGCATGCGTCTGGTCGAGCCCCACGGGCGCGGAGTGCGGCTCACCGAGGCGGGACAGCTGCTCGCGCAGGGCGGCGCGGAGGTCGAGTCGGCGCTCGCGGTCGTCCAGGCCCGCTGGGACGCCTATCGGGACGACCCCGGTGGACGGGTCGGCCTGATCGCGTTCCCGAGCGCTGCGATCTGGCTGTTCCCGCCCGTGCTCGACGCGGCCCGGTCCGCCGGCTTCGACCTGCACCTGACGGATCTCGATCCCGCCGAGTCCGAGTTCGCGGGCCTCACGGCCGACGCCGACATCGTGATCGGGCACAGTCTCCACCGTGCCCGCCCCCTCGGCACCGAACGGCTCGCGGTGCGGGAGCTGACGGCCGAGCCGCTCGACATCGCGATGTCCCGTGCACATCCCCTGGCCGCACGGCCCAGCGTGCGCGCCGAGGACGTCGCCGACGCCACCTGGATCGGTGTTCCCGAGGGCTACCCCTTCGACACCGTGCTCACGTCGATCGCCGCCCAGGTGGGCAGACCGCTCGACGTGGTCCAGCGGATGCGGGACAACCGTCTGATCGAGACGCTCGTCGCCTCGAGCGGACACCTCGCCGTCCTCCCGCGCTTCACGACCCGCGCCAACGAGGAGATCGCGCTCCGGCCGATCCTCGACGTGGACGCGCATCGCTTCATGTCCGCGATCATGCGCCCGGACCGTGACCAGCGCCGCGCCGTCCGCACCGTGCTCGCCGCGATCACGGCGGCCGCGCGGGCCCAGGACCGCGGCGACGTGGGGTGACGCCCCGCGACACGACGAGCGGCTCGACCGGCTGTCGGGCCTGCCCGTTGCCGACACCCGCCTCGCCGACGCCGACACCCGCCGACACGACGTCACTCTCCGGGCGTGCCCCGCACACACTGCGGACGCCTCAGGTCCGTCCAGGTGCCCACGTCACATCGCCCGTCGTCGGTGCTCCCCGCGCTCACGACCGTTCCGTCGGCGCGCACCCCGAGCGTGTGCGCGGAGCCGGCCGCGACCGCGACGACGTCCTCCCAGGCGCCGACCTCGCACTGCCCGTGGCTCGAGTCGCCGACGGCGAGGACCCGGCCCGTCGCGGTGAGGCCGATGGTGTGGGAGCTGCCCGCGGCGACCTGGACCACGTCGCGCCACCGGTCGACCTCGCACGCTCCCGTCTGCCGGGCGCCCGTGGCGACCACCCGGCCGTCCGCGCGCAGACCGACCGTGTGGAGGTGCCCGGCCGAGACCGCGACGATGTCCCGCCATCCCTCCACCGCGCACTGCCCCCGCACGCCGGTGCCGGCCGCCACCGCCCTGCCGTCGTCGGTGGCTCCCACGGTGTGCCAGTCGCCGCCCGCGATCGCCACGATGCGGCGCCACGCGGGCACGTCGCACGCGCCGTCTGCGGCGCGCCCCGCCGCGAGCACCCTCCCGTCCTCGAGCAGGCCCAGGGAGCGGCGCCAGCCCGCCGCGATCGCGACGACATCGCGCCATCCGTCGACGTCGCACTGCCCGTCGTCGTTCCATCCCGTCGCCAGGACGCGCCCGTCGGCCCGCAGACCGAGGGTGTGGGATCTGCCCGTGTTCCTCGCGGTGTGCACGGAGCCCGCCGCAACGGCGACGACCCGCGCCCACGAGCCCACCCGGCGTTCCCCGGCGCCGTCCGCGCCGGCCGCGAGCACCGTGCCGTCGCGGCGCACCCCGACCGAGTGGCGGCGCCCCGCCGCCACGACCGTGCTCTGCTGACGCATGGTGCCTCCCCGTCCCCGAACTGGGAGATCCACGATAGCCACGGCACACTGGAGCCATGACAGATCTGCACGACCCCCGCGTCGCCGTCTATCTCGACTTCGACAACATCGTCATGTCCTGGTACGACCGCGTCCACGGCCGCAACGCCTACAGCCGCGACCGCCAGCGCATCATGGACGACGTCAGCGAGCCCGAGATCGCCGAGCGGCTCGAACGGGCCACCGTCGACGTCGGCGCGATCATCGACTACGCCGCCTCCTTCGGCTCCCTCATGCTCACCCGCGCCTACGCCGACTGGTCCTCCCCGGTCAACGCCGAGTACCGCTCGCAGCTGGTCGCGCGCGCCGTCGACCTCGTCCAGCTGTTCCCGGCCGCCGCCTACGCGAAGAACGGCGCCGACATCCGCCTCGCGGTCGACACAGTCGAGGACATGTTCCGCATCCCCGACCTCACGCACGTCGTGATCGTCGCGGGCGACTCGGACTACGTGCCGCTCGCCCAGCGCTGCCGACGCCTCGGCCGGTACGTCATCGGCATGGGCGTCGCCGGCTCCACGGCGCGCTCCCTTGCCGCCGCGTGCGACGAGTTCGGCTCCTACGAGACCCTGCCGGGCGTCACCGCGCCCGAGCCGGCGGCCAAGTCCCGGGGGCGTCGCGGGCACGGCTCCGCCGCCAAGGAGCGGACCCCCGAGCCCGTCGTCGAGTCGATGGAGACGCCGGGCGCCGGCATCGAGGAGGCGGCCGACGACCCGCAGGAGCAGGCGACCCGTCTGCTCGAGCGGGCGCTGCGCCTGAGCGACCCGGGCGACGCCGAGTGGCTGCACAGCTCGGCGGTCAAGACGTACATGCGCCGCATGGACCCCTCGTTCAGCGAGAAGACCCTCGGCTTCCGCTCGTTCTCGGACTTCCTCAAGGCCAACGACGACATCGCCGAGCTCGAGGAGACGGGCCACGAGCGCCTCGTGCGGCCGCGTGCGACCGGGAACGAGGAGCAGGCGCGCGCCACCTCCCGCCGTTAGGCGATCCCGAGCGGCGCGACCTTCGCCCCGCCTCGTCCGTCCGTCACATCGCCGAGCTCCGCGAGCACCGGACCACGACATCCCCGGTGCGGCGGGAACGGCGCCTGGCTCTGACTGCGATGCCTGGGGGGAAGCTGGTGCCCGCTCACCCGCCGTCCGCGGAGACCGGGACGGCGGGATCGAGCGACGGTGCCGGGCCCCGACGGCTGCCGCGCTGGGCTGCGGCCCCCGCGAGCACGACGAGGGCGATGCCGCCGAGCTGCACGAAGTGCGGCGCCTGCCCCAGGACCACAAGGCCGACGAGCACGCCGAAGCCCGGCTCGATCGCCAGCAGGGTGCCGAAGGCCGTGTGGTTCATGCGCCGCAGCGCGAGCATCTCGAGCCCGAAGGAGATCACCGGCGTGAGCAGCGCGATCCCCGCCGCCGCGAACAGCACCCCGGCGCTGAGGTGGCCGCCGACCACCTGGGGGAGACCGATGATCCCCGTGAACACCGCGGCGATCGGAATCGTGAGCGACAGCCCGCTGATCCCCGAGAAACGGTCCCCGATGCGCTGGGTGAACACGTTGTAGAGCCCCCAGCAGGCCCCGGAGGCGAGAGCGAAGACGACGCCGACGAGGTCGATCTCCCCGTGCCACGGCTCGGTCATCAGCACCACTCCGACGAGCGCGAGCGCGGGCCAGGCGAGGGCGCCGAGCCGTCTGCCGGCGATCCCGGCCACGGTCAGCGGACCGAGGAACTCGATGGCCACCGCGGTGCCGAGCGGGATGCGGCCGATCGCGACCAGGAAGAACACCGACATGAAGCCCGTGGCGAGTCCGAGGATGAGCAGCGCCGGCAGGTCCTTCAGACGGACCGACGACAGGCGCGGCCGCGCCACGAGCCAAAGGAGGAGCGTGCCGAAGCACATGCGCAGCCACGCCGTGCCCGCCGTGCCCACGGCGTCGATAAGGCCGACCGAGAGCGCGTTGGAGAGCTGGACCCCGAGCATCGCCCCGATCGCCATGGGCCACGCGGGCATGCGCGCGAGCACGTCGCCACCGATCACGGTGCGCCGATCGTTCGCCGCGCGATCGTCAGATCCGCTCCCAGGGGGCGCAGCGCGTCGATCAGGGCGCCGGCCGCCGCCTCGAGCGCCGTGTCGGGGAGCGGGGCGAGGGCGTCGAGGACGAAGAACGCGGTGCGCGTGGCACGGGTGAGCCCGGTGCGGCGGCACTGGCGCCAGTTCCACCTTCGGCACGTCACCCCGGTCTCGTCCGCCCACACCACCTCGCCCGGCTCGGGGTGCTCGATCGTCGTCTCGCCGCTCGCGACGGTGTCGAAGGGCTCCTCGCCGGTCGCCCGGTGCAGGCGGGCGGCGCCGCGGTAGGCGCTCAGGTCCTCTCCGCCGAGCGGGATCTGGTGGAGCACGGAGATCGCGTTGTAGGCGTCGGTGAGGGCGTTCACGCGAGGAAGGCCGCCGCCGGCGCGACGGGTGAGGGCCTCGAGGCTGTTGCGGGTGCGCTGCGGCTTGGCGCCGAAGGCCCGGTACGCCTCGCGCCATGCGGCGATGTGCGGGAGCTGATCGGCCGGAGAGCTCGCGAGCAGCTCGCGGGCGTGGTTCTCGGCCGCCGCCATGAGGGGATCGGTCGCGCCGCCGCCGTGGCGCGCGCTCGCCGCGGGGGCCAGCCCGTCGACGACGAGCAGCGCGGCCCGGTAGTCGGGACGCAGGGCGAAGACGGCGGGATCCACGGTGCACGCGGCGAGGAAGGCGTCGGCGTCGCAGGCCTGGGGCATCAGGGGGTCTCCGTTCGAGGGGCGGCTCCGACTCTGGGCTCGAAGACCGCGAGGACCAGACATACGGGGCGGGCGTGGGGATTGGCGTAGGCGTGGGCGACGTCGCCGCGGAAGGTGAGCGCGTCGCCCGCGGAGAGGTCGATCGCCTCGCCCTCGACGTCGATCGTGACGGTCCCGTCCTGGACCTGTAGCAGTTCGCGGGTGCCGGGGGAGTGGGGCTCGCTCTCGTGCCGCTCGCCCGGCAGCACCGTCCATTCCCACAGCTCGACGACATCGGGCCCTTCGGTGCCGGCCACGAGGATGCCGCGGCCCCCGTGCTCCCCGCTCCACA
The DNA here is from genome assembly GCF_025725725.1 of Brachybacterium huguangmaarense. Lineage (NCBI taxonomy): Bacteria > Bacillati > Actinomycetota > Actinomycetes > Micrococcales > Dermabacteraceae > Brachybacterium > Brachybacterium huguangmaarense. The sequence continues at coordinate 2,391,396 of NZ_CP107020.1, forward strand.
GGACGGCGCCCTCGCCGTGGCGGATCACGTGGGTCACGCGAGGCGCGGGCGGCTCGACCAGGGAGGGCAGGCCCACGCCGAGGGCCTCGGAGAGTCGCAGCAGGGTGCCGACGCTCGGGTTCACGGCGCCCTGCTCGACGCTCACGACCATGCGCCGGCTCACCCCCGCGGCCGCGGCCAGCTGGTCGAGAGTCCATGTGCGCGCCCGTCGCTCGTGCTTGACGCGCGCGCCGATCGCGCGGGCCAGGGAGTCGGTGGAGGAATCCATGGGTGCAGGATAGTGCACGATGAGTGCAGCGGCGAGGTGCCGCGTCAGAATCGGTCGCGCAGCACGGTGCGCGCCGCGTAGTAGCCGCTCATCCCGTGCACGCCGGGGCCCGGCACGGTGGCCGAGGAGCACAGGTAGGCGCCGTCGTCGGTGAGGCGCCACGGGTTCCAGGCCGCGCGCGGGCGGGCCACCATCGAGGCGAGCGTGACCGATCCGAGCGCGATGTCGCCGCCCACGAGCGCCGGGTCGTGCTCGTGCATGGCCGAGGCCGGGATCGCGCGCGAGGCGACGACGAGGTCCCGCACGCCTGGGGCGAAGCGCTCGAGCTGGCCGAGCACCCGCTCGGTCGGGTCCACGGGGCAGCCGAGCGGCACGTGCGCGTACGCCCACACCGGGCGGAGGCCGCCGACGACGCGGGAGGGGTCGGCGACGGCCGGGTCGCTCACGAGGACGAGCGGCCGATCGGGCAGGCGCCCGGCGAGCACGGCGTTCTCGGCCGCGGCCATCTCCTCGCGGCTGCCGCCCAGGTGCACCGTGCCGGCCCGCGCGACGTCCGGGGCGGCCCACGGGATCGGCCCCGACAGCACGAGGTCGACCTTGGCGGCCGCGCCCGCGTGGCCCAGCCGGCGCAGGCCGCCCGCGACGGCGGGGGTCAGGCGTCCCGCGAGCAGCCGCAGGGCGGTGTCCGCGCTCGTGTCGAGCAGCACGGCGCGCGAGCTCGGGAGCTGCGCGAGGCTCGTCACCGGCTCGTCCGTCGTGAAGGTCGCCCCGTGCGCGCGCAGCTCGTCCAGCAGGGCGTTGCTGAGGGCCTGGCTGCCGCCGATCGGGATGGGCCAGCCGACGGCGTGCGCGAGGGTGCCCAGGAACGTCGCGGTGCCCGCCGCGGCGAGCGACGGCAGGGGGCTGATGGCATGGGCCGCGACGCCCGTGAGCAGGGCCCGGGCGGCCTCGGTGCGCAGCGGGCGGTCCCACGCGCGCGTGCCCTGGGCGAGCAGCCGGGTCCCGAAGGCCGCCGCCGCGAGGGCGCCCCCCGGGGTGAGCGCCTCGGCCGGGAGCGAGCGCTTGTCGCCGAGCGAGAGCGCCGTGACCACGTCGGCGTGGCGCACGAGCGGCCCGAAGTAGCGCCGCCACGCGCTCGCGTCGGCGCCGAGGCCGTCGGCGGTGCGGTCCAGGTCCCGCCAGGCGATGCCCGCGCGGGCGCCGTCGAGAGGCTGCGCGTACGAGACCTCCGGGGCGACGAGCTCGACGCCGTGGGACGCGAGGTCGACGGTGCGCAGGAACGGGCTCGCGAGCGCCAGGGGGTGCACGGCCGAGCACAGGTCGTGCACGATCCCCGGGGCCAGGCCCAGGTCGAGGGTGCGCGCGCCGCCGCCGGGGGTCGGCTCGGCCTCGACCACGTGCACCTCGAGGCCCGCCCGGGCGAGGGTCAGTGCGGCGGCGAGCCCGTTGGGACCCGCGCCGACCACCACGGCGTCGACGGCCGTCCGCGTGCTGCGCATGCCCTCGAGACTAGTGCCGCCAGCTAGTGCCGCGCGGGCCGGCAGAAGACGGCGACCGTGCGTGCCGGCACGCGGATCTCGCCCTCGCTGCACACCGCCCGCTTCACGACCGGGTCGGCGCCGCGGCGCTGGACCTCCGACAGCTCGAGCCCGTCGGCCATGTCGCTTACCAGCGGGAGCGTCACGTCGCGGGGACCGGCGTTGAACACCGTGAGCACGGCGTCGAGGAGCGGGTCGATCCTGGGTCCTCGGGTGTCGTCGATGAGCATCGCGATCACGCCGGGCACGGCGTCGGGACCGCTGAACGGGAAGGAGACCTTGGCGTGGACGAGCGCGGCGGCACCAAGCGTGAACAGCGGGGTGGAGGCGCGCATGCGCAGCAGGTCGCGGCACATCTCGGCGGCGCCGACGATCCGCTCAGGCCCCATGCGCAGCGACGGGTCGGCGAGGAGCGGCCGCATCAGGTGCCACGACTGCTGGTTGCTCGGGGCGGGCGGCAGCCCTCGACCGAAGCCGTGACGGGCTCCGGTGGGGTCGAAGGCGTTGAAGTGGTCGCCGGAGTCGAAGGAGTCGCGGTCCATCGACTTCGATCTCAGCAGCTCGGTGCCGGCGTGCCAGAACGACGGCGACTGGCCCAGCGCCGTGGTCGCGAGCGCGAGCACGTTCATCCGCACCCGGTCGTCGGCGGAGATGTCCGCGGGCAGCTTCCAGACGAGCGTGTCGTAGAGGGTCTCGTTGTCGTGCGCGTCGACGTAGTTGACGGACTCCTCGGGGCTCGTCGCGAAGCCCGCCGCCTGGCCGGCGTAGCGCAGCTCGCCGCCCGTGATCGTGCGCCCGTCCGCGCCGCGCAGGCGGAGGTCGCGCAGGTTGCCCGCGAGCGACAGCCGCACGAGGTCGCTCTGGTGGGCCAGCAGCGCGCGCTGCTCCGCCTCGGAGCCGTGCTGGTGGCCGTTGGGCTCGAGCAGGCAGCCGGTCGCGAAACCCTGCTCGGCGCGCTTGTCGGCGTCCATCGGGCCCCCGCCGAGCACGGCGTCCCGCAGCCGGTCGTTGAAGGCGCCGATGCCCGTGCCGTCGAGCTGGCTCTGGACGGCCTGGGTGAAGCGGGCGTTGTCGGCCACCTCGCCGAAGTTCCAGCCCTCGCCGTACAGGTAGACGCCGCGGCCGTCCACGCCGTCGCGCTCGAGCGTGAGCGCGTCGAGGGCGGCGCGCACGGCGAGCATGTTCTCGCGGCTGTGGTGGCCCATCAGGTCGAAGCGGAAGCCGTCGACGCGATAGTGCCGCGCCCACAGCACGACCGCGTCGACCATGAGCTTGCCCGCCAGCGCGTGCTCGGTCGCGACGTTCTGGCAGCAGGTCGAGGTCTCGATGCGGCCCTCGCGGCACAGCCGGTGGTAGTAGCCCGGCACCACCTTGTCGAGCACCGAGGTGCGCGCGTGACCGGCCCCGTCGGTGTGGTTGAAGACCTGGTCGAGCACTACCTGCAGGCCGGCGGCGTGGAGGGCGCCGACCATGCAGCGGAACTCCGCGGTGCGGGCGCCACCGCTCTGGCGGCCCTCGCGCGCATAGCTGCCCTCGGGCGCGAGGAAGTGGAAGGGGTCGTAGCCCCAGTTGTAGCCGTCGTGGGCGGCGACCGCGGCGACCGCCGCCTGCTGGGTGCTCGAGTCGGGTCGCGCCCCCGGGGGGATGTGTGCCTCCTGCTGGGCCGAGCGGCGCTCCGGGATGCTCGCGACGTCGAAGCAGGGCAGGAGGTGGACGGTGGTCAGCCCCGCGTCCGCGAGCGAGCGCAGATGGCGCATGCCCGCCGAGTCCGTCCGCGTGAACGCGCCGTAGGTGCCGCGGTCGGCGGCCGGCACGGTCCGGTCCGCGATCGAGAAGTCCCGGATGTGCAGCTCGTAGATGGTCTGCTGGGCCTGTCGCTTGCAGCGCGGCGCGGGCGCCGACGCCCACTGCGCGTCGCTCCAGGCCGGATCGCACAGGTCCACGAGCACGCTGTGCTCGGAGTCCACCGTCAGCCCCACCGAGTACGGGTCGGTGACGCGGTGCGTGCACGGACGGATGCGGTCGACGTCGAGCACGTCGACCTCGAACAGGTACGCGCGATCCCGCCACGCGGCCGTGCCCGTCACCTGCCAGCACCCGTCGTCGCGCCGCGTCATCGCGATCAGCTCGGCCGCGCCCTCGCCGTCGCCGTCCTCGAACAGGACCAGCCGGACCGCCGTGGCCGTCGGCGCCCACACCGTCAGGGTGGGCACGCCGCGGGTGAACCGGGGTCCGAGGTCGTCGTGCGCCAGGACGCGCTCGGCATAGAGGTCGTCGAGCACCCCCGCGGTCTGCAGGCCGAGCACGGACACGATGCGGCCGGTGCCGTCGCGGCCGATGACGAGCAGCTGCCCGGTCAGGGCCGTCTCGAGCGTGGCCCGGGCCAGCGGCACGCCGTCGCGACGCACGTGCAGCGCGTCGTAGTCGACGAGGTGGCGGCGCACCCGCAGCTGCTCCTCCCGCAGCCCCGCGGCGTCGGGCACGAGCGCAGCGAGCAGACGACCGCCGTTCACGGCGCCGCGATGCAGGCGCATGCCGCCCGCGGGCGCGCCGTGCAGCTCCCACGCCACCGCCCCGTTGCGATGCTCCGGCGGGAGCGCGATCGTGTGCGCGTCGAGGAAGTGCGCGAGGCGCAGGGGGAGCGCGTCCTGCGCGCGCGTCGAGGTCTGGGCGGAGGGGGAGTGCGCCGCGCGGACGTTCGGCGCGGCGGCGGGCACGGTCAGGGAGGACAACGGACGGCTTTCTCGGGGCGGGACGGGACCCCTCGACCCTAGACGCCCTCGTGGACACCCACTCGACGTTTCCCCCACCTCGTCCCGTACCCTCGTGCCATGAGCTCCGATGCAGGACGCAGCACTCCCGGACACGATCCGCACCCTGACGCCACCCCCCGGCGCGACGCGGGCAAGGGCAAGGGCAAGCGCCCCCAGGTGGTCCTCGAGGTGCTCGGCAAGACGCGCGTCACCCCCAACCTCATGCGGATCCTGCTGGGCGGCGAGCAGATCGACCAGCTCGCGTACAACGACTCGACCGACAAGTACGTCAAGCTGCTCCTGGCCGACCCGTCGAGCGGCCTCACCCCGCCCTACGACCTCGACGCGCTGCGCGAGAGCTCCCCGGAGCTGCTGCCGGCGCTGCGCACCTACACGGTGCGCAGCTGGGACCGGCAGACCGGGAAGATCGCCCTCGACTTCGTGCTGCACGGCGACGGGGAGCTCGACGGCATCGCCGCCCGGTGGGCCGACAGCGCGCTCCCGGGCGACCTCGTCGCGATGCGCGGCGCCGGCGGCGGCTACGCACCGGATCCGGCCGCGACCTCCCACCTGCTCATCGGCGACCACTCCGCGTTGCCCGCGATCGCTTCGGCCCTCGAGGCCATGGCGGAGGACGCCCGCGGCCTCGCGCTCATCCACCTGGACCACGCCGAGGACTCCCTCAACCTCGCGGCGCCTGACGGCCTCGAGGTCCGCTACCTGATCGGGGAGCGCGAGCAGCTGGTCGAGGCCGTCACGGCCCTCGACGTGCCCGACCCCGAGGGGGTGCAGGTCTTCGCCCACGGCGAGCGCGGCATTGTCAAGCAGCTGCGCCGCGAGCTTGTGAAGGTCAAGAGGATCCCGCGGGACCGCGTGTCGATCTCCGCCTACTGGGCGCTCGGCCGCATCGAGGACCAGTTCCAGGCCGAGAAGCGCGAGCCGATCGGACAGATCGACGACTGAGCCCAGGAACCCGGCAGAGGGCGACCCGGTGGGGACCGCCGGGGACGCCCCCGCGCCCGAGCTCGTCACAGGGCCCGACGGCCTGGTCCGGCCGCTCTGGGCGAGCCGTCACGACGATCTGCGCGAGTACTACGACACCGAGTGGGGCATGCCGGTCCGCGACGAGCGGGGCGTGTTCGAGCGGCTGAGCCTCGAGGGCTTCCAGTCGGGCCTGTCGTGGGCCACGATCCTGCGTCGGCGCGAGGGCTTCCGCCGGGCCTTCGCCGACTTCGAGGTCGACGCGGTCGCCCGGTTCACCGAGCGCGACGTCGAGCGGCTGCTCGCCGACCCCGGCATCATCCGCCACCGCGGCAAGATCGAGGCGACGCTCGGCAACGCGCGCGCCGCCGTCGCCCTGCGCGAGGCCGAGGGTCTCGGCCCCCACGGCGCGCTCGGACCCGGCGCGACCGTGGCCGACCTTGTCTGGGCCTACCGGCCCGAGCGCACCCCGCGGCCCGTCTCCTTCGCCGACGTGCCCACCACGAGCGCGGAGTCCGCCGCCCTGGCCCGGGAGCTCAAGCGCCGCGGGTTCCGCTTCGTCGGGCCCACCACGATGTTCGCGCTCATGGAGGCGATCGGCATCGTCGACACCCACCTGCTCGGCTCCCACCACCGGGGCAGCTCCGGCGTCTGGAGCGAGGACGGCACCCCGCTCCTGCCGGGCGTCTGAGCAGGTGACGCCGCCACACGGCGTCACACTCCTTCGCGCGGGCCGCCGTGCGGTCGCACGCTGGCAGGGCACAGGTCCGCGAGCGGAGGAGACAGCAGGTGGGAACCCAGCACGTCCATGCCGGATGGAGGGCGCAGGACGCCCACGGTGCCGTGGTCCCGCCCGTCTACTCCTCGAGCGCCTACGCCCACCCCTCGCACGCACGGCTGAAGGCCCTGTTCGCCCGCGAGTGCGACGGCTTCGCCTACGCCCGGTCGGGCAACCCCACCACGCGCATCCTCGAGGAGCGGGTCACCGCCCTCGAGGGCGGAGCGGGCGCCATCGCCGTCGCGAGCGGCCAGGCCGCGACCACGATCGCCCTGTGCTCCCTGCTCGCGCCCGGCACCCACCTCGTCGCCTCCGAGCGCCTCTACGGCGGGACCACCGAGTTCCTCGACGACACGCTCGCCGACCTCTCCGTGGCCACGACCACCGTCGACCCGTGGGACCTCGACGCCTGGGCGCAGGCCATCCGGCCCGAGACCCGCGTGTTCCTGCTCGAGAGCATCGCCAACCCCGGGGCCGAGCTGGTCGACCTCGACGCCGTGTGCGCGCTGGCCCACGAGCACGACATCGCCGTGGTCGTCGACTCCACGCTCGCGAGCCCCGCGCTGTACCGCCCCGGCGACCACGGCGCGGACCTGATCGTGCACTCGGCGACGAAGTACCTGGCCGGCCACGGCACCACGATCGCGGGCCTCATCGTCGACACGGGGCGCTTCGACCCGCGCCGCCGGCCCGAGCGGTGGCCGCGCCTGACGGCACCCAACCCGCGCTTCGGGGTCACCTTCGCCGACGAGTACGACCAGGGCTGCTCGGGCCTGCTCGGATACGCGCGCGCCAAGTACATGACCGACTTCGGCGCGACCCTGCCGGGACAGAGCGCCCACACCGTGCTGCTGGGCATCGAGACCCTCGACCTGCGCATGGAGCGCATCAGCGCCGCCGCCGCCGAGCTCGCCGACTGGCTGCGCGAGCAGGACGACGTGGCCCGCGTGAACCATCCCTCGAGCCCTGATCGGCGCGACGCCGAGATCGCCGCGCGCGACTTCCCCCGCGGGACCTCCGGCGTGTTCTCGATCGACCTCGAGGGCGGGGAGGGCGCCGTCGAGGCGTTCTGCGACGCGCTCGAGCTGTTCACGCTCGCCGTGAACCTCGGGGACGTGCGCTCGCTCGTATGTCACCCGGCGACCACGACCCACTGCCACCTGACGCCCGCCCAGCGCGCGGCCTGCGGTGTCGGCGACGGCACCGTGCGCCTCACCATCGGGCTCGAGGACCTCGTGGACCTGCGCGAGGACCTCGCCCGCGGGCTGCGGGCGGCGCGGCGGGTGCGCGCCCAGGGGATCGTCGCCGTCTGAGGAGACCCCTCCCGGCACCGGCCGCGCTACCGTGGCCGGACCACTGCGCGAGGGAGGGACCATGACCGAGGCCCAGGATGCGACGCCCACGGGAGGAGAGGAGCGGCCCGACGCGCTCCCGCCCCTGCCCGAGGAGGGCGTCCGGCGTGTGCTGTGCGTGGTCGCCCACCCCGACGACCTCGAGTACGGGGCGTCCGCGGCGGTCTCGACGTGGACCCGCCGCGGCCTCGAGGTGACCTATCTGCTGCTGACCGCCGGCGAGGCCGGCATGGCCGATCCGCCCGAGGTGGTCGCCCCGTTGCGCGAGAGAGAGCAGAGGGCGGCATGCGCCGCAGTCGGGGTGAGCGACCTGCGGATCCTCGGTGAGCCCGACGGCATGCTCGAGCACGGGCTCGACCTGCGCCGCGCCATCGCCCGGGTGGTCCGCCAGGTGCGCCCGGACCTCGTGCTCACCACGAACTTCGACGTCGAGGCCTACGGCGGGCTCAACCAGGCCGACCACCGCGCAGCCGGGCTCGCGACGGTCGACGCGGCGCGCGACGCCGCGAACCCGTGGGTGTTCCGCGACCTCGTCGAGGAGGCATGGCAGGCGCGTGCCCTGCTCGTGGCGGGCTCCGACCGCCCGACCCACGCCGTGATCGTGGACACCGAGGCCGTCGAGGCGGCGGTCGCCTCCCTCGCCTCGCACCGGGCCTACCTCGAGCACATCGGCGACCATCCGGCCCCCGAGGAGTTCATCCCCGCGATCCTGCGCGACGGAGGACGGGTCGCGGGCGGCGAGCACGCCGTGGTGCTGCGGGTGTACGAGCTCGCGGGGCTCGGCGCCGAGAGCGCCGACGCGGGGGAGTGAGCCCGCTCGGCCTCCGTCAGGCGCGGCGCACCTGCTCCGCGTAGGCGTCGAGCACGCGCAGGATCCCGTCGTGCTGCCAGACACGGTCGCGGGACCTCCCCGTGCGCTCGGTGAGAACGCCGGCCTCGCTCAGCTGCGCGAGGGCGCGCTGTGCCGTCACCGCGTTCGTCGACAGCATCGCGCGCACGTAGGAGGCGTTGACGATCGGCTGGCCCACCAGGAGGGGGAGCAGCGCCCACCCGCTCGCCTGCGGGCGCAGCCCGGCGAGGCGCTCCCGGGAGGCCGCGAGCTCGCGGGCGAGATCGTCGACGAGCGCCCTCCCGGTCACCGCGCCGTAGCGGGCGGCCCGGGCGAACTGCCCGATGATCGGGGCGGCGTCGCCGGCCCGATACGCCGTGAGGGCGTGCGTGTACCCCTCGACGTCGGTCAGCAGACCGGCCGAGATCGGCGCCGTCGTACGGGACACAAGCCCCTTGCCGTGCACCATCGCGTGGACGAGGGCGCGCCCGGTGCGGCCGTTGCCGTCCGTGAAGGGATGGATGGTCTCGAACTGGGCGTGCGCGATCGCCGCCTGCAGCAGGACCGGCAGGTCCTCGCGGGCGATGAAGGCCAGCAGGTCCTCCATCGCCCCGGGCACGTCCTCGGCCTCCGGCGCCACGTGCACCGCCCCGAGCGGGCTCGAGCCGTGGCGCCCGATCCAGACCAGACGGGTGCGCAGACGCCCGGCCTCGCGGCGGTGCGTGGGATCCGCCGAGAGCAGTGCCGCCTGCATCGCGAGCACCGCCTCGAGGTCGAGCCGGTCGGCGAGGTCGAGGGCGGCCTCCATCGCCCGCACGTTGCCGATCACGAGGCGGGCGTTGGCGCTCGAGGACTCCTCGAGCTCGGCGAGCGCGAGCTGACGCGCCCCCACCGTGAGGTCCTCGATCTGGGACGAGGACGCGGACTCGGTGCGCAGCAGGATCGAGCTCATGGGCCCCAGGCCCAGATGGTCCGGGCCCAGGGTCGACGCGCCGTGGGCGTCCAGCCGGCCCAGCGCCGACTCGGCGTCGGCGGCGTCGGCGGCGATCTCGCCCGGGATCGACAGGTCGAGGCCGGCGATCCGAGCGGGGACGGCGGCCCGATACGTGCCGGTGCCGCGGCGCCGGGCCTGGCGCGAGGCGAGGCCGTCGTCGGGCACGTGCCACGTCCCCTCGCGGTGGCCGAGAGGGGGCACGGGCAGGCGGGGACCGGCGGGATCGGTGATCACGGAGACCACTCTAGTAACAGTTCTTCAAGAAGTGTTACTAGCCGGAGCGGTGACCCTCGGGTTCGACATCGCCCGACGCCTCAGCGGTGACGGCCGAACCACGCGGCGGCGAACGCCACGAGCGCCCGGGCGGGCAGCAGCCGGGCGGCGGCCTCGCCCACGTGGCCCGTCCGCACGAGCCCCGTGTCGGCCGCGAAGGCCGCGGCGACCTCCTCGAAGTCCTCGTCGTGCACGTCGAGCTCCTCCCATGTGACCCACTCGCGCCGTCCGTCGACGAGCAGCGCCGCCCCGTTGGGCACGGTCCGCTGCCCCGGGCAGCTCGCGCGGTGCTCGGCGAGATGGAGCACGGTGGCCTTGGCCGCCGTGACGCCGAGCAGGAGGATCTGTGCGTCGAGGTCGACGAGCGCGCTCAGCGGGGACTCCTCGCCGGCGGGGGAGTCGAGCCGATGGCGGGCGGTGATCCGCCGCGCATGCGGCCCCGCCGCCGCGATCGAGCGATGGGGGTGCGGACTGCGGAGGGCGCCGGGGGTGGTGCGGAACAGCTCGGCGACCGCGCCCATGGTCTGGCTGGGGGTGGTGGCCGGGTCGTACAGCGGGAGGTTCTCGCGGATCGTCGGCCACCAGGCGGCCGGGGCCTGCTGCAGCATCGCGGGGTCGCACAGCTGCCACGACTGGGCGGGCATCACGAGCGTGCCCTCGGCGCCGACGGTCTCGCGCAGGGCCTCGAGCACCGCCTGCGCCCCGCCGACCACCCATCCCAGGGATCGCAGCGACGTGTGCACCATGACGGTCGCGCCCTGTGGCACGCCCAGGGCGTGCAGGTCCTCGACGAGACGCTGCGTGGTGACGGGGCCCGGGGAGCCGGGTGCGGAGGAAGAGGTCATGGTGGTGCCTTCCGAGTGTGGTCAGGGCTGGACGATGCGACGGATTCCCTCACGGACGTCGGCGACGGCCGCAGGTTCCCGATCAAGGGCCTGATGGATGCTGAGCCCCTCCATGAGGGCGTCGAGCAGGCGGGCGGTGAGCGGGTCGAGACGACGCTCGAACGATGCCCGGGTGCGGGCCATCCAGCGCTCGGTGATGTCCCGGAAGGTCGCGTCCCGAGCTGCGAGCGTGGAGAGCTCGTGGGTCAGGACGAGGTCGTCGTGACCCGTCTGCCCGATGATCGCGCGCGTGACGAGGTCGAGCACCTGGGCCGCGTCCTCGGCCTGCGAGAGCCGGTCGTCGAAGGCGTCGGCGCCGCGCTCGGCAAAGCGGCTGAACGCGTCGTGGAGGAGCTGCTCCATGCCGGTGAAGTAGTACGTCATGGATCCGAGCGGGACCTGCGCCGCCGCGGCGACCTTGCGATGCGAGGTGCCGGCGACACCCTGGGCGGCGATCACGTCGAGCGCCGCCTCGATGATCCTGTCGCGCCGGCCGGGGTCGACCTGTCCGCTCGTCCTCTTGCCCCTGGCTCCCACATGTACGATCGTACCAATCGATGCGTGATCTGCCGCGCATCCATCTCCGCCGACGACGAGGATCCCCCTCGCCTCTTCGAAGGGACCGACGATGACCCGCGACGAGCAGCGCGCCAGGATCCTGTCCGGCGCGGTCTACGACGATCTCACCGCGGAGCTCGTCGACGCCCGCGAACGCGCCGTGCTGGCCACGAACCGGTACAACGCGAGCTTCGGGCAGAGCGCGGAGGTCCGCGAGGAGATCCTGCGCGGCCTGCTCGGGCATGCCGGGCACGGCGCGTTCTTCGAGCCCACCTTCCGCTGCGAGTTCGGCGACACCATCACGGTCGGCGAGAACTTCTACGCCAACTTCGACTGCGTCATGCTCGACGGCGGCGGCATCACGATCGGGGACGACGTCCTGCTCGGTCCCCGGGTCAGGATCTATACCACCAACCATGCCCTCGATCCGGCGGAGCGGGCGGCAGGAGCATGCGTCGCGGGGCCCGTCGTCATCGGCGACACGGTCTGGATCGGCGGCGGGGTCACGATCAATCCGGGCGTCACGATCGGCGAGGGCGCGGTGATCGGCTCCGGGAGCGTCGTGACGAAGGACGTGCCCGCACGGACCATCGCCGCGGGCGTCCCCGCGCGGCCGATCCGGGCCATCACCGAGGCCGACCGCACCGGCTACCTCGACGCGCGCGGCGGGCGCCCCCTCCTCTAGCCCGGATCGGCCGACGTGCTCGTGCGCGCCTCCTGCACCTCGATCGTCCGGATGACGCGCGCCGGGACGCCGCCGACGACCGTGCGCGGCGGCACGTCCTTCGTGATCACCGCCCCCGCCGCCACGGCGGCTCCGTCGCCGATCGTGACGCCGGGCAGGATCGTCGCGTTCGCGCCCACCCAGACCCGCTCGCCGATGACGACCGGGCGAGGCACCGTGGTGGCACGCGTCTGAGGGTCGAGATCGTGGTTGAGGGTGGCGATCACGACGTTGTGCCCGATGAGGGCGTCGTCGCCGAGGGTGATGCCGCCCTGGTCCTGGAACCGGCAGCCGCTGTTGAGGAAGACCCGCTCGCCGAGGCGGATGTTCTTGCCGCAGTCGGTCGTGAAGGACGGGAAGATCCGGAACGACGACGGGACCGGGCGGCCCGTGATCCGGGACATGAGGTCCACGCGCTCCTCGGGCGTCGTGTACCGGGTGTTGAGCTCCATGAACAGGGCGATCGCCTCGTTCGCGAGGTCGTCCATCGCCTGGGCTAGGTCGGTGCCGGGCAGGGCGGGCTCCCCGGCGTCCATCCGGGCCACGAACTCGTCGGTCTCCATGCGCGTCTCCTTCTCGAGGGTCCTCGGAACCGGCGAGCGAGCCGGTGGTCGAGCCCATCATGCCCGGAGGCGCCCGTCAGAGCATGCCGACGAGCTGCTCGACGAGGATGCCCCCGCCGAGCAGGATCATGAGCACCCCGGACACTCGGGTCACCGCCGCGCTCGCCCGCGGCCGCGCGCTCAGCAGTCGCCGGCCGCCGAGGGCCACGCCGAAGTAGATGACGGTGATGTCGAGGACGTGCAGGCCGCCGAGCACGAGCATCTGCGCCGCCGACGGCCAGCCCGTCGCCGAGGTGAACTGCGGCAGCAGCGCGATGAGCAGCAGCACGCCCTTGGGGTTGATGATCGCGACGCCCGCCCCGCGCGCGAACTGCACGGCCACGTCGTCCCCGAGCGCCCGATCGCTCGCCCGCAGCTGCTCGGCCCGGCTCAGCAGGGCGCCGCAGCCCAGCAGGATCAGGTAACCCGCCCCGGCGAGGGTGAGAGCCGTGAGCGCGACCGGACAGGCGGTCATGAGCGCGCCGATGCCGACCGCGACCGCCACGACCACGACCACGTAGCCGCAGGCCATGCCGAGCACCGAGGGCGCGGCCGACCTCGCGCGCAGGCCCGACGCGATCGCGTACGCCCAGTCCGCGCCCGGGGTGAGGGCGAGCGCGAGGGCGATCGCCCAGAACTGCCCGACCAGTGACCACTCCATCCCTGCCCCTCTCTCTGTCGTGCGGGAAGAGCCTAGGAAGGATCGCGTGAAATGTGCTTCGCTTCGTGCGCGAACCGTTCCACCTGGGTGGCAGGATGACGCGCATGGACGCGTTGAACCGGGAAATCCTCTCCCTGCTGCAGGAGGACGGGCGGATGAGCGCCACCGATGTCGCCCGCGCGGTCGGCCTGAGCCTGTCCTCGTGCCACCGTCGGGTGAAGGAGCTCGAGGCGAGCGGTGCGATCGAGCGCTACCGCGCCGTGGTCGCGCCCGACGCGGTCGGCCTGAGGTTCGAGGCGATCGTGTTCGTCATGATGAACAGCTCCGCACCCGACGTCCTGGAGGAGTTCGAACGGGCGATCCTTGAGCTGCCCGACGTCGTCACCGGACACCGGCTGTTCGGCGATCCCGACTACATGCTGCGGGTCCTCACCCGTGACCTCGCCGCGTACCAGGAGCTCTACGACCGCACGCTCAGCGCCCTGCCGGGGGTGCAGCGACTCACCTCGACGATCGTCATGAAGCGGATCGGCGTCGAGGGCACCGTGCCGATCCCGTGAGGGGACGCGTCGTGCCTGCTCAGCCGGCGTCCTGTGCACGGGGCCGGTCGCGCATCCTGCGCGGCTGCAGCACGCCGGCGAGCAAGATCACGGCGACGCCCGCGAGCGGGATCGCGAGCAGACCCGCGCGGAGGCCGGCTGCGTCGGCGACCATGCCCACCACGGGCGGCGACAGCAGGAAGCCCAGGCGCATGAGCCACGAGACGACGGTGAGCCCCGTGCCGTGACGCAGCCCCGGCAGGTCGTCGGCCTGGTTCATGGCGGCGGGGACCAGAGTGGCGACCCCGAAGCCGGCGGCGGCGAACCCGAGGATGCTGCCCGGGACCGTCGGCACGGCGAGCGCGAGACCCATGCCCACGGCGGCGATCGCGCCGCCGGCGCGGGCGACCGCCCGCTGTCCGAAGCGGTCGACCATGCCGTCCCCCAGGAGCCGGCCGATGAACTGCGCGCCGACGAGGGCGATCAGGCCTGTCGCGGCGATCGCGCCCGGCGCGTCGAGCGAGGTCAGGTAGAGGGTCGCCCACGTGAACCCGGCGTCCTCGACGATGGTCCCGGCCATCGCGATGACGACGAGGGCGACGAGCGTGAGCACGATCCGCCACGAGATGCCGGAGCGGAGCGCCGTACCCCTCTCCTCGGCATCGGCGACCGCCTCCTCGTCCCGCTCGCCGTCGCGCCCGGTCAGGCAGAACCGCAGCGCGGTCAGGGACACGACGGAGAACAGGGCGGCGGAGATCGTCAGATGCACCCCGATGGGCACGTCCAGGGCGATCGCGGCCGCGGCCATCGCGCCGCCGAGCACGGCGCCGATGGACCACACGGCATGGAACGAGTTGATGATCGAGCGGCCGTAGCGGCGCTGCACGCGCAGGCCGTGGGCGTTCTGCGCGACGTCGGTGATCGCGTCGAAGCCGCCGCCGACGAGCAGGCACAGCGCGAACAGCCACACGTTCGGGGCGAACCCGGCGGTGAGCAGACCGAGGCTCGTCAGGATCGTGCCGGCGACGGCGGCGGCTCCGGAGCCGAGCCTGCGGATCACGGACGCCGCGCCGAGACCGGCGAGGATCGCGCCGATCGGGAAGGCGATCACGGCCAGGCCGTAGGCGGTGTTGTCGAGGCCGAGCGCATTCTTGATCTCGGGGTAGCGGGGAAGGATGTTCGCGTAGAGGGCGCCGTTGGTGAGGAACAGCGCCGAGACGGCGCCGCGGGCGCGGCGATCGGTCTGCGAGGCGCGAGGTGGGCGAGTGGCACGCATGCGCGCACGGGTCCTTTCGGCAGGGGGGAGGGGGTGGCGTCCGCGGAGCAGAGGCGATCAGGCGTCTGCGGCGGTGATCCGGGCGACCGCGAGCGCGACCTCGCCGCGGTCGCGCGACGTGTCGTCGAGGGCAAGGTGGATGGTGAGGCCCTCGATGAGCGCATCCAGGGCGCGCGCCGTCTCGGGGTCGAACCAGCGCTCGAGCGCGGCGCGGCTGCGCGCCATCCACGCAGTCGTGAGGTCGCGATAGGAGGCGTCGCGGGCAGCCAGGGTGTACAGCTCATGGGTGAGCACGAGATCCCGCGCACTGCCGAACACGTCCTCGAGGATGATCGCGACGACCGCCTCCCGCGCTTCCTGGAGACTCGTCGCTGCGGTCATGCGCCGCTCGAAGCCTTCGCTGACGGAGGTCGAGAAGCGCGTGAACGCGTCGTGCAGGAGGCTGTCGATGCCCTCGAAGTGATAGGTCATCGACCCCAGGGGAACGCCGGCGGCGGCCGCGATGCGACGGTGGGACGCCCCGGCGACACCGTGCTCGGCGATCACGTCCAGGCAGGCGTCGATGATGCGGTCCCGTCGCTCCGGGTCGTTGCGACGCCCACGACGGGTGCCGGGTTCAGCGGTCGTCATCGCTCTCTCCGAGGGTGCGGATCACGCGGGCGGGGTTGCCCACGGCGACGACGTCCGCGGGAATGTCCTTGGTGACGACGGACCCAGCGCCGATCACCGTGTTGTCGCCGATCGTGACGCCGGGGCACACGATCACGCCGCCGCCGAGCCATACGTTGTCGCCGATCGTGATCGGTTTCGCCGCCTCGAGCTTGTCCCGACGCGGCTGAGGGGCGAGCGGATGGGTGGGCGTCAGGAGCTGGACGTTGGGGCCGATCTGGCAGTCCGCACCGATCGTGATCGCGGCGACGTCGAGCGCGGTGAGGTTGTAGTTGGCGAAGGTGCGAGCCCCGATCGAGATGTTCTCGCCATAGTCCACGAACAGCGGCGGCTTGATGTACGCGTCCTCGCCGACCGAGCCCAGCAGCTGCGCCATCACCTCGCGGCCGTTGCCCGTCCCCGTGGTCTCCAGGCGCTCGTAGAGGTCGGTGAGTTCGACGGCGCGTCGGGCGAGACGGCCGTTCTCCGGATCGTCGGCGATATAGAGGTCTCCGGCGAGCATGCGTTCCCGGTTCGTACGCGTGTCCCCCGCGAAGTAGTCGATCATGCGGCTGACCCTAGCATCACTGCGTACGAACGTCCGCATTAGTGGGTACGAGTGTCCGCACCGTGGCGATGCCGTTCCACCGAGGCCGTGTCCGCCCCGGGCGACCAGCCTCTACGCTCGTCCCATGTCACCTGCCCTGCTCCGTCGGCTCGCCGGCGCCTACCTGCTGGTGCAGGGCGCCGGCGTGGTCGCCTGGTGGATCGTGCTCGCGCTCGCGCCTGCCGCCCGGGCACCGTTCCGGGCGGCGACCGCTCCGGATGCGACGCTCCTGGCCTTCGCCGTCGGCGACCTGCTGATGGTCGGCGTCCTGTCGGCCCTGACCGGCATCGGCGTGCTCCGCCGCCGGCGCTGGGCCGGCCCCGCCCTCCTGGTGCATGCGAGCGCGTGTCTCTACGCGGGGCTGTACTGCCTGTCGCTCCCGCTGCTCGGCGACGGCTCCGGATGGGCCGCCGCCCTCGGCATGGTCCCGGTGCTCGCGGTGCCGCCGCTCATCGTGCTCGCCTGGTTCGGCGGACTGCTCACGCCGGCGGCGCCTGCCGCCCTTGCCGAGGTCACGATGCCGTCGAGCCGAGAGCTGCCGTGAACGGGCGCCGGCTGCGCCTCCAGATGTTCCGACCGGCGCGCCCCGCCTCCCCGGGCCGCCACCTCGTCATGAGCGCCCTGCAGTGCGCGGGGCTCTCGGCTGCCTTCCTGGTCACGGCGCCGCTCATGGTGCGTCGTCTCGAGGACCGTCTCGGCCTGCCGCGCCCGTCCGGGCGGATCGGGGCCGCGGCCCGCGCCGCCGGGAGCGGCCTGCTGCTGGCCTCGACCACGCTCAACATGGCCTCGGCGGCGACGATGGCGGTGCAGGGCGACGGCACGCCGCTCCCGCTCGACACCGCGCGCCGACTCGTGATCCGCGGCCCCTACCGGTGGGTGCGCAACCCCATGGCGATCGGCGGGATCGGCCAGGGCGTCGCCGTCGGCCTGCTCCTGCGCTCACCGCTCGTGGTCGCCTACGCCCTGGCCGGGGCCGTACTGTGGCAGGGCGCGTTCCGGCCCTCCGAGGAGCAGGACCTCTTGGAGCGCTTCGGTGCGCCCTACGCGGCCTACCGCGAGCAGGTCCGGTGCTGGATCCCCCGGCGCACGCCCGTCGAGCCGCTCGGCCCGACGGGCGCCACGGGCGCCGTCAGCGCTCGACGCCGAGGCGGTCGAGCTCCTCGTCGATGATCTTCGGGTCGAGCTTGGTGAAGATGCCCGTGGGCTTGGAGACGGGCGCCCCGACCTCGACGGCGCGGTGGGCCCACGCGGGAGCGTCCGAGTACTCGCCCGTGATGATCGGGTAGCTCGGCCCCCCGTCGAGATCCTCGACCTCGCGCAGCTCGGGCATGGGCGCGATCTGGCGGCGGCCGCCGAGCGCCTTCTCGACCTCGTTGGCGGAGAACGGCAGGAACGGCGCCAGGATCGTGTTGAGGTCCGTCACGGCCTGGGCGAGCACGTGCAGCACCGTGGCCAGGCGCTCACGCTGGTCCTCGCCCTTCATGCGGAACGGCTCGGTGCGCGAGACGTACGCGTTGGCCTCGCTCACCAGGCGCATCGCCTCGGCGATCGCGGCGCGCTGGCGGTGCACGCGGATCAGGGAGCCGACCGACTCGAAGCCCGCCTCGATCTGGCCGAGCAGGTCGCGGTCGACATCCTCGAGCTCACCCGCCGCAGGGATCTCGCCGAAGTTCTTGGCGATCATCGCGGCGGTGCGGTTGACGAGGTTGCCCCAGCCGGCGACGAGCTCGTTGTTCGTGCGCGAGACGAAGTCCGCCCACGTGAAGTCGGCGTCGTGGGTCTCGGGGCCGGCCGCCGAGATGTAGTAGCGCAGCGCGTCGGGCTGGTAGCGCTCGAGCACGTCGCGCACGTAGATCACGACGCCCTTGGACGAGGAGAACTTCTTGCCCTCCATCGTGAGGAACTCCGAGGAGACCACCTCGGTGGGGAGGTTCAGCTCGCCGAACCGCCCCGGCTCGCCGCCCCGCTCGCCCTTGCCGTTGTGGCCGATCAGCTCCGCGGGCCAGATCTGGGAGTGGAAGACGATGTTGTCCTTGCCCATGAAGTAGTAGCTGAGCGCCTCGGGATCGTTCCACCAGTCGCGCCAGCGCTCGGCGTCGCCCAGACGGCGCGCCCACTCGATCGAGGCCGACAGGTACCCGATCACGGCGTCGAACCACACGTACAGGCGCTTGGCGGGCTGGTCCTCCCAGCCCGGCACGGGGATGCCCCAGTCGATGTCGCGCGTCATCGCGCGGGGCTTGATCTCCTTGAGGAAGTTCTGCGAGAAGCGGATGACGTTGGGTCGCCACAGCCCCGTCGCCTCCCGCTCGTCGAGCCACCGGCCGAGCTCGTCGGCGAGCGCCGGCAGGTCCAGGAAGTAGTGCGTGGTCTCCACGAACAGCGGCGTCTCGCCGTTGATGCGCGAGACCGGGTCGATCAGGTCGGTCGGGTCGAGCTGGTTGCCGCACGTGTCGCACTGGTCGCCGCGCGCCCCCGGGGCGCCGCAGATGGGGCACGTGCCCTCGATGTAGCGGTCGGGCAGGGTGCGGCCCGTCGACGGCGAGATCGCGCCCGACGTGGTCTGCTCGATCATGTAGCCGTTGTCCCGCACGGTGCGGAACATCTCCTGCACCACGGCGTAGTGGTTGCGGGAGGTGGTGCGGGTGAACAGGTCGTAGGACAGGCCCATCGCGACCAGGTCCTCGACGATGACGCGGTTGTTGCGGTCCGCGAGCTCGCGGGCGCTGACCCCCTCGGCGTCGGCCGCCACGAGGATCGGCGTGCCGTGCTCGTCGGTGCCCGAGACCATGAGCACGTCGTTGCCCGCCATGCGCATGTACCGCGAGAAGACGTCCGCGGGGACGAAGGCGGCGACATGGCCGATGTGGCGGGGACCGTTGGCGTACGGCCAGGCGACGGAGGTCAGGACTCTGCTCATGGGGCATGAGTCTACGGTGGGCGCGCGACGGCACGACCCGAGGGGAGCCCCGATACCCTGAGCGCATGAGCACCGAAGGACTTGCCGCAGCCCAGCAGAAGATGCGCGACGAGGGCGTCGCCCAGACCGCGATCGACGTCTTCACCCGCTACTACGACCAGCTCGAGCAGGGCGTCACCGGGTCCATCCCGGAGGACACGATCGACCCGTACCTCGACCCGCCGACGCTCGACGACGTGCGCATCGACCCGTACCGGGCCAAGGACGCGTTCGACAAGCTCGTCGTCATCAACCTCAACGGCGGCCTCGGCACCTCGATGGGGCTGGACCGGGCCAAGACCCTGCTGCCCGTGCGCGACGGCAAGAACTTCCTCGAGATCCTCGTCGAGCAGGTGCTCGCGGCCCGCGCCGCGACCGGCGCCCGCCTCCCGCTGCTGTTCATGAACTCCTTCCGCACCCGGGCGGACACCCTCGCCGTGCTCGAGCAGTACCCGGACCTGCCCGTCGGCGACCTGCCCCTGGACTTCCTGCAGAACAAGGAGCCCAAGCTGCGGGCCGACGACCTCACGCCCGTGCAGTGGGACGCCGACCCGTCGCTCGAGTGGTGCCCCCCGGGCCACGGGGACCTCTACACGGCGCTGCAGACCTCCGGGGTGCTGCGCGCCCTGCTCGACGCGGGGTTCCGCTACGCCTCGGTCTCCAACTCCGACAACCTCGGCACCCTGCCCCACCCCGTGCTCGCCTCGTGGTTCGCCGAGAGCGGCGCCCCGTACGCCGCCGAGCTGTGCCGCCGCACCGCCGCCGACCGCAAGGGCGGCCACCTCGCCGTGCGCAGGAGCGACGGCCGGCTGATCCTGCGCGACACCGCGCAGACGCCCGCCGAGGAGATGGACTACTTCACCGACGAGCACCGCCACCCGTTCTTCCACACCAACAACCTGTGGTTCGACCTCGAGAAGCTCGACGAGGTGCTGCGGGCGAACGACGGCGTGATGCCGCTGCCGCTCATCCGCAACGAGAAGACCGTCGACCCCTCCGACAAGACCAGCACGCCCGTCTACCAGATCGAGTCGGCGATGGGCGCCGCCATCGAGGTGTTCGACGGGGCCACCGCGATCGTCGTGCCCCGTGACCGGTTCCTGCCCGTCAAGGCCACGAGCGACCTGATGCTGATCCGCTCCGACGCGTACGCGCTCGACGAGCGGTGGGCGCTCGTGCGACAGGTCGACGAGGTCCCGACGGTGAGCCTCGACGCCGACCACTACAAGCTGATCGACGACTTCGAGGCCCGCTTCCCGGCCGGGGTGCCGTCCCTCAAGGAGGCCCGCTCGCTCGCCGTCGAGGGCGATCACCGCTTCGGCGCGCACGTGGTCGCGCGCGGCGACGCGGTCGTCGGCCCCGAGGACCCGGCCGAGATCCCCGAGGGCACGGTCATCGACCGCTGATCGCGCGCCCTTGCGGGTGACGCGACGTCAACTCCTAGCGTCGGAGGCGCCGACGCGCCGGGACCCCCGGTGCCCGGCGAGCGACACCTCGGCGGCAGGAGACGACATGGTCCAGGACAGGCACGGACGCGGTGACCGGGGTGCGGGTGTCCCCATCGGGGAGCTGGCCCGGCGGGTCGGCGTGTCGACCCGCACCCTGCGCCACGACGACGCGATCGGCCTGCTGCCGCCCTCGTCGACGGACCACGCCGGCCGGCGGTTCTACGACGACGCGGCCGTGGCGGCCCTGCTGCGGATCGTCGCCTACCGGAGCCTCGGCCTGTCCCTCGAGACCATCGGGGGGCTGCTGGCCCAGGACACCCCGGCCGCCGAGGCGCTCGCCGAGCATGCCCACCTGCTGCAGGAGCGCATCGCGCTCCTGCGGCGGCAGCTCGCGTCGGTGACCACCACGCTGGAGTCACTGCGCGAAGGAGCAGACATCATGACCAGTTCGACGTTCGACGGATTCGATCCCGAGGTCTTCGAGGAGGAGGTCACCGAGCGGTGGGGCGCCGAGGCGTACCGCAGCTCGATGGCGACCTGGACCTCGATGAGCCCCGAGGAGAAGGAGGCCGAGCTCGCCCTGCAGCAGTCGCTGGTCGGGGCCTTCGCCGCGGCGGCCGAGCGCGGCCTCGACCCGGCGAGCGACGAGGTCGCGGGCATCTGCCGGCGCCACGTCGCGTGGCTGGGCCGGTACACGACGCCGACCGCCCCCTACGTGCGGTCGCTCGCGGCGATGTACGCCGAGGACCCGCGCTTCGACGCGACCTACCGCGGCCACGGCGCCTTCGTGCGCGACGCGCTCGTGGCCTTCGTCGACGCGGGCGGCATGGAGCCGCCCCGCTGAGCCGCGCGACCGGCCGCGTGAGAGGGGCCCGGGGCACGCTGTGCGTGCTCCGGGCCCCTTGTGCGATCGGGCCCCTGTGCTATCAGGCACCTGTGCGATCGGGCGCGTGTCAGTCCCGGCCGCGCGCGTAGCCGCCGTGTCCCACGAGGTCCAGCTGATGGGGCAGCGGGTTGCCGAAGCGGTGGTTCGTCGCGCTGATCGCCTGCTCGTGCAGGAACGACAGCAGCTCGACGCGCCCGCTCGCGACCACGGGCCCCGTGAACAGGGCCACCTCGACGCGCTCGGAGATCGCCCGCAGCAGCGCCTCGTCCGCCTCGCCGATCAGGCGCACCCGCTCGCGGCCGAGCGAGGCGATGCGACCGGCGAACTGCTCGGCGGTCTCGACCGAGACGGGCACGTCGGCCCCCGCGGCCTCGGCGACGACGTCGCGCAGGGCCGCGTCCGCGACCGAGACCTCGATGTCGGCGCCGACCGTCGCGGCGGCGTGCAGCACGCGCCGCAGGGCCGCCTCGCCCGTGCCCGCCGCGCCGCGCACGACGGTCGGGACCGGCAGGTGGCGCAGCACGTTGATCTCGCCGTGCAGGTCCTGCGGGTCGCGCGGCGCGAACGTGGTCGCGAGGTGCTCGCGATCGCTGTGGCGCGCGTCGGCGAGCCAGGTCTCGTCGTCGCGGTCGGTGCGCGCGTCGGCCGCGTCGACCAGGTGGACCAGGTAGTTCGGGCCGCCGGCCTTCGCGGTCTGCCCGATCGCCGAGCGCTTCCAGCCGCCGAAGGCCTGACGCTCGACGATCGCGCCGGTGATGCCGCGGTTGACGTAGAGGTTGCCGGCCTCGACGTGCGCGGTCCAGTGGGCGACCTCGTCGGGGTCGAGCGAGTGCAGCCCCGCCGTCAGGCCGTAGGCGGTCCCGTTCTGCATGCGGATCGCGTCGTCGAGCGTGTCGGCGTGCATGATCCCGAGGATCGGGCCGAAGTACTCGGTCAGGTGATACTCCGAGCCCTCGCGCACGCCCTCGCGCACGCCGGGCGACCACAGGCGGCCGGTCTCGTCGAGCTGCACGGGCCGGGAGAGCCACTGCTCGCCGGGGCCGAGCGTGGTCAGCCCTGCGGCGAGCTTGCCGGCGGCGGGCTCGATGATCGGCCCCATCTGCGCGGTGGGATCGGTCGGGTAGCCGACCGGCAGGCTGAGCACGGCGTCGGCGAGCTGGCTGCGGAAGCGCCGCGAGCGGCTCACCGAGCCGACCGTGATCACGAGCGAGGCCGCGGAGCACTTCTGGCCCGCGTGGCCGAAGGCGCTCAGCGCGACGTCCTTGGCCGCGAGGTCGAGATCGGCCTGCGGCGTCACGATGATCGCGTTCTTGCCGCTCGTCTCGGCCTTGATGCGCAGACCGGGACGCCAGCGGGCGAACAGCGAGGCGGTGTCGTAGGCGCCGGTGAGGATCAGCTGGTCGACCCGCTCGTCGGAGACGAGGGCCTGCCCCACTTCGTTCTCGGGCGCGTCGAGCAGGATGAGCACGTCCTCGGGCACGCCCGCCTCGTGCAGCAGGCGCACGAGCACGGCGCCCGTGCGGCGGGCCTGCGGGGCCGGCTTGACGATCACGGCGCTGCCCGTGACGAGCGGCGCCGCCATGCCGCCCGTCGGGATCGCGATGGGGAAGTTCCAGGGCGGGGTCACGAGCGTGAGCGGGCGGGGCGTGACCGCCAGATCGTCCTGGGCCTCGAGCGCCTCCATCTGGTCGGCGTAGAACAGCAGGAAGTCCATGCCCTCGGAGACCTCGGGGTCGCCCTGCTCGAGCATCTTGCCGGTCTCCGAGGCGGCCACCTCGAGCAGCTCGTCGCGGCGGGCTGCATACAGCTGCGCGGCACGGCGCAGCACCCCGGCGCGCTCGGCGACGGGACGGGCGGCCCACGCCGGCTGCGCGTCGAGCGCCCGCCGGATGGCGGCGTCGACCTCGTCGGTCGTGGAGATCACGGCGGCGTCGGCCTCCGCCTGCCCGAGGCGCGAGGTGCGGATCCGGTGGGTGATCTGCTCGGCCCACTCCTGGTTGGCGCGGGTCGACAGGTCCGTGTCCGGGGTGTTGACGAAGCGGCCGGGCACGGCCGGCAGCACCTCG
Organism: Brachybacterium huguangmaarense; assembly: GCF_025725725.1. Classification (NCBI taxonomy): domain Bacteria; kingdom Bacillati; phylum Actinomycetota; class Actinomycetes; order Micrococcales; family Dermabacteraceae; genus Brachybacterium; species Brachybacterium huguangmaarense. The sequence continues at coordinate 2,415,020 of NZ_CP107020.1, forward strand.
CTCCCGAGCTCGGGCAGGGCGTCGCCGACGGTCTCGGCGGCGCGGTCCTGGGTGCGGTGGGTGGCGGCGGGCTGCTCGCCGAGCGCCCGGTCGAGGGCCCGCTGGAAGCGTCCCTGCTCGCGCTCGAAGAACTCGCCGCTCGAGGCGAGCTCGAAGACGGCCGACATGAAGTTCTCGGACGAGGCGTTCTCCTCGAGGCGGCGCACGAGATAGGAGACGGCCACGTCGAACTCGCGGGGGGAGACCACCGGCACGTACAGACGCATCGACCCGACGGACTCGCGCACGACCTGCTGCTGGCCGGGGGCCATGCCGGCGAGCATCTCGAACTCGACCCGCTCGTCACCGGGGCGCACGCCGCGCGCGCCGAGCAGCAGGTGCGTGAAGGCGATGTCGAAGAGGTTGTGGCCGGCCACGCCGATGTGCAGCGCGTCGAGGGAGTCGGGCTCGAGCGCCGCGAGCAGCACCCGCTTGTACTGGGCGTCGGCCTCCTCCTTGGAGTGGAAGGGCGCCTGGTCGATGCCGTGGAGCGCGGCGTCGACCTGCTCCATCGCGAGGTTCGCGCCCTTGACCACGCGCACCTTGACGGGCGCGCCGCCGCGGGCCACCCGGTCGGCCGCGAAGGCCTGGAGCCGGCGCAGCGCCCCGAGGGAGTCGGGCAGGTAGGCCTGCAGCACGATGCCCGTGCGCAACCCCATCAGCTCAGGACGGTCCAGGAGTCGCTCGAACACGTCGAGGGTCAGCTCGAGGTCGCGGTACTCCTCCATGTCCATATTGATGAAGCGCGGGGTGTCCGAGCGCGCCGCGTCGAGGTAGAGGGGGAGCAGGGTCTCGACCACATGGTCGGCCGTCTCGCGGGCGCCCCACAGCGCGAGGTGGTCCACGATCGAGGAGACCTTGATCGAGGCGTAGTCGACGTCGGGGCGGGCGATCAGCTTGCGCACGCCCTCGAGGCGCCTGCTCGCCTCGCGGGCGCCGAGCACGGCCTCGCCGAGCAGGTTGATGTTGAGCTCGGTGCCGTCGGCCCGCAGCCGCGCGATCGAGCGGCCCAGATGGGCGTCGCGCGCGTCGAGGATCAGATGCGAGACCATGCGGCGCATGACCGCCTGGGCGGCGGGCACCACGACGTGGGGCAGGGTGGGCGCGAGGGAGCCCCCGAAGCCGAGCACGCGACGCAGCGGGGCGGGCAGGAAGGCGGGCGGATCAGCGGCCAGACGCCGCAGCTCGACGGCGGCGGCCTGCGGGTCCTCCGGCCGGATCACCCGGTCGACGAAGGCGACCGTGAAGTCGAGCCCGCGCGGATCCTTGAGCAGATCCGCGAGCATCGTCGCCTGCCGGGGGGTGGGCCGCTGCGCGGCGGCGGCCACCCACGCGCGGACCTGGGCGACGACGGCCTCGGCGGTGACGGACGAGGGGAGCGAGGGGGCGGCGGGAACACGGGTCGACAACGGCGTCTCCTGGAGAACGGCATGGGGCGCAGGGCGCCTCGTGGGCGCGGGAGCTGCTGGATGCGGTGGCGGGCCCGCGGTGGCGAGGCCCTCCGGCGATTCTAGGGCCGCGCCGCGCCGAGAGGGCGGGGCCCGGGAGGTCGGCCGCGTCCGCCGTGTGACTCACGGCACCCGGTGTGCCACGATGGGTCGGTCCGGTACCCCACCCCAGGAGGTCCTCATGAAGAAGCTCATCCTCGTCATCGGTCTGGCCGTCGGCTTCGTGCTCGGCTCGCGCATGGGCCGCGGCCCCTACAACAAGCTCGAGCAGACCGCCCGCCAGTTCGCCGACGACCCGCGGGTCCAGGAGAAGGTCGAGCAGGCGCGCGACACGGCCGCCACCACGGCCCGGGAGGTCGCGAGCACCGTCAAGGAGAAGGCGCCCGAGGTCGCGGAGACCGCGAAGAAGAAGGCGGGCGACGCCGCCGACGCCGCGAAGGACAAGGCTGGCCAGGCCGCCGGGACCGCGAAGAAGGCCGCGTCCTCGCACGGCGACGCCTCGACCGCTCCGGCCGCCGACACCGAGGGCCGCGAGGCCGCCTCGTCGGGCGGCGACGCCCAGGTGGGCGAGGGCAAGGTCGAGAGCTGAGCACCTCGCCCGCGCGACGACGGGCCCGCATCGCCTCGGCGATGCGGGCCCGTCGTCATGCGAGGCCGGCGCCGATCACGGCGGTCCCCGCGGCCGCCTGCTCGCGCATGAAGCACGCCCCGCACAGCGACTCGTAGGTGACGGCCGCCCCGTCGTCGATCGCGACCTGATCGCCCTCGAACACGTGGCGCCCGTCGACGAGGCGGCAGTTGAACTCCGCCTGCGAGCCGCAGCGGCACATGGTCGGGAGCTTCTCGAAGTTGTCGGCCAGCTCGAACAGGCGCCGGGAACCGGGGAACACGTGGGTCAGGAAGTCGGTGCGCAGCCCGTAACAGATCACCGAGATGCCGTCGACCTTGGCGACGAGGAAGAGCTGGTCGATCTGGTCGGCCGTGAGGAACTGCGCCTCGTCGACGAGCACGCACTGCAGGGGCGCCGACCCCTGCGCGGCGGCCGCGTCGCCGATGCGCGTCCGCAGGTCCTCGTCGGGCTCGACGAGCACGTCCACGCGCCGCCGGGCGCCCCCGCGCGCGACCACCCAGTCCTCGCCCTTGGAGTCCACGGCGGGCTTGACGGTGAGGGTCGGCAACCCCCGTTCGGCGTAGTTGTACGCGGTCTTGATGAGGGTGTCGGACTTGCCCGAGTTCATCGCCCCGTACTTGAAGTGCAGCTTGGCCATGGGTCAGGTCTCCGGTGCTCGGCAGGCGGTGGGGCTCGGGCGCGCGGGATGCCACGGCGCCCCGAGGAGTCTACGGCGCGCGAGGAGGACGGACCGGATCGCCGAGGGCGAACACGGGCCCGGGGTCCCCCGTGTCCTGCGCCATACTTGCCGTGGTGCGCCCCAGCCCGCACCGTCGAGGAGGAACCGTGAGCCACGAGCGTCACCGGGCATCGCGAGACGCGTCGCCGAGGAAGCCGTACACGCGCAAGAACCACGCGATGAGGAGCGGTCGCGACCATCTGAGCCGGCGGCTGTCGGCGGGCGACCCGCTGAGCGAGCAGCTCCCCGCCCGCCGCATCCCCGTCGGCGTGTCGAGCTCCTCCGTGTTCCCGCTGCCCGTCGAGGACTGCTTCCGCCTGGCCGACCACATCGGCTACGACGGCGTCGAGATCATGGTCTCGGTCGACAAGACCAGCCGCGACGTGAAGACCCTCGCCGCGTTCTCGACCGAGTACCGCCAGCCGATCCTCTCGCTCCACGCGCCCACGCTGTTCCTCCTGCAGCACGTGTGGGGCTGGGACCCCTGGAACAAGGTCGAGAAGACGCTGCAGATGGCCGTCGACCTCGCCTGCCCCACCGTCGTCGTGCATCCGCCGTTCCGCTGGCAGGGCTCGTACGCCAAGGAGTTCGTCCAGGGTGTCGCCGCGCTCGAGGCCGAGTACGGCGTCCAGATCGCCGTGGAGAACATGTACCCGTGGCGCCTCGGGGTGCGCGAGGCGATGATCTACCTGCCCGACCACGACCCGACCGACGAGGGCTACGCGAACGTCACCGTGGACCTCTCGCACGCCGCGACCGCGGGCGACGACGCGCTCGCGATGATCGACCGGCTCGGCGACCGGCTCGCGCACGTGCACATGTGCGACGGCTCCGGCTCGACGACCAAGGACGAGCACCTGCCGCCGGGGGAGGGTAACCAGCCGTGCGCCGAGGTGCTGCGCCGCCTGTCCAACCGCGGCTGGAGCGGCTCGATCGTGCTCGAGGTCTCCACGCGGGGCCGCCGCGGCCCCACCGCGCGCGAGGACATCCTGCGCCAGTGCCTCATGTTCACGCGCTCCCACCTGGGTCACCAGCTCGAGGCCGACGAGGGCTGAGCCCGGCGGGTGCGCCCGAGGGACCTCCGTCACGCGCCCAGGCGCCGAGCAGGTTGGGGATGGAACAATGGTCCGGGCCCTGCTGCCGGAGGGCTGAGCGACGAGAGCACGGACGAAGGTACAGGCTTGAACGGGAACACCACATTCGTTCATCGGAACACGGCCCTGCTGGCGGTCGAGGCGACCGAGGCGCAGGTCCCCGTGTCCTCCGATCAGATCGACGAGTGGCTCACCCCGGCCCGACGCCGCCTGCGCCTGCCCAAGGGCGTGCTCCAGCGCGTCGCCGGCGTGTACGAGCGCCGCTGGTGGAAGGACCCCGTGAACGGCTGGCGCCAGGGCATCGTGCTCGCCGCCGAGCGCGCCATGTCCAAGGCCGGCATCACCCGTGACCAGGTGGGCCTCATGATCAACGCGTCGGTCTCGCGCCAGCACCTCGAGCCCGCGGTCGTCACCTCCGTGCACGACGCGCTCGGCATGCCCACCTCGTGCATGGACTTCGACATCACCAACGCCTGCCTCGGCTTCGTCAACGCCATGACGATGGCGGCCGGCATGATCGACGCGGGCCAGATCGAGTACGCCCTCGTGGTCGGCGCCGAGGACGTCGAGGAGGTCCAGCGCACCACGATCGACAAGCTCAACGCCAAGGGCTCGACCAAGGCCGACTTCACCAACATGTTCGCCTCGCTCACGCTCGGCTCGGGCGCCGCCGCGGCCGTGCTCGGCCGGGCCGACACGCACCCCGAGGGGCACCGCCTCACGGGCACCCAGGCCCGTGCCGGCACCCAGCACCACGAGCTGTGCATCGGCGACATGGACGACATGCGCACCGACAGCGCCGGGCTGCTCGAGAACGGGATCGAGCTCATCATGGACACGTGGCGCGCCGCCAACGACGCGGGCCTGGACCTGCGCAGCGTCGACCACGTCATCCCGCACCAGGTCTCGATGGTCTACACCCGCAACTTCGCCAAGATCAGCGGGGTGGGCATGGAGAAGATCCCCGTCACCTTCCCCGACTGGGGCAACGTCGCCGCCGAGGCCGTCCCCATGACCCTCGCCAAGCACCAGAGCAGCATCGAGCGCGGCGACCGCGTGCTCCTGCTCGGCGTCGGCTCCGGGTTGAACACCGCCTTCATGGAGGTCCAGTGGTGAACGAGACGACCCGCGACGAGATCCCCGCCCTGCCCGGGGTGGACCCGCGCGCCTCGCGCCGGGTGACGGTCCGCGACCACGCGGGCATCGAGCGCACCTGGCACCTGCTGGACTCCGCGCCGCTCCTGGCCGAGCGCGGCGTCGAGCCCGAGGGCACCCTGCTGTGCGTGCACGGCAACCCCACCTACTCCTTCCTCTACCGCTCCCTCGTGCGCGACGACATCCCGTGGCGCGTGATCGCCGTCGACCAGCTTGAGATGGGCTGGTCCGAGCGCACCGGCACCACGCGGCTGCTGCAGGACCGCATCACCGACCTCTCCCTGCTGACCGACGCGCTCGGGCTGCGGGGACCGGTGGTCTCCGTCGGCCACGACTGGGGCGGCATCGTCTCGGTGGGCTGGGCGCTCGACAACCGTCACGACGTGGTCGGCATGGTCCTGACCAACACCGGCATCCATCAGGAGCTGGGGGAGTCGCTGCCGCGCGCCCTCGAGCTCGCGACCTCCCCGGGCTTCCTGCCCGTCTCGACCTCGCTCACCGACGCGTTCCTGCGCACCACCCTCGCGCTCTCGGACCCGCCGCTGACCCCCGAGGTGCGCGCGGCCTACCTCGCGCCGTATCGCACGCGCGCCCGCCGCGCCGGCATCGAGGCCTTCGTCGCGGACATCCCCGCCGACGCCCACCATCCCAGCCGCGCGACGCTCGAGCGCCTCGCGAGCGGCATCCGCGAGCTGACCGTGCCCACCCTGTTCGCCTGGGGCCCGCGCGACATCACCTTCTCCGACCGCTACCTGCGCGACCTCATCGAGCGCGTCCCCCACGCCGACGTGCACCGCTTCGAGGGCGCCTCCCACCTCGTGTGGGAGGACGCCGACGTCGCCGGGCTCGTCGCGACCTGGCTCGCGACGACCTTCGGGAGCGGTCGCGACGCCGAGGCCGAGGCCGCGCACACGACCGGCGCGGACGACGAGCGCCCGCGCCTCGGCGCCCCGATCTGGGAGCTCGCCGCCGATCCGCGGCACGCCCACGAGGCCGCCGTGGTCGAGATGGGCGGTCGTGGCCGCGACGGCCGCGAGGTGACCTGGGGCATGCTCGCCGGGCGGGTCGACGACATCGCCGCCGGGCTGCTCGCCCACGGCCTGCGGCCGGGGGAGCGGGCCGTGATCCTGGTCCCGCCGGGGGCGGACCTCACGGCGATCCTGTACGCGTGCCTGCGGGTCGGCATCGTCGCCGTGGTCGCCGACGCGGGGCTCGGCGCCGACGGCCTCACGCGCGCCGTCGTCGGCTCCCACGCGGACGCCGTGATCGGCATCCCCAAGGCCCTCATGGGCGCGCGCGCCCTGGGCTGGCCGGGACGCCGCATCTCCGTCGAGACGCTGCCCACCGTGGACCGCACCCTGCTCGGCGTCGACACCTCGATCACCCGCCTGGCCGCCGAGGGGCGCCAGATGCGCGAGCTCGGCGCGCCGCTCGCCGCCGCCTGGCCCCAGGCCGACGACGACGCCGCGGTGCTGTTCACCTCGGGCTCGACGGGCCCGGCCAAGGGCGCCGTCTACACCCATCGGCAGCTCGCCGCGATGTTCGCGGCCGTCGGCGCGACCCTCGGGCTCGACCCGAGCCGCGGCCTCGTCGCCGGCTTCGCGCCCTTCGCCCTGCTGGGCCCGGCCCTCGGCGCCCCCTCGGTCGTGCCCGACATGGACGTGACCCGGCCCGGCGAGCTCACCGCGACAGCCCTCGCGGGCGCCGTCGCCGCGCTCGGCGCGCCCGCCGTGTTCACGGCTCCCGCCGCGCTGCGCAACCTCCTGGCGACCGCGGGCGCCCTCGACGCGGACGACCGTGCGGCCCTGGCCCGGGTGCCCAGCTACTTCTCGGCCGGCGCCCCGATCCCCGCCCCGCTGCTGCGGGAGCTGCGCACCCTGCTGCCCGCCGCGCACGCCCTCACCCCGTACGGCATGACCGAGTGCCTCGCCGTGACCGCGATCGACCTCGAGGGCATCGACGCCGCGGGCACCGGCTCCGGCGTGTGCGTCGGCACCCCCGTGCCCGGCGTCGAGGTCGCGATCGCCCCGATGGACGCACAGGGCACGGCGACCGACGACGTCACCACCGCGCCCGGCCGCACCGGCGAGATCCTCGTCCGCGCCCCCCACGTGCGGGACCGCTACCTCATGCTGTGGGGCACGACCCACCGCTCCCGGCGCTTCCCGACCTGGTACGCGACAGGCGACGTCGGCCATCTCGACGACGCCGGCCGGCTGTGGGTCGAGGGCCGGGCGGCCCACGTGCTCGCCACCGCGCGCGGCCTCGTCACGCCCGTCCAGGTCGAGTCGGCGGCCGAGTCCGTGCCCACCGTGCGCCGTGCGGGGGCCGCGGCGGTCGGTCCGCGCGGCACCCAGCAGATCGTGGTCGTCGTCGAGCTCGAGGACGGCTACCGTCCCGGCCGCACCGGCACGCCGCGCCCGGCGGCGCCCGCGCTGCAGGAGGCCGTGCGCCGCGCCGTGCGCGAGGCCGACGGCGCCGAGGTGGTCAGCGTGTTCACGACCCGCTGCCTGCCCACCGACATCCGCCACAACTCCAAGATCGACCGGAGCGCCCTGTCGGCCTGGGCGGAGACGACGCTGCAGGGCAAGCGGGCGGGACGGCCGTGAGGGTCCTCGTCACCGGCGCCTCCGGCATGCTCGGCGGGGCCGTCGCCACGGCCCTGCGCGACCGCGGCGACCACGTGCGCGCCTTCCAGCGCCGTCCCGCGGGCCTGACCGGTGTCGAGGACCACCTCGGCTCTCTCACCGAGCCCGACGAGGTCCGGCGTGCCGTCGACGGGATGGACGCCGTCGTGCACCTCGCGGCGAAGGTGTCGATCTCCGGCCCCGAGTCCGAGTACGAGGACATCAACATCGGGGGCACCGCCCACGTGCTCGACGCCCTGCGCGCCGCGGGCGGCGGGCGGCTCGTCAACATCTCCTCGCCCTCGGTCGCGCACCTGGGCACGTCGATCGTCGGCCTCGACGCGACGCCCGCCGACCCGGCCCACGCGCGCGGCCCCTACGCGCGCACCAAGGCCGCCGCCGAGCTGCTCGCGATGGGGGCCGACGGCGCCGACGGCCTGCTCGTCACCTCGATCCGGCCCCACGTGGTGTGGGGCCCGGGGGACACCCAGCTCGTCCAGCGCATCGTCGAGCGCGCCGCGCACGGCCGCCTGCCCCTGCTCGACCAGGGCCTCGCCCTCATCGACACGACGTACGTGACCAACGCGGCCGAGGCGATCGTCGCGGCCGTCGACCGCATCGACGACGTGCACGGCGAGAGCTTCGTCGTGACCAACGGCGAGCCCCGCACGGTGCGCGACGTGCTCGGCGGGATGTGCGACGCCGCCGGCGTCCCGCGCCCCGCCCTGCGCGTCCCCGGGAGCCTGGCCCGCTGGGCGGGCCGCGTCATCGAACGGGTCTGGGACGTCCGCCCCGGCGGCGACGAGCCGCCCATGACGGAGTTCCTCGCGGAGCAGCTCTCGACGGCCCACTGGTTCGACCAGCGCCGCACCCAGGAGCGCCTGCGCTGGACGCCCCGGGTGAGCATGGACGCCGGGTTCGACGAGCTCGCCCGCTACTTCGCCCTCCACCCCGTCGCCCGCTGACGCGGCGCCCATCCAGGGAGACCACACGCCATGAGCACCCGAGAGCCCGCCCCCGACGACGCGCTGCTCGCCGAGATCGACGCCGAGCTCGCGGCCGAGGAGTCCAGCCGTCGCCTCGCCTCGTCCCGCACGACGGGCGCCGTGCTGCTGATCGGTGGGGCCGTCGCGTGGATCGCCGCGCTCGCCCTGCTCGTCGACAAGCTGCGGCTGCTCGCCGATCCCGGCGCGACGCTCGGCTGCGACATCAACCCGTTCATCTCGTGCGGGGACGTGATGATGACGTGGCAGGCCGAGGCCTTCGGCTTCCCCAACATGGCGCTCGGGCTCGCCGGCTTCGCCGTCATGGGCAGCGCCGGCTCGCTGCTGCTGTCCCGCGCCGCGCTCCCGCGCTGGTACCGCTGGGCGGTCCTGGGCGGCATGACCTTCGCCTTCGCCTTCGTGCACTTCCTGGCGATCTCCGCGATCTTCGTGATCGGCGCGCTGTGCCCGTGGTGCATGGTGGTGTGGGCCATGACGGCGCCCATGTTCTTCTCGACCCTCGCGCACGTGATCGAGGAGGGGGATCTGCGCCCGCCGCGCGCCCTCACCGGCGTGCTGCGGCACTGGGCACTGTGCACGCTCGCGTGGTACCTGCTCGTCGTGGTCGTGATCTTCCTGGCGTTCCTGCCGCAGTGGATGGGCATGCTCGGCGTGTGAGAGGGCCCAGGAGGGCAGCGGGTCCTCCCCATGTCGGCGTCGTCCACCGTGCCGGTCGGGGCGGGGACGCCGAAGGCACCGCCTCCCTAATGTCGCCGCATGGGCAGGCACGAGGCACGCACACGCACCGAGGGTTCCCGCGGCCGCGAGCCGCTCGCCGAGGTGATCGACCGGCGCCCGCGGCCGCGGCGCCGCTCGTGGCGTGACCTTCCGCGTCCGAGCCGCCCCGCCCTGCTCGGGGTGGCGGTGCTCGTCGCCGTGGGGGCCGGTGCCGTGCACCTCTCGACGGCCGGGACCGCGCTGCCGGACGCCGAGCGCGCCGGGACCACCGTCGCCGCGAGCGCCCCGGCGGAGGCGGTCGCCGAGGAGGCGCCCGAGGCGGACGTCGCGGCCACCTCCGCGGCGCCGACCGCCGACCCGCACGCGGCGCCGGCCGCGGCGTCGAGCGCCGGCACGGTCGTCGTGCACGTGACCGGCGCCGTGAACGCGCCCGGCGTCGTCGAGCTGCCCGCCGGGTCCCGCGTGGACGATGCCGTGACCGCGGCAGGCGGCGCACGGGACGACGCCGACCTCGCGGCCGTGAACCTCGCGCGCCCCGCGACGGACGGCGAGCAGATCCACGTGCCCGTGCCGGGCGAGGAGGCGCCCACCGCCGCACCGGCCGACCCGAGCACGCCGGGCGCGCCGGGCGCCGACGGGGCGGCGCAGGGAGCGGAGGCGGCGGGCGCCGGGCTCGTCGATCTCAACACCGCCGATGCCGCCGCCCTCGACGCGCTCCCCGGCGTCGGTCCGGCGATCGCCCAGCGCATCATCGATCACCGCGAGGCCAACGGCCCCTTCACCCGTGTCGACGACCTCGAGCAGGTGCCGGGCATCGGGCCCGCCACGCTCGAGAAGATCCGCGCGCACGCGACGGTCTGAGGCCCGACACGTGCCCGGCCGCCCCGACCTGCGCCTGCTCCCGGCCGCGTGCGTGCTGTGGGTGCTCGCCGCGATCGGCACCGCCCAGGGCGTGCAGGGCGCCCTCGCGGCGCTCGGCCTGCTCACCGTCGCGGCGCTCGTGCCGGTCCTGCTCACCGGGCGGCGCGAGGCCCTGCGCCTCCTGGCCGGGCATGCGGCCCTCGTCGGGGTCGGGCTGTGCCTCCTGCTCCCGGCCCTGGCCCGTGAGGAGAGCGCCCGCGAGCAGCTCGAGCACGCCGCCGACGAGCACCTGGTCGTGACGCTCACCGTGCGCCCCGTCGCCGACGCCGAGGCCCCGCGCAGCGCCCGCCCCTGGGACGACGGCACGGTGCAGTTCTCCGCTCAGGCCCGACGCGGCGAGATCCGGCTCGGCCGGGACCGCGCGCACCTCGCCACCGGTGTGCGTGTGCTCGTGCGCGGCGACGCCGACGAGCCCGCCCGCGACGGCGCAGCGGGCACGCTCGGCACGGTGCGGACGGGGGACACGGTCCGCGTGACCGGCACGATCGCGGTGGACGGCTCGCTCGTGGTGGTGCGGGTCGGCGCCCTCGAGTCGCTCGTCCCGGCCGACGGGGTGCGGGCCGGGCTGCGCGCCCGCGCCCGCGAGGCGACCGCCTCCCTCCCGCCCGACGAGGCGGCCCTCGTGCGCGGCATGACCTCGGGGGACACCACCGGCATGTCCGAGGAGGCCGAGGACGCGATGCGTTCGGCGGGCCTGTCCCATCTGGTCGCGGTCTCCGGCGCCAACATCCTGCTGGTCCTCGGCGCGGTGCTGGGACCCCTGCTCCTGCTCGGCGTGCCCCGCCGCCCCCGGATCGTCGCCGCGGCGGTCGTCGGCGCCGCCTACGTGAGCCTCGTCGGCGACCAGCCGAGCGTCGCGCGCGCCGCGACGATGGCCGTGCCGCTGCTCGCCGCCCGCCTCGCCGGCGTGCGCGCGTCCCCGGTCGCGGCGCTCGGCGCGACCCTCGCGGTCTGGACGACGCTCTCGCCGCAGACCGCCTCGTCGATCGGCTTCGTGCTCTCGGCGCTCGCGACCGGCGCGATCCTCATCCTCGCCCCGCCCGCCGCGCGCGCCCTCGTCGAGCTCAGCCGCGAGCGCCTGGGCGAGGGCGCCGCGCTCGTCATCGCCGTGCCGCTCGTCGCGCAGCTCGCCTGCACCCCCGTCCTGATCCTGCTCGCGCCCGAGATCTCCCTGTGGACGGTCGCGGCCAACATCGTGGTCGCCCCGCTCGTCGCGCCCGCCACCGTCCTCGGCCTGCTCGCCCTGCTCCTCGGGCCCGTCGCGCCCGGGGCGGCGCACGCCCTCGACACGGTGGCCGCGGGCGGGGCGCACCTGATCCTGCTGGTCGCCCGCCGCGCGGCGACGCTGCCCGGCTCCCACCTCGCCGTGCCCGAGGGACCTGCCGGCATGCTGCTCGGGGCGGTCGCCGTGCTCCTCGTCATCGCCGGCACGGCGGCGCGCCACCGTGCGGTCGTCCGCTGGATCGCCGCGGCCGTGCTCGTCGCCCTGCTCGCGCCCGTCGCCGTGCGCCACCTGCCCGGCACGCGCGGCGACGACGACTGGACCGTCGCCGCCTGCGCCGTCGGCCAGGGCGACGCCATCGTGCTGCGCAGCGCGCCGAGTCCCGACGCGGAGCGCCGCGTGATGCTCGTGGACACCGGCCCCGACCCGGCCGTGCTCACCACCTGCCTCGATGCGCTCCGCATCGACCGGATCGACCTGCTCGTGCTCACCCACCCCCACGCCGACCACATCGGCGGCAACGCCGCCCTCACCGGGCGGCGCCTCCCCGCGCGGCAGTGGGCGTGCCCGACCGTCGAGGGGCAGCGGGGCACGATCGGCGAGGCCCCCGTCGAGGCGGCGGTGCGCGGACGCACGCTCGATCTCGCCGGGCTCGCGGTCGAGGTGCTGTGGCCCGTCTCCGTCGAGCAGGTGCGCGCGGTCGCCGCACGCGAGACCTCGTCGCCCGAGCAGGCCGAGGCCAACGACTGCTCCGTCGTGATCGCCGCGACCTGGGCCGACGGCACCCGCTACGTGGGCCTCGGCGACCTCGAGCCCGAGGCCCAGGGCGAGCTCGCGGCCCTCGACCCCGGGCCCGCCGACATCGTCAAGGTCGCCCACCACGGCTCGCGCCGCCAGGACCCCGCCCTCTACACCCGGCTCGCGCCCCGCCTGGCCCTCATCGAGGTGGGACAGGACAACTCCTTCGGCCATCCCGCGGCGGCCACCACCACGATGCTCGGCCTGCTCGGCGCCCCGATCGTGCGCACCGACCGGGACGGCACAGCCGTGCTCGCCCCGGCCGGCGACGGCACGGCCCTCGGGGAGGTCCGGCGTGTCGGACCTCCCCGTTAGGATCGGATGCGGTCCCGACGGGACCCGGCGGGGCCCGTCCGCGTCGAGCAGCCGCCCCGCCCGGGGCGAGGAGGGAGATCGGTCATGGTCGATGTCGCGTGGCACTCCGTGGACCTCGCCCCGCTCGTCCTGCTGCACGGCTCCGAGCCGCTCCTGGCCCAGCGCGCCCTCGAACGGCTGCGCGAGCAGGCACGCCACCGGGACCCCGAGACCGCCTTCCACGAGATCCGCTCGGAGGCCGCGACCGCCGGCTCCCTCGCCCAGGTCGCGAGCCCCTCCCTGTTCGGCGAGTCGCGCTTCGTCGTCGTCCCGGACCTCCAGTCCGCCCCGGAGACCCTCGTCGCCGAGATCGACGCCTACCGCTCGGCCCCCGAGCCCGACGTGACGCTCGTCCTCATCCACCGCGGCGGCAACCGCGGCAAGCGCCTGCTCGACGCCCTGCGCCGCTCCGACGTGCCCCGCGTCCCGTGCGATCCCATCAAGCGGCCCGCCGACAAGCAGACCTTCGTGACCGCCGAGTTCACGCGGCACGACCGCCGGATCCAGCCCGACGCGGCCGCCGCGCTCGTCGACGCCTTCGGCGGCGACCTGTCCGAGCTCGCCGCCATCGCCCGGCAGCTCCTCGAGGACACGGTCCCCGACGACCCCTCGGCGGCCCCGCCCCCCGTCACCCTGGCCGCGGTGCGCACGCTGACCGCCGGGCGGGTCGAGTCGACCGCCTTCGCCGTCGCCGACGCCGCGATCGCCGGACGCGAGGGGGACGCCCTCGTGCTGCTCCAGCAGGCGAGCCTCGCCGGCGTGGACCCCGTGCCCCTGGTCGCCGCGGTCGCCTCGAAGATGCGCTCGCTGGCCAAGGTCACCGTGCCCGGGGCGAGCGCCCGCACCCTCGGCATGCCCGACTGGATGCTGCGCAACCTCTCGCGCGAGGCCCGCGCCTGGAACGACCGCTCGCTCGCGCGAGCTCTCGACGCGGTCGCGCGCGCCGACCACGAGGTCAAGGGCGCCGGCCGCGACCCGCAGTGGTCCGTGCAGCGCATGGTCACCGAGATCTGCCGCGCGCGCCGCGCGCGCTGAGGCCCCGCCGACGACAGCGCCCCCCTCCGGATCATCCGGAGGGGGGCGCTGTCGGGATCAGCGGGCGTCGCGCGCGGGCGACGCCCCGACGATCACTTGTCGAGAGAGGCGACGAGGCTCGCGAGACCCGACTTGCGGTTCGCGGCCTGGTTCTTGTGGATGACGCCCTTGGAGACGGCCTTGTCCAGCTTGCGGGAGGCGGTCTGCAGGGCGGTGCCCGCGGTCTCGGCGTCACCGGCGGCGACGGCCGTGCGCACCTTGCGCACGTAGGTCTTCAGCTCGCTCTTGACGGCCTTGTTGCGCTGACGAGACTTCTCGTTCGTCTTGATGCGCTTGATCTGGGACTTGATGTTTGCCACGTAAAGGACTCTTCTCTTGTGCTGCGAGTGGATCTCCCGCGCCGCCGAGGCTCGCTGCCGACGGGGACGGGCGGTGGGGATCGCCTGGAGACGTCGGTCGCGGTTCGCGGCCACGGACTACACGAGCGGCTCGCACGACCTCCCGGACCCGGACACGGAGGGGATGGGCGTCCTGCGCACACCGATCGGTATGTCACACATACGAGAGCCGACACTACCAGAGCGCGAGCACGTCGTCCCCGGCCCGGGTCCGTGTCATCGCTCCCATCCGTGCACCGCCCGTGTGGCATCGACCACACGCGCGAAACGGGCGGCGTCGAGGCGCGAGCCCTCCCGTCGTACGGCGTCCGCGGGGATCCTCAGCAGCCGGTCCGCACGCACCTCCGAGGGCCGGCCCTGCCGGTCCCACGCCCCCGTGCCGATGTCCACCCAGGTGTGGCCGTGCTCGTCGACATGGGTGCCCTCCCCGCGGTCGTGCGAGGTGAGCATGAGCGCCAGGAGCACCTCCCCGCGCCCGTCGCGTCCGCCCACGGCGGCGTCCTCACGGGCCAGGACCAGCACGGGCCGGTCCTTGCCGCGATGCAGGTCCTCCTCGAAGGGCACCCAGGCCCACACGATCTCGCCGGGGTCGGCGCGGTCGTCGTCGACGGGCGCGTAGCGCAGCACCGGGGCGGGCCGCGAGGGCCGGTCGCGCAGGGCCGGCGCCGCGCCGGGAGCGCCCGCCGTGGCCGGGGGCCGTCGCGCGCCCTCGGGCGTCCGGCGCCGCTCCGGCGCCGGCGTGCCCCGCAACGCCTCGCCGGCCCGCCGCGCCACCTGCCGCGCGGTGCGCCGGGCCTCGGGGGAGCGGGCGATCGAGCCGAGCAGAGCGGACAGACGGGAGGTGAGGGACATGACCGCGATCGTAGCGAGGGTGCCCGCCGGCACCGCCGCATGAGACGATGGTGCGTCGTCCGCCCGCGCCGCGTGGCGCGACCCCTGACCCGAGGAAAGGACGGATGCCGGTGACGCCCAGGATCGCCGATGCCGATGCCGCGACGATCACCCCGGCCGCGACCCCTCCGGAGCGCATCCGCAACTTCTGCATCATCGCCCACATCGACCACGGCAAGTCGACCCTGGCCGACCGCATGCTTCAGCTGACCGGCGTGGTCGACGAGCGCGCCATGCGCGCCCAGTACCTCGACCGCATGGACATCGAGCGCGAGCGCGGCATCACCGTGAAGTCGCAGGCCGTGCGCATGCCCTGGAAGGTCGACGACGAGGTCTTCGCCCTCAACATGATCGACACCCCCGGGCACGTCGACTTCACCTACGAGGTGTCCCGCTCCCTCGCCGCGTGCGAGGGGGCGATCCTGCTGGTCGACGCCGCCCAGGGCATCGAGGCCCAGACCCTCGCGAACCTCTACCTGGCCCTCGAGAACGACCTCACCATCATCCCGGTGCTCAACAAGATCGACCTGCCCGGCGCCGAGCCCGAGAAGTACGCCGCGGAGATCTCCCAGCTCGTCGGCGTCGCCCCCGAGGAGGTCCTGCGCGTCTCCGGCAAGACCGGGGTGGGCGTGCCCGAGCTGCTCGACCACGTCGTGCGCACCGTGTCGGCCCCGACGGGCGACGCCGAGGCCCCGTGCCGCGCCATGATCTTCGACTCCGTGTACGACACCTACCGCGGCGTCGTCACCTACGTGCGCGTCGTCGACGGCGAGCTCGCGTCCCGCGAGCGCATCGAGATGATGTCGACGGGCGCCCAGCACGAGCTGCTCGAGATCGGCGTCATCTCCCCGGAGCCGGTGCCCACGCGGGGCCTCGGCGTGGGCGAGGTGGGCTACCTCATCACGGGTGTCAAGGACGTGCGCCAGTCCAAGGTGGGCGACACCGTGACCCTCGCGCGCCACGGCGCGACGACGGCCCTGTCGGGCTACTCCGACCCCAAGCCGATGGTCTTCTCGGGCCTGTTCCCGATCGACGGCTCGGACTACCCGGCGCTGCGCGACGCCCTCGACAAGCTCAAGCTCAACGACGCGGCCCTGCACTACGAGCCCGAGACGTCGACCGCGCTCGGCTTCGGCTTCCGCGTCGGCTTCCTGGGGCTCCTGCACCTCGAGATCATCCGCGAGCGCCTCGAGCGGGAGTTCGACCTCGACCTGATCGCGACCGCCCCGAGCGTGATCTACCACGTCACGATGGAGGACGGCTCCGAGGTGGACGTGCTCAACCCCTCGGACTTCCCCGAGGGCAAGGTCCGCGAGATCCGCGAGCCCGTCACGCGCGCCACGATCCTCGCGCCGAGCGACTACATCGGCGCGATCATGGAGCTGTGCCAGTCCAAGCGCGGCCAGCTGCAGGGCATGGACTACCTCTCCGAGGACCGGGTGGAGCTGCGCTACACCCTGCCGCTCGCCGAGATCGTCTTCGACTTCTTCGACCAGCTCAAGTCCCGCACCAAGGGCTACGCGAGCCTCGACTACGACGTCGAGGGCGAGCAGGCCGCCGACCTGGTCAAGGTCGACATGCTGCTCCAGGGCGAGCCCGTCGACGCCTTCAGCGCGGTCGTGCACCGCGACAAGGCCTACGGCTACGGCGTCGAGATGGCCGGCAAGCTCAAGAACCTCATCCCGCGCCAGCAGTTCGAGGTGCCGATCCAGGCCGCGATCGGCTCGCGCATCATCGCGCGCGAGAACATCCGGGCCATGCGCAAGGACGTGCTGTCCAAGTGCTACGGCGGCGACATCTCGCGCAAGCGCAAGCTGCTCGAGAAGCAGAAGGAGGGCAAGAAGCGCATGAAGAACATCGGCAGCGTCGAGGTGCCCCAGGAGGCCTTCATCGCGGCCCTGTCCTCCGACGGCGGCGACAGCGGCAAGGACGGGAAGAAGAAGTGACCGCGC
Organism: Brachybacterium huguangmaarense; assembly: GCF_025725725.1. Classification (NCBI taxonomy): domain Bacteria; kingdom Bacillati; phylum Actinomycetota; class Actinomycetes; order Micrococcales; family Dermabacteraceae; genus Brachybacterium; species Brachybacterium huguangmaarense. The sequence goes on from NZ_CP107020.1 coordinate 2,432,024, forward strand.
CCGCCATCACGGCCGGGTCCACGGGCCGCATCGACGCCGTCTGCGTCGTCCATCAGCTCGTCGACGACCCCGGCAGCGTGGGCACCACGGCGATCGACAAGCGGCCCGCGACCGGACCCGTGCGCGTGGGCGCCCTCGGGCTGTACGCGGACGTCCAGGCCGATCGCGCCCACCACGGCGGGCCCGACCAGGCCGTCTACCTCTACGACGCCGCCGAGGCCGAGCACTGGGCCGGCGAGCTCGACCGCGCCGTCCCCGCCGGCTCCTTCGGCGAGAACCTGCGGACCTCGGGACTGCCGATCGACGACCTCGAGATCGGCGCGCGGCTGCGGGCGGGCGGCGCGCTGCTCGAGGTGACGGCGCCGCGCACCCCGTGCGCGACCTTCGCGCGCTGGGTCGGCGCCGACGACTTCCGCGCCCGCTTCCACGCGCGCGGCCGCACGGGCGTGTACTGCCGCGTGGTCGAGGCCGGCGAGGTGCGGGCGGGCGACGCCCTCGAGGTGGCCTCGACCCCCGGGCACGGCATGAGCGTCGCCGTGGTCTACGCGGCCCAGCGCGACGCCGACGTGGCGCGCGCCCTGCGCGACTGGTCGCGAGAGTCCGGGGTCGCGCTGCACCGGGAGATCGTGGCGCGCTCCGCCCGGCTGCTGAAGAACGAGGCATGACCACGGCCGATCACGTCGGGGGCCGGGAGCTGTCGGCCTACATCCACGTCCCCTTCTGCGCGGTCCGCTGCGGCTACTGCGACTTCAACACCTACACCGCGACCGAGCTCGGCGGCGGCGGGTCCCAGCGGGAGTACCCCGACGCCGCGATGCGCGAGATGGACCTCGTGCTCGCCGACGACCACGCCGCCGGCTACGACTACGAGCACGTGTCGACCGTGTTCTTCGGCGGCGGCACCCCGACCCTGCTGCCCTCGGGCGACCTGGTGCGCATGCTCGCGCATCTGCGGGCCCTCGTGCCGCTCGCCCCCGACGCCGAGGTCACGACCGAGGCCAACCCCGACTCGGTCACGCGGGACTCGCTGCGCGAGCTCGCCGACGGCGGCATCACGCGCGTCTCCTTCGGCATGCAGTCGGCCGTGCGCTCGGTGCTCGCGACCCTCGATCGCACGCACGACCCCGAGCGCGTGCCGCAGGCCGTGGCCTGGGCGCGCGAGGCGGGGCTCCAGGTGAGCCTGGACCTCATCTACGGCACGCCGGGGGAGCGCCTCGAGGACGTCGAGGCCTCGGTGCGGGCGGCCCTCGCGTGCGCGCCCGACCACGTCTCGGCCTACTCGCTCATCATCGAGGGCAACACGGCGATGGCCCGTCATCTGCGGCGCGGGGAGATCGCGGCGCCCGATCCCGACGACATGGCCGACAAGTACGAGCTGATCGACGATCTGCTCGCCGACGCCGGCTTCTCCTGGTACGAGGTGTCCAACTGGGCGCGGGGCGAGCAGTTCCGCTGCCGCCACAACCTGGCGTACTGGCGCGGCGGCGACTGGTGGGGGATCGGCCCCGGCGCCCACCGCCACCGCGACGGCCTGCGCGCCTGGAACGTCAAGCACCCCTCGCGCTACGCGGGCCTGCTCGCCACGGGGACCCTGCCCCGCGAGGGCGCCGAGGAGCTGGACGCCGCCGACCGCGCGCTCGAGCGCATCCTGCTCGAGCTGCGCATCGCCGACGGGCTACCCGTCGAGGCCGTGCCCGCCGCACGGCGCGACCAGATCGCCGTGCACGTCGAGCGGGGCCACCTCGAGTCCGCCGCGGCCGGGGCCGGGCGCCTCGTGCTGACGCGCGAGGGGCGGCTGCTCGCCGATGCCGTGGTCCGCGACCTCACCCTCTGAGCCGCGCAGCGGCGGCGACGGCGCTCAGCTGAACAGGCGCAGGTTGACGGGGTAGTTCCACCACTGCCGGTCGTTGGCCTTGACCGCCGCGATGATCGCGAAGATCACCTGCAGGACCTGCGGGACGAGCATGAGGAACATCGACAGTCCGAAGGTGAAGAGCGCGAGGATCGCGCCGATGATCCCGAGCACGATCGACGCGATGATGTTGAGGATGGTCCCGGACAGCGCCTCGGCCGCGTAGTAGCGCACGAAACGGTTGCGGTCGCGGAAGATGAGGTAGACCAGGAGCGGGCCGAGCAGCGGGATCACGAGCACCGACAGCTGGGCCAGGAGCGACCACAGCCGGGCGTCGGAGTCCGTCATGGGCTGGCCGGGCAGCGGGCCCCGATAGACCCCCTGCACCCCGGGCGGCGGCACGTCGGACCACGAGCCGGGGCCCTGCGGCTGCTGCTGGGGAGCGCCCTGGCCGTACTGCTGCTGATACTGCTGGCCCTGCTGATACTGCTGGCCCTGCTGGTACGGGCCGCCCTGCTGGCCCTGCTGGTACTGGCCACCCTGCTGGTACGGGCCGCCCTGCGGGTGCTGCTGGTGCTGGCCGTCGCCGTGCGGGTAGGGACCCTGCGCGTTCGTCATCTGGCGTCCTCCGTCTCGGGCCCGCCGCCGGGCGGCCGGGCGTCGCTCGTGTCGCGCCGAGACTACAGGCCGTAGAGCCCCTCAGGCCTCCTGCGTCACCCAGTCGATGAGCTCCTCGATGCGCCCCGAGAGGGTCGGCTCGACGTCGGCGTAGCTGCGCACGGTCGCCAGGATCCGCTTCCAGCCCTCGGCGATGTCGATCTGGTCGGAGCACGGCCAGCCGAGCGCCCGCAGGGTGCCGACCTTGATGTCGGTGCCGCGCGGCACATGCGGCCACGCCTCGAGGCCGACCCGGGCGGGCCGCACCGCCTGCCACACGTCGACGTACGGGTGGCCCAGGATCAGCACGTTGCCCCGTGCACCGGGCAGGCGCATGACCTGCTCGGCCAGGCGGGTCTCCTTCGAGCCCGCGACGAGGTGGTCCACGAGCACGCCGAGCCGGCGGCCCGGCCCGGGCCCGAACGCCTCGACGCGCTCGGGCAGGTTGTCGGCGCCGTCGAGCATCTCGACGACGACGCCCTCGACGCGCAGGTCGTGACCCCACACCTTCTGGACGAGCTCGGCGTCGTGCTTGCCCTCGACCCAGATCCGGGAGGCGCGCGCGGTGCGCGCGCGGGCGCCCTCGACGTAGACGGAGCCGCTCGCGCTGCGCAGCGGGCCCGAGGCGGCGGGCCGTCGCTGGGGCCGGGTCAGGACCACGGGGCGGCCGTCGATCATGAAGCCCGGGCCGAGCGGGAAGGACCGGGTGCGTCCGCGCGCGTCCTCGAGCTCCACGAGGACCCCGCCCGCGGTCTTCTCGACCCGCGTGATCGCGCCGGTCCACCCGGTCGCGGCGTCCTCGACGACGAGGTCGCGGCGCGCGGGCACCTCGGTCGCCGCGGGGCGGCGGCGGTGCAGGTCCGGCGCCCCGGAGGCGAGGACGTCACGGCCGTAGCGATCGGGGAAGGAGCTGGGCACGGCCGTCACCGTACACCGGGAGCGAACAGCGCCGGGGGATGTCGCGGACCGCTTGTAGACTTGGCACTCGCGGCGCTGAAGTGCCAGCGGCGTGGGATGGGCACGGGAGGTGAGGGCATGGACGAGCGCAAGCTGCAGATCCTCGGCGCGATCGTCGAGGACTACGTCTCCACGCGCGAGCCCGTGGGCTCGAAGTCTCTCCTGGACCGCCACGACCTCGGGGTCTCGGCGGCCACGGTGCGCAACGACATGTCGGTCCTCGAGGAGGAGGGGCTCATCGCCCAGCCGCACACCTCGGCCGGCCGCGTGCCCACCGACAAGGGGTACCGCACGTTCGTCGACCAGATCGCCCAGGTCAAGCCCCTCTCGGGGCCCGAGCGGCGGGCCATCGAGTCGTTCCTCGCGGACGCGGGGGACCTCGACGACCTGCTCGAGCGCACGGTGCGCATGCTCGCCCAGCTCACCCACCAGGTCGCGCTCATCCAGTACCCCGTGCGCCGGCAGGCGACCGTGCGCCACATCGAGCTGGTGCGGGTCGCCGAGACCATGCTCCTGCTCGTGCTCATCACCGAGTCCGGCCGTGTCGACCAGCGCACGATCGGCCTCGCGGCACCGCGCTCGATCGAGTTCTACGAGCAGCTGCGCGGCACCCTGCACGCGGCCGCGATCGGGCGGCAGGTCACCGACCTCGCGGACGCCCTCGACACCCTGGTCGCCGCCTCCTCGCCCGAGGACCGGGCGTCCGTGGCCGAGGTGGTCGACGCCCTGCGCGTCATGCTCGACGCGCGCCGTGAGGAGCGCCTCGTGATGGCGGGGACCGCGAACCTGGCGCGGGCGGCTCTCGACCGCACCCGCGACGTCGAGCCGCTGCTCGACGTGCTCGAGGAGCACCTCGTGCTGCTGCGCCTGCTCGCGGACTTCAGCCCCGAGCCCGGCGGGGTGGAGGTGCGCATCGGCGAGGAGATCCGCGGCGTCGCCTTCCAGCGCGCCGCCCTCGTGGGCGCCGGCTACGGCGAGAGCTCGCATCTGGCGATCCTCGGCCCGAGCCGCATGGACTACGTGCACGGGATCTCGAGCGTGCACGCCCTGGCCCGCTACATCTCCCGCTTCATCCCATGACCCGCGGTTCCCTCCGCTGACCACCGGGGACGCCGCGCCGCCCCGCGCCCCCTCCGACGACGACAGGAAGCCCACCTCGTGAACGACGACTACTACGACCTTCTCGGCGTGTCCCGCGACGCCTCCACCGAGGAGATCAAGAAGGCGTATCGCAAGCTGGCCCGCACCCTCCACCCGGACGTGAACCCCGATCCGGAGGCGGGGGAGCGGTTCAAGAAGGTCTCCCAGGCGTACGAGACGCTGTCGAACCCCGACAAGCGCCGGATGTACGACATGGGCGGCGGCCCGGGCAATCCGATGGGCGGCGGCTTCGGCGGGGCGGGCTTCGACTTCTCCGACATCTTCGACATGTTCGCCGGCGCCTCGGGCATGCGGGGCCGCTCGCAGGGCCCCGTGCCCCGCCAGCGACGCGGCGGCGACATCCTGCGCCGCACCCAGATCTCCCTGCGGGACGTCGTGTTCGGCAGCGAGCAGCAGCTGAGCTTCCGCACGGCGGCGCGCTGCGAGGTGTGCGGCGGCTCGTGCTGCGCCCCCGGCACCTCGCCCACCCCGTGCACCGTGTGCGGCGGCTCGGGCCACGTCCAGCGGGTCGCGCAGTCGCTCCTGGGGCAGATGGTCACGATGGTGCCGTGCTCGGCCTGCCAGGGCCACGGCGACATCATCTCGAGCCCCTGCCAGGAGTGCTCGGGCCACGGCCGCGTCCAGAAGGAGCGCACCGTGACCGTGCGCATCCCCTCGGGCGTCGAGGCCGGCACCCGCATCCAGCTGCGGGGCGAGGGCGAGGTGGGCGAGGCCGGCGGCCCGTCCGGCGACCTCTACGTCGAGCTGTCCATCGCCGCCGACGAGCTGTACGAGCGCGCGGGGGACGACCTCATCACGCGGGTGCGGATCCCGATGACGTCCGCGGCGCTCGGCACCTCCGTGCCCATCACGACCTTCGACGGCGAGCGCACGCTCGACATCCGGGCGGGAGCCCAGCCGGGCGACGTCATCACCCTGAAGAACCTCGGCGTGACGGCGCTGCGCTCCGAACGCCGCGGCGACATCAAGGTCGAGCTCGACGTGGTCGTGCCCCGCAACCTGAGCGGGGAGCAGAAGGAGCTGCTCGAGCGCTTCGCCTCGGTGCGCGGCGAGGAGGCGCCCCAGCACGCCGGTCGCGAGACCGACCGGGGCGGCATGTTCTCCAAGCTGCGCGACCGCTTCCGGGAGCGCTGAGCCCGATGCCGTCGACGCGGCCCAGCTTCCTGCTGCTCGACGCCGACCTCGAGGGCCTCGCGGCGGGCGACGCCGCCGTGCTCGCGGGCGAGGAGGGTCGGCACGCCGCGAAGGTGGCCCGGATCGGGGTGGGGGAGGAGCTGCTGCTGACCGACACCGCAGGGCGTCAGGCCGTCGCGCGCGTGACGACCGCGGCCAAGGAGTCCCTCGGGCTCGAGCTGCTCGAGGCCCCGCGTCCGGCCCCCGTCCGCGTGCCCCGGCTCGCGCTCGTCCAGGCCCTCGCGACGGGCGGCCGCGACGAGCAGGCCGTCGAGTCGGCGACCGAGCTCGGCGTCGACCGCGTGACGCCGTGGATCGCGCGCCGCTCCGTCTCGGTGTGGAAGGGGGAGCGACGCGCCAAGGGGCGTGCGAAGTGGGAGCAGACCGTGCGCACGGCCGTGAAGCAGTGCCGGCGCCCGGGCATCCCCGTCGTCGACGTGGCCGAGGACACGACCGCGCTCGTCGCCGACGTGCGCGACCGCGTCGCCTCCGGCGCCCTCGTACTCGTGCTGCACGAGCAGGAGAGCAGCCCGCTGCTCGCGGCGGCCGAGGAGCTGCGCACCGCGGCCGAGCGCCAGGTCCCCGAGATCACGGTGATCGTGGGTCCCGAGGGCGGGATCGCCGAGGACGAGCTCGCGGCCCTGCGCCAGGCCGGGGCGCGCAGCGTGCTGCTGGGCCCCGAGGTGCTGCGCTCGTCGACCGCGGGCCCTGCCGCGCTCGCGGTCATGAGCGCCCTCGTCGGCCGCTGGGGCTGAGCGGCGCCGGCTCCGTCCGTCCGGGGCATCGATCGATGCGCGGGGCGTCAGCAAGATCACGAGGAGACCGCCGTGGGTCCCGCCGAGATTCCTCCGAATTGAATATAATTCTCCCCAACGGACGGCGCCCACGGCCCCGTTCCATGATCTGTCGCACCCGTATCCCCCCATTCCCCCCGCCACGGGTCGCGACCGGGACGGCGCACGAGTCTGCAGCCGCCCGCGACCAGAGGAAGGAGCCCCGTGGTCGTCCGACGTGCCTTGACGAAGGATCTCTCCGCGCTCGCGCAGCGCTCCGTCGACGGACTGCAGATCGCGCTCCTGGTCGGCCGCGCCGGCGTGGGCAAGTCGATGCTGGCCGGTGACGTCGCGAAGGCGACCGGGCTCCGCCAGATCCGCCTCGACCTGTTCCCCGAGGACGCCGCGACCCCCGGCCGGTCCGTCCGTGCGCTCGCGCGCATGCTCCGGGTGCCGCGCTCCGAGGACGGGGACGTCGTCGACGACCTCCTGGCCGGCTTCGAGCGCATGGGCCGCTGCCTCCTGCTCGTCGAGGACGTGCAGTGGATGGACGAGGTCTCCCAGCGCACGATCTGGCAGGTCGTGCGCCGGGCCACCGAGCTGCCGCTCATGCTCGTGATGACGTGCGTGGACACGTCGGGACCGCTCGCCGAGGGCGTCGCGCTCATGCTGCGGACCCTCGAGCGCGGGCGCCTCGTGGACGTCGTGCCCTTCAGCGAGACCGAGGTCCGCGACTACGTCGAGGAGATGTTCGGGATCCAGCTCGGCGCCGAGACCCTGCGCCGGGTGTACGAGTCGACGGACGGCGTGCCCGCCCTGCTCGCCTCGGTCGCCCAGCAGCTGCGCATGACCGAGAGCATGGACCTCGACCGCGCCCTGCGCTCGATCGTCGACCGCAGCCGCAGCAGCGGTCTGCTGGTCCAGCAGGTCGGGGACGTGATGGACGAGGCGAGCACGCAGCTGCGCGCCGCCCTCATCGCGCTCTCCCTCGCGGGCCGCCTGACCTCCGACCAGCTCACGCGCGTGCTCGACCTCCAGGGACTGCCGGACGTGAGCGCCCACGAGCTCGTCGCGACCACGCTCGTGAGCTCCGACGACGAGTACGCGCTCCGGCTCGCCCATCCCCAGTACCCCTCGCCGATCCTCGCGTACGCGACGGGCGCCGACCGCCGCGACTCCCACCTCGCGCTCGCGCGCGTCCTGCGCGGCGTGGAGTCGCTCGAGCACCGGGCGGCCGTGGCGACGGTCCGCACGGTCCCCGAGCTCCTCCAGGAGATCGACGACCGCCTGCACGACGCCTACGCCCAGGTCGAGCTCGACCTGGCCTACCGTCTGGCCCGGATCGGGGCGCGGATCGACGAGAGCTATGCGATCGAGGTGGTGCTCGCGGCGCTGCGGACACGACGCCCCCAGCTCCTGCGCGACCTGCGCGAGCGCCTCGTCGACACGCGGCCCTCGGTCACCCGCACCGTGGCCCTCGCGGTCATCGAGGACGACGTCGAGGGGCTGCGCTCGGCGAGCCGGCGCCTGGCCCGCGTCGACCCGCGCGAGATCACGGACGTGCGCGAGCTGCTCGCCCTCGCCTACGCGTTCCAGTACATCGCGCTGCGCCTGGTCGCCGAGGTGGTCCCGCCCGCCGTGCCCGACGCGCGCCGCCTGATCGACGAGATGGCCGACCGCCAGGCCGAGATCGCCGACATCGACCCCGCCTGGGGCCGCGAGCTCGAGATGCTCGAGCTGGGCCTCCAGCTGTTCGTCGCGGCGACGGACTTCCAGTACACGACCGACGTCCGGCTCCAGCACCTCGACGAGCTGCGCGAGCGGATCGAGAGCTCGAGCCGGCCCGAGGCGATGGCCACGACGGTCGCGGCGATGAAGGGCATCATCCACCACCTCCACGGCGACCTCGGCCCTGCGCGCACCGAGCTGCTGCGCGCCGTCTCGGGGCGCACGCTCGCCGGGCCCGACCTGTCGATGCAGGCCGCGTCCGCGCTGATCGACATCGAGTTCCAGCGCGGCGCGTGGGACACCGCGCACGTGCAGGCGCATCGTCAGCTGACCGGGGTGCTCGACGCGATGCGCCCGCCGCAGTGGGGCAAGCCCTTCGTGCTGGCCTCGCTCGTGCCCGCGTGCCGCGGCGACGAGTCGCTCATCACCAAGTCCTCCATGACGAGGTCCATCATCGAGGCCGATCATGTCGGCCTCGCGGCCCGGGCCCAGTGGGCCGCGTGGCGCAGCGTCGCCGTCGGCGGCCCTGCCGGGACGGCCGCGCCGGAGCTCGACGCCCTGGCCGACGCCGGACGGGGCCTCGGCCCCGGGGCCTACCTGCTCACCGTGCTGCGGGTCCGCGACCACCTCGCGGCCGGGGCACGGCACCGCGCCCTCGAGGCGCTCGGCGCCTTCGCCGACGAGGACTTCGCCCCGCACGCGATCGCCTACGCGCGCCATCACGTCGACGCCCTGCTGGCCGCCGACGTGCACGACGACGAGGCCGCCGAGCGAGAGTTCGCCGCGGCGGCCGAGGAGTACGCGGCGTATGCCGCCCAGAACACCTCGGCGCCGCCCCGCCTGTACGGCGCCGTCCTCGCCGAGGACTGGGCTCTCCATCGAGCCCGCCTCGGCGAGGGGACGCCCTCGCGGCTGGCCGCGCTGCTCGCCGACGCCGTCCTCGTGACCGAGAACTGCGGCGCCGAGCTGTGGCGCGACCGCCTGCGCGCCCTGCACGGACGGATCGAGCCCGAGGCCCCCCTCCTGCTTGCCCCGGGAGGCGATCCGCTGTCCGTGCTGACCGCTCGGGAACGGGAGGTGGTGACGCTCGCGGCCGGTGGCCTGAGCAATCGCGACATCTCCCGCGCCCTCTTCGTGACCGTCCGCACCGCGGAGTATCACGTGCACAACGCCCTGACGAAGCTCGGGCTCAGCTCTCGCGCCCAGCTGCGCGAGGTGATCGGCGAGCCTCAGGACTCCGCCGCGTAGTCCCCTCCCGCGAGCGGCACGACGAGGGAGTCGTTGCCGACCGCGTCGACCTGTGCGGACCCGCTCCCGCTGCTCACGCCGTAGACGATCGTGAACCGCAGCGCGCTCGCGTCCTTGTCGACCCCGGCCACGAGCACGGTCAGCCCTGCGCTCGAGGGTGCGGCGATGTCCGGGGAGGCGCCGCCCAGGGTGGGCGGGGTGACCGCGTCGGCGGGCACGGCGACCCAGCCGTCGGCGGTGAGCGCCTCGACGCTCACGACCACCGAGTCGAGGTGCAGCGTGTCCCCGCCGGTCGCGGACAGGCCGATCGTGAGGGGCTTGACGCTCTGTGCGGTCCAGTCGCGCAGGTCGCGCTCGGACCAGTACTTCGCGGTGAGCGTCATGGCCCCCGCCGGCAGCTCGTGCTCGGCGCTGCCCGTCGCGAGGTCGTTGGCCACCGCGGGGGCGGTGGGCGTCGCCGCGGGCGATGCCGTGGCGGCCGTGCTCGCCGAGCTCGCGGCGGCGGGGACCGTGGCGGCCTCCGTCGGCGCCGCCGAGGCGCTCGTCGACGTGCTCGTGGCCGCCTGGTGCGCCGCGTCGGCCGTCTGCCACGGCGGCGCGCTGCACGCGGCGAGCGCGAGGACGGCGCACGCCACGCCGAGCGGCGCGGCGCGGCGCAGTCGGGATCGCCGGGTCGCCGTGGGCCTGCGTCGTGCAGTGGTCATGTCCGCATCCTGATCTCGTGGGGGGTGGTCGGCAGTGCGTGCCGCTCACCGAGAAGTCTGCTGTCGGGAGGGGCCCGTGTCGCCGTTCGCCGCTACCAGGACCGCGACTCCGGTAGTGCGGGGGCGCGGCCCCGTAGTGCGGGCCGCGCGGGCCCTGGTAGTCGCCCCCCGAGCGCAGTGACGGGGTGCACACCACCTGCGCTGTCGACCCGTCGCCGTCGCCGCGAGGGGTGCGCTATCCCGGTGGTGCCCTGGTGGTGCGACCCCTTCCTTCCTGGTGGCGCGGACGAGCAGGCTGATGCCCGAGCCGCTCACCGCCCAGGCTCTCGACCGATCAGGAAGCAGGAACCACGATGTCGCAGGTACTCGAGACCTCACCGCTCGTCACCACGGAGCCCGAGGGCGTGCTCGCCCCGGGCGCCGGCCACGCGGCCACGCATCGCGGCGACTTCGCGGAGATGGACAAGTACGCGCCGCGGTTCGTGCCGGTCCAGCGCCAACACGCCCGGATCGGCTGCGTCATCCCCGCGTACAACGAGGAGGGCTCGATCGGACAGGTGCTGGGCTCGCTGCTCGAGCAGACGCACGTGCCCGACGAGATCCACGTCGTCGTCAACAACTCCTCGGACGACACCTTCTGGGTGGCCCGCGAGTTCGCGGGGCGCCACGAGCGCTGGTACCGCGACGAGCTGATGGTCAGCGAGGTCTACGTGCACGACGCCGGGTCGGTTCCCGACCGCAAGGTGGGTGCCCTCAACATCGGCTTCGCCTACGTCGAGGACTGCGACTACCTGCTCGGCGTCGACGGCGACGCGATCCTGCGGCGCGACACGGTCGAGCGCCTGCTCGCGGAGATCGAGTCGGACCGGCGCATCGGGGGGATCAGCGCGATCTACACGATGGACTACGCGGAGGGGCGGACCGCGGGGGCCAAGTACCTCATCAGCGGCCAGCGCCAGCAGTTCGCGAGCTTCAACATGCAGAACCTGCTGCGCGGGCGCAACATGGCCGTGATCGGCGGCCAGTGCTCCATCTTCTCCGTCGAGGCGCTCCAGGGCGTGCGCGACGCCTACCGTCAGGCGGGCCCGTGGGTCGCGGACTCCGAGGTCGAGGACTCGCTGCTCTCGCTCCAGCTCAAGAAGCTCGGCTTCGCGACCAAGATCAGCGCGACCGCGCGCGCCTCGGTCGGCGCCATGACCACGCTCAAGGCGCTCGACGCCCAGCAGGTCAAGTGGAGCTACGGGGCGATCGACCTGATGTGGCCGGGCCAGCGCGGCAACACCTCGGGCCAGCCGTTCCACCCCAACCTGCGCCTGCGGTGGATGGAGAACGGCTCGATGCTGCTGAACCTCGTCGCCCGCGTCGGCTTCGTGCTGCTGCTCGTGGCCTCGCTCAGCATCGGCGCCTGGGTGTTCTCGCCCTGGTGGCTCGTGCCGCCGGTCGTCTCCGTGCTGCTGAACCTGCGCGTCGCGATGTCGATGCACGACCGCAGCTGGCGCGACATCCTGTTCGCGGCGCTCTACGTGCCGGGCGAGGTCTACATGTGGATCAAGCTCGGGCACTTCATCCGCGCGTGGACCAAGTTCTTCTCCCGCACCGAGGTCGACAACTGGGGCGCCCAGGCGGCGGCCGAGCAGGGCCGCGGCGGCTACGCCTACCTGCAGCCCGTGCTGTACCTGCTGGCCTTCACGGCCACCCTCGTGGTCGGCTGGATGGCCGCGCCGCTCCTGGTCAAGGAGTCCGTGCTGTGGGTGACGTGGCCGCTGCTCGCGGGCGTCACCGTGATGCAGACCCTCGGCATGGCGATCCGGCTCGTGCGGCGCCAGCGCGGCTTCACCGTCTGAGCCCTGGACGCCGAGCGCCCCGCCCCCTCATCCGGGGGCGGGGCGCTCGCACGTGCGCGGCCGGCGCGTCAGGAGACGGCGGCGGGGGTCTCGGCCTGCAGGGCCGCGACGATCTCGCCGAGGCGGGTCGCGGTGTCCTCCCGCACGAACAGCTCGCCCTCGACCAAGAGGTCCTCGCGGAAGCCGAGGCCGACGCTGCCGACGACGTCGGCGCCGACCCTGCCCATCAGGGTCTCGAGCAGGGGCAGGACCTCGTTCGCCGCGCCCCAGCCGTAGCCGACGAGGGCGACGGGCAGGTCGTTCCACTCCTCCCACAGGAAGTCGACGGCGTTCTTGAGGGCACCGGGGTAGGAGCCGTTGTACTGCGGGGTGACGATGACCGCCGCGTCGAGCGCGCCGATCCGCCGTCCCCACGACCGGGCGTGGGGCGTGTTCTTCTCCGCCCCGGACTTGGGGCTGGCCGGCTCGTCGAAGGCCGGGAGGGCCACCTCGCCGAGCTCGATCAGGTCGATGTCCCACGTCGGGTCCACGGTCCCCTCCACCCAGCGGGCGACATGCGCTCCGACGCGGTTGGGACGGGCGCTGGCGACGATGATTCCGAGCTTCATACCCCCAGGGTGCACCTGTGGCGCCCCCAAGCGCACGTGTCGACGACATGCTGTGCCACACACCACCGCCGGACGGGCGGCCCGCGGTCCGTCGCGCCCGTCGGGGCGCTCGATAGACTCCCCCCATGACCGACCCCGTCTCGCGCCCCGACCCCGACTGCGTGTTCTGCGGCATCGTCGCCGGCGACATCCCCTCGGACCAGGTGTTCGCCGACGATCGGGTGGTCGCCTTCCGCGACCTCGCGCCGAAGGCGCCCGTGCACGTGCTCGTGGTCCCCCGGGAGCACTCGCGGGACGTGCGCGAGCTCGCCGGGAATCCCGTGCTGCTCGCCCACGTTGTCCAGGTGGCGGGCCTGGTCGCGCGCGACCAGGCCGACGGCGACTTCCGCCTCGTGTTCAACACGGGGGCGCGCGCCGGCCAGACCGTCATGCATGCCCACGCCCACGTCCTCGCGGGCGCCGACCAGAACGAATCCGACACAGGAGCGCTGTGACAGCATCCGTCACCCCCGGGCCGCGGCCCACCGTCATCGACCGTCGTCTCGCGATCCCCGACCACCTGAGCCCCTTCCAGGTCCTCGGGGAGAACGACCAGGCCCTCGCCGCGCTCGAGGACGTCGTCCCGGACACCGACGTGACCGTGCGCGGCCACGAGGTGACCCTGCGCGGCACCGAGGACGCGGTGCGGCGCGCCGAGCACATCGTGCGCTCCATCATCGAGCTCGCCACGACGGGCCAGTCCGTGACCGCAGAGGCCGTCCAGCGGGCCGCCGCGCTCTACGGCGACGACCGGCTGCGCGACGAGCGCATCGAGCAGGTGCTGTCCCAGTCGATCCTGTCCTCGCGCGGGCGCACCATCCGCCCCAAGACGCTCGGCCAGAAGCAGTACATCGACGCGATCGACGAGAACACGATCACCTTCGGGATCGGGCCCGCGGGCACCGGCAAGACCTATCTCGCCGTCGCCAAGGCGGTGCAGATGCTGCTGGACAAGCGCATCAACCGGATCATCCTCACGCGCCCCGCCGTGGAGGCGGGGGAGCGGCTCGGCTTCCTGCCCGGCACGCTCAACGAGAAGATCGACCCGTACCTGCGTCCCCTCTACGACGCGCTGCACGACATGCTCGACCCCGAGTCGATCCCGCGCCTCATGGGCGCGGGCACGATCGAGGTCGCCCCCCTCGCGTACATGCGCGGGCGCACCCTCAACGACGCCTTCATCATCCTCGACGAGGCCCAGAACACGACGCCCGAGCAGATGAAGATGTTCCTGACCCGCCTCGGCTTCAACTCGACGATGGTGGTCACGGGCGACGTCACCCAGGTCGACCTGCCGGGGGAGACCCGCAGCGGCCTGCGCGTCGTCGAGCAGGTGCTCGCCGGCGTCGACGACATCGCGTTCTGCCGCCTCACCTCGCGCGACGTGGTGCGCCACCGTCTCGTCTCCGACATCGTCGAGGCGTACGGCCGCTGGGAGATCGGCAGCGGCAACCGGGAGCAGCGTCGTCGCGGCGCCGCCCGCAGCTCCTCGCGCCCCGCCGGCCGCGGCGCGTCCGCCCACCGTCCCGCCGACGCCGCCGAGACCTCCGGGGAGGACCGATGACCATCGAGGTCAACAACGAGACCACGTACCGGGTCGACGAGACCGAGTTCGTCGAGCTCGCCCGCTACGTGTTCGCCGCCATGCACCTGCACCCGTCCACCGAGCTGTCGATCGTCTTCGTGGACGAGGACGCCATGACCCGTCTGCACGTGGAGTGGATGGACGAGCCCGGCCCGACCGACGTGCTCAGCTTCCCGATGGACGAGCTGCGCCCGGGCACCGAGGACGACGAGACGCCCGAGGGCATGCTCGGCGACATCGTGCTGTGCCCCTCGGTGGCCGCCGCCCAGGCCGCGTCCAACGGCCACAGCGCGGTCGAGGAGATGCTGCTGCTGACCACCCACGGGATCCTGCACCTGCTGGGATACGACCATGCCGAGGAGGAGGAGCGCCGCGTCATGTTCGACCTCCAGCGCAAGCTCCTGCTGACCTTCCTGGCCTCGCGCGAGACCCGGAGCTCCTGACCTCGATGACCGCCCTCCTGGCGACCCTGATCCCGCTCGCGATCCTCGGCGTGGCCGGCGCCGCCGTGTTCACGGCCGCCGACGCCGCGACCCTGTCCGTCAGCCGCGCCGGCCTCGAGCGCGCCCTCGAGGACCGCCCCGAGCGGGTCCGGCGGCGCGTCATGCACCAGCACGACGACGCCTCGCGCGTGTTCGCGACCGTCACGATGGGCAGGATCCTCTCCGAGGCCCTGTTCGCCGTCTCCGTCGCGGGCATCGCCTTCGAGCTGCTCGACGGCTGGATCGTGCCGCTCGTGGTCGCGGTCCTCGTCGTGTGGGCGATCTCGTTCATCGCCGTGTCCGTGTCGCCGCGCACGCTCGGCCGACGCAGCCCCGAGACCACCGCGATCGCCCTGTCGGGCGTGATCGGCGTGGCCCGCGCCCTGCTGTGGCCGCTCGCGATGGCCTTCATCCACATCGGCTCCGCCTTCACGCCGGGCGGCAAGGTGCGCGGCGGCCCGTACGCGACGGAGGCCGAGCTGCGCCACTTCGTCGATCGCGCGACCGAGTCCCAGGAGCTCGAGCACGACGAGCGCGACATGATCCAGGGCGTCTTCGACCTCGGCGACACGCGCATCCGCGAGCTCATGGTGCCGCGCACCGACATGGTCACCGTCTCCGAGGACGCGACCGCGGAGAAGGCCGTGCGCCTGTTCGTGCGCTCGGGCTTCTCCCGCATCCCCGTGATCGGCGAGAACGTCGACGACCTGCTCGGCGTGCTCTACACCAAGGACGTCATGCGGGCGATCCACTCGCCGTGGAACCCCGGCGCTGACCGCCGCGTCACCGAGATCATGCGCCCGGCCATGTTCGTGCCCGAGATCGCGGGCGCCGACGACGTCATGCGGCAGATGCAGGAGCGGCGCATCCACGTCGCGATCGTCGTCGACGAGTACGGCGGCGTGTGCGGGATCGTCACGATCGAGGACATCCTCGAGGAGATCGTCGGGGAGATCGCGGACGAGCACGACCGCCGCGAGCCCGAGATCGAGGAGCTCCGGGACGGCGTGTACCGGGTGCCGGCGCGCGAGTCGATCGCCGACGTCGGCGAGCTGTTCGGCCTCGACATCGACGACGAGGACGTCGACACGGTCGGCGGCCTGCTCGCCAAGACCCTCGGCCGGGTGCCGGTGATCGGCGCCGAGGGCGACGCCCACGGGCTCCACATGGAGGCCGAGCGCACCTCCGGGCGCCGCAAGCGCCTGTCCTCGGTGCTGGTCAGCCGCACCCCGCGCACCGAGGAGCCCGACGACGAGGACGAGACCCCCGAGGACGGACACAGCGATGAGTGAGACCACCCCCGCCGCCGAGCACCGCTCGGGCTTCGTCGCGATCGTCGGGCGCCCCAACGTCGGCAAGTCGACCCTCACGAACGCGCTCGTGGGGGAGAAGGTCGCGATCACGTCGTCGAAGCCGCAGACCACGCGCCGCGCGATCCGCGGCATCGTGACCCTGCCCGAGGCGCAGATCGTGCTCGTCGACACGCCCGGCGTGCACCGGCCCCGCACCCTGCTCGGGGAGCGCCTGAACGACCTGGTCCGCGAGACGCTCACCGAGGTCGACGTGGTCGGGTTCTGCCTGCCGGCCGACCAGAAGATCGGCCCGGGCGACCGGTACATCGCCCAGGACCTCGCCGAGATCACGGGCGGCCGCCGCGGCCCGCGGCTCGTCGCGATCGTCACCAAGTGCGACCTGGTCCCGCGGGACCGCGTGGGCGAGCACCTGCTCGACGTCTCGCAGCTGCTCGACTTCGACGACATCGTGCCCATCAGCGCGGTCACGGGCCGGCAGGTCGACGTGCTCACCGAGGTGATCGCCAAGAACCTGCCCGTCGGCCCGCAGCTGTACCCCGACGACCAGATCACCGAGGAGACCGACGAGTCCCTCATCGCCGAGCTCATCCGCGAGGCCGCGCTCGAGGGCGTGCGCGACGAGCTGCCGCACTCGCTGGCCGTGACGATCGAGGAGATCGCCGAGACCGACCCCGACGGCGACCCGTTCAAGGAGGTCGCGCCGGGCGAGGGGCGGCTCGTCGTGCGCGCGTCGATCTTCGTCGAGCGCGACAGCCAGAAGGGCATCGTGATCGGTCGCGCCGGGAGCCACCTCAAGGAGGTCGGCACGCGGGCCCGCCGCGAGATCCAGCGCCACCTCGGCCGTCCGGTGTTCCTCGACCTGCGGGTCAAGGTGGCCAAGGACTGGCAGCGCGATCCCAAGCAGCTCGGGCGGCTGGGGTTCTGAGGGCGTCTCGGATCGTGACACCGGCGCTCGACCCGCGGAGCCGGTGGTAGCGTGCCTCACATGCGTGGATCGCTGCTCCTGCTTAGCCGCCGCGTCGAGGCCTGACCCGCCGGGACCTCGCCGCGGCGAATTCTCGTGCCCCCGGCGACCCAGCGATCAGCGAAGGATCCTCTCGTGACCACCACGCGCCCCACCGACACCGCGACCGTCGAGCCCACGGCTCCCGTCCCCGACGGCGAGGTCGCCGCGACTGCCGCCCCTGACGTGCCCGTCACCGGCTGCGACGGCGCCGACCCCCAGCAGCCCTCGGGCATGCCCGTCCACCGCTACCTGCCGTTCCAGCAGCAGATCCGGGTGGACCTGCCCGACCGCACCTGGCCCGACCGCGTCATCAGCCGCGCTCCGCGTTGGTCGGCCGTGGACCTGCGCGACGGCAACCAGGCGCTCATCGACCCCATGAACTCCGAGCGCAAGCTGCGCATGTTCGAGCTGCTCGTCCGCATGGGCTACAAGGAGATCGAGGTCGGCTTCCCCGCCGCGAGCCAGACCGACTTCGACTTCGTGCGCAGCCTCATCGATGAGGACCGGATTCCCGAGGACGTCACGATCCAGGTCCTCACCCAGGCCCGCGAGCATCTCATCGAGCGGACCTACCAGGCGATCGCGGGCGCCAAGAAGGCGGTCGTCCACCTCTACAACTCCACCTCGGTGGTCCAGCGCGACGTCGTGTTCCGCTCCGACGAGGACGGCGTGCTCGACATCGCCGTGCAGGGCATGCTGCTGTGCAAGAAGTACGAGGAGACCGTGCCGGAGACGGAGGTCGTGTACGAGTACTCGCCCGAGTCGTACACCGGCACCGAGCTCGAGTACGCGGTGCGCGTGTGCAACGCCGTCATCGAGATCGTCAAGCCCACGCCCGAGCGCAAGATGATCGTGAACCTGCCGGCGACCGTGGAGATGGCCACCCCCAACGTGTACGCCGACTCGATCGAGTGGATGCACCGCCACCTCGACCGGCGTGACTCGATCGTCCTGTCCCTGCACCCGCACAACGACCGCGGCTGCGGCGTCGCGGCCGCGGAGCTGGGCTACATGGCCGGCGCGGACCGCATCGAGGGCTGCCTGTTCGGCAACGGCGAGCGCACCGGCAACGTCGACCTGGTGACGCTGGGCCTGAACCTGTTCGGCCAGGGCGTCGACCCGCAGATCGACTTCTCCGACCTCGACGAGATCCGTCGCACGGTCGAGTACTGCAACCAGATGCGCGTGCCCGAGCGCTCCCCGTACGGCGGGGACCTCGTGTTCACGGCCTTCTCCGGCTCCCACCAGGACGCCATCAAGAAGGGCCTCGAGCGCATGGAGTCCGATGCCGCGGCCGCGGGCACGCCCGTCGCCGACGCGGTGTGGCGCGTGCCGTACCTGGCGATCGACCCGCGGGACATCGGGCGCTCCTATGAGGCCGTGATCCGCGTGAACTCGCAGTCCGGCAAGGGCGGCATGGCCTACCTGCTGCGCACCGAGCACGGCCTGGACCTGCCGCGCCGCCTGCAGATCGAGTTCTCCACGATCGTGCAGCACAAGACCGACTCCGAGGGCGGGGAGGTCTCGCCCGCCGCGCTGTGGGAGGCCTTCGTCGACGAGTACCTGCCCGCGAAGGACGTTGCGGCCAAGTGGGGCCGCTACGGCTTCCGCGGCGTCGAGCACCGCTCCGAGGGTGAGGGCAGCGACCGGGTGACGGTCGAGCTGCTCGTCGACGGCGAGGAGCGGACCATCCAGGGGATCGGCAACGGCCCGCTGGACGCGTTCGTCAAGGCCCTCGACGGCCGCGGCGTGAGGCTGCGCATCCTGGACTACGCCGAGCACGCCCTGACCGAGGGCGAGTACTCCCTCGCCGCCGCGTACGTCGAGTGCGAGATCGGCGACCGGATCTTCTGGGGCGTCGGGATCGACGGGTCGATCACCCGGGCCTCGATGCAGGCGATCATCTCCGCGCTCAACCGCGCCCAGCGCGACGCCGGCTGAGGCCGACGGGCCGACGGGCCGACGGGCCGACGGCTGAGGCTGGAGGCCGACGGGCCGACGGGCCGACGGGCCGACGGCTGAGGCTGGAAGTCGACGGGCGGATGTCGGACGTTCACCGGCGGAAGTCCGAGGCCGGACATGGCCCGCGAGGGCCCGCTCCCCAGTGGGGGCGGGCCCTTCGCGCTGTGTCGGGGCCTCCTCGAGATCGCCTTTTCGGGCGGAATCCCCGGAGAATTCTACCCGAAAAGGCGATCTCGATGCGGCGCCGGCCAAGGATTCCACCGGAAACGGCGATCTCGATGCTCGGGGAGTTCCGTCTCCAGCTGCAATCTCGCCACGGATCCCGATTTCGACCTGAAAGGCGATCTCCTGGCGACGGCGGATGCGCTCCCTCTCGACCGAGAGGGCGGCGACGGAGCCCCGAGTCGACGTCGGATGGCATCCGGGCGGAGGGTGCCCTGCCGCCGGGAGCCGCCGGCTCCGACAGCTCCGACAGCTTGGCTTACCACCTTTCCGCCATGGCATCTGTTCGCTCGTCGGCCGTTTCGTCACGGAGACTGCTCGCCCCGATCGAGCACGGTCACCCCTCTCACTGTCCGGCCCATGTCCGCGCCCATGCTTGCGGATGCCGCTACACGTGCCCGCCCCGAAGCCCGCTTCCGCCGGAATGCCTTGACAGCCACCCATCGCCTTCCACCGCCCCATTCGGCGTTCCCTCCCAATGCAGAGTTGTCCACATTCTCGAAAAGGTCTCAAGAGCGCGTCCCGTTTGTCAGACCCCCTCGGAAGAATAGGGGGCATGACGACAAGACGGGATCATTCGAGGGCCGAGGGTCCGGAGCGCGATGACCGCGCCCGGGCACTGGGTGCGGATGGTCCTGCACTGCTCCCGGCGGGAGGGGGTGACGTTCCGGCGGGCGGCACGAGCACGAGGTCGATGCCCACCGAGGGAACTGCATCGAGACGCAATGACGGGTCGCTCCCCTCGAGCACCCGCGTGCCTTCGGGTACTGCCGCGACCGACGGCGACTGCACCGCCCCCGCTGATGATGCCCTGTCCCAGGTCCTCGCCCAGGCGGAGATGCTCAGCCGTGACGGGGCGGCGCGTGAGGTCGTGGCATCGATCCTCGCGGGGGCGCTGGCAGCGGTGGAGGCCCCGGTGGCGATGCGTGATGGGTTGGTCGACACTGAACCCGGCTCCGCCGCCGAGGCCCTCGGTGTGGTCGCGGTCATCGATCAGCTCCGCTCCACCCTCGCCGCTCTTGATGCGACCTGGCAGGTCATAGCCGCGACCCGGATCACCGACGCCGACGCCGCACGGGGCGTCCCCACGACAGAGCAGGGCCGCGCCGCCGCGCAGGAGCTGAGCCTGGCACGCCGAGTCTCGCCGTCGGCGTCGTCGATGTCTCTGGCCGCGTCGCAGCGCCTGGTCACCCAGCTCCCCAGCACGTTCAGCCTGCTCGCCGCCGGCCGGGTCACCGAGCAGCAGGCCCGGGCGATCGCGGTCGCGCTCGATGACGTTGACCCTGACGTCGCCGCGTCCATCGACGAAGTCCTGACCGCCGACCCTGCACGCCTGAACGGTGTGGGCACACGGCGTCTAGGTGCCGAAGTCCGTGCTCTACGCGACGCGAGAGACCCGGATGATGCCCGGCACCGTGCCACGCGTGCGGCGCGGGGCCGGTGTGTGCGGACGCGACTGCTGGAAGACCACATGGTCGCCGTCACCGCGACCGTGCGGGCCATGGATGCCAGCGCGGTCATGAAAGCCCTGCGCGCCGAGGCTGAAGCCCGTCGTGCCCAGGGCTCGATCGACGGAGTCCGGGCGCTCGAGGCTGATGCCCTAGTCGACGCGATCACCGGCGGTGATCGGGCACGGGACCCGTTTGTCTCGGGCGAGTCACTGCCTGATGCTCAGTTCGAAGGCGTCCCGCTGCCCGGCGGAGCGACCGTGCTCGACACGGACGGACGCGGCGAGATGCTCGATGACACGCGCGACCATGACGTTCCGGGCCTAGACCAGGAACGTGAGTCCGACGCCTCAGACACCAGCCACCGCTCGACAGACCGCTACCGTCACCGTCGCATCACCATCGGTGTGGTGATCACCGATCGGGCGCTCCTGGCCCCGGACGGGGGCGGAGAGCTCGCCCACCTCGAGGGCTACGGCCCCATCCCGGCCCACATCATCACCGACACTCTTCGTGGGAGCCCGCCGGGGTATAAGAACAACCCCGGGTGGGACGAACACCCCGACGCCACGATGAACGCGACCATGAGACGGCTGTACACCCACCCCACGACGGGTGAGCTGGTGGCGATGGACTCCCGCGCCCGGGCGTTCCCCGCGCCGCTGGAGCAGATGGTCCGGTGGAGGGAATCGACGTGCGCGAGCCCGTGGTGCAACGCCACCGTCCGCCACATCGACCACATCACCCCACACGCTGACGGTGGCGCCACCTCCTACGCGAACGCGCAGGGACTGTGCGTCCGCTGCAATCTGCTCAAGGACCACGCCGGGTGGACCGTCACCCCCACCCGCGACGACGACGGTGCACCGGCGGTGACGTGGTCGAGCCCTGGTGGGGCGACCACGACCTGCCACCTCACGCCCCTCGGACCCCTTGGACCCGGCGACAACCACCAGTGCCACGAGAGCGGCGGGCGCCACGAGGCCACCGGAGCCCTTACGAACCTCGGGGACGGAGCCGACGGCGCCGGTCCTTCCCGCGAGTGCGGCGACACCGACGACGAGCCCGACACCGAGACCAGTCCGTCGGCTGATCCCTAGAGACTGCGCCGCCCAGCTGACGAGAGAGCGGTCGACAACGCTGCGGCCGACAACGCCGCGGCGTACCGGCAGCCTCCTCCATCGCCGCTCGCCGACACCGACAGGACGGCAGTCAGTCCTTCGGCGACCACCTCGTCGGCAACTGGCCCAGCGATCAGCCGCCCGCTCGCGCGGTCGCACCGCACGAGACCCGCGCGTCGTCCCTGGACTCGCGCGCCTCGGGAGCCGAGGCCTCGCCTGAACCCGCTGTCATGATCGCGTCCTCACCGCGCCCCGTGTCCGCGTCCTCACCGCGCCCCATGTCCTCGTCCTCACCCCGCCCCATGTCCTCACCGTCCGGGCCGACGGCGCTCGCCTCCGGCGCCATCACCGGCCGGCGTGCCTCGCGGCGTGCCGTGAGGGTCGTACCGACGCTCGCGGCGATGACGAGCACGACGGCGAGCACTCCGAGCACGGTGATCGGCTGGCCGAGCAGGGCGAGCCCCGCGAGCGCGGCCACGGCCGGCTCGAGGCTCAGCAGGATGCCGAACACGTGCCGCGGGAGCCGGCGCAGCGCCGACAGCTCGAGCACGTACGGGATGACCGAGGCCAGGAGCGAACAGCCCAGGGCCAGCAGCAGCAGATGAGGCTCGACCACCGCGCGCGCCACGCCGCCGGCGCCGAGCGGGAGCAGCGCCACCGCCCCGATCGCGACGGCCACCGCGAGACCGCCATGGCCCGGTACCACCTGCCCGACCTGCGCGCTCGTCAGGATGTAGCACGCCCAGAACACGCCCGCCGTCAGGGCGAACACCACGCCGAGCGGATCGAGCGAGGCGATCCCCACGAGCGACTCCACCCCGAACAAGGAGACGCCCACGAGCGCGACCCCGACGCACGCCAGGTCCGCGGCGCGCCGCGACAGCACGGCCGACAGCACGAGCGGCCCGAGGAACTCGATCGCCACCGCGGCGCCCAGCGGGATCCGCTCGATCGCCGAGTAGAACGAGCCGTTCATCGCCCCGAGCGCGACCCCGAACAGCACGACCGCCCTCCACTGCGCGCCGTCCCAGCGATGGACGGCCGGCCGGACGATCGCGAGCAGCACGATCGCGGCGATCCCGAGCCGCAGGCACGTCACGCCCCACGAGCCGAGGGAGCCGAACAGCTGCGCGGCGAACGCGGCGCCGAACTGGAGGGACACGCACGACCCGAGGATCATCGCGACGGGCATGCCGGTGCGGGACGTGGGGGCGGAACTCATGGCATCCAGCATCGTCCCGTGCGATGCTTCAGTCCAGCGACACTTCGTGACGAATGAGGTGAAGCAGACCTGATCGTTCGCCACCCCGACCCCTACCCCTGAGAGGTGCCCCCCGTGCTCAACGTCCAGCGTCTGCGCATGCTCTCGGAGCTGCACCGCCTGGGCACCCTCGCCGAGGTGGCGCGCTCCCTGTCCTACTCGCCCTCCGCCGTCTCGCAGCAGCTGGCCATCCTCGAGAAGGAGGCGGGCGTGACGCTCCTGGAGAAGTCCGGCCGACGGGTCCGCCTCACGGACGCGGCGCTCGGACTCGTCGGCCACGCCGACGCGGTGCTCGAACGCCTCGAGCGCGCCGAGGCCGAGCTCGCCTCGACCCGCCCCGAGATCGCCGGCACCCTGCGCGTCGCGTCGTTCCAGACGCCGCTCCTCTCGATCGCGCCGCCCGCTCTCACCCTGCTCGCCCGCGAGCATCCGGCGCTGCTGGTGACGATCACCCAGCGCGAGCTCGCCGCCGCCCACGACGGCCTGCTCGCCCACGACTTCGACGTGATCCTGGGCGAGGAGTTCCCCGGCGTGCACGAGCCGTTGCGGCCCGGCGTCGACCGCGAGGAGCTCGTGAGCGACCCACTCCTGCTCGTGCTGCCCCGCACCGGACCGTGGTCGCGCCCGCGATCCCTCGCCGAGCTCGCGGACGCGCCGTGGGCGCTCGACCCCGCCCAGACGCCCACCGGCCTGTGGGCGCGCTCCGCCCTGCGGGCCGCCGGATTCGAGCCCGACGTCCGCTTCGACTCGCCCGACCCGCTGCTCCAGGCCCATCTGGTGCGCTCGGGCCATGCCGCCGCTCTCATCCCCTCGCTCATCGCCGGCCAGCACCTCGCCGGCACGCATCTGCGGCGCCTGCCGGGCAACCCGCAGCGGCTGATCTACACCTCGGTCCGCGCGGGGCGCGCCGAGCATCCCGCCATCCGCGCCTTCCGCACAGCCCTGCAGGCCTCGGCACGGGAGGAGGCGCCGGTGATCGACTCGCGCGAGATCCCGCTCGGCGTCTAGGTCGGGGCGACCCGTGGTATATCTTGAGCTCAAGAGGATTGAAGGAGAGACCACGATGGACGAGCCGCAGCACCACACCTGGGACCCCGAGCGCTACCTCGCCTACGCCGGCGAACGCGGGCGCCCGTTCCTCGACCTGCTCGCGCGCGTCGGGGCGCGCGCCCCACGCCATGTCGCCGACCTCGGCGCAGGGCCGGGCAACCTCACCGCGCTGCTGCACGACCGGTGGCCCGAGGCCGAGGTGACGGCGGTCGACGCGAGCCCCGAGATGATCGAGCGAGCCCGTGGGGTCGCCGGGATCACCGCCGAGCTCGCGGATCTGCGCACGTGGCAGCCCGCCGAGCCGCTCGACATCCTCGTCTCCAACGCCGCCCTGCAGTGGGTGCCGGGCCACCTCGAGCTGCTCGACCGCCTCGCCGGCCTGCTCGCTGACGGCGGATGGCTCGCGATGCAGGTCCCCGGCAATTTCGACGAGCCCAGCCACACCATCCGCCGCGACCTCGCGGCCCTGCCCGAGTTCGCCCCGCACACGGCGGGCGTGGACGCACCGGCCTCGCACGACGCCGTCACCTACCTGCGCCGCCTCCAGGCCTGCGGGCTCACGGTCGACGCATGGGAGACGACCTACCTGCACGTGCTGACCGGCCCGGATCCCGTCTTCACGTGGGTCTCGGGGACGGGTGCCCGGCCCACGCTCCAGGCGCTGCCCGCCGCGCTCCGCGCGGACTTCGAGGCCGAGTACCGTGCCCGTCTGCGCGAGGCGTACCCGCCCGACGCCGAGGGTCGGGTCGTCCTGCCGTTCCGGCGCGTCTTCGCCGTCGCGCACGCCGGCTGAGGGTCAGGCCGGCTGAGGGCACGCCGGCCGACGGTCACGCCGGCCGACGGTCACGCCAGCGGCACGCGCGCGAGCACCTCGTGCAGCGGGCCGGCCGAGCGTCCCTGCCCCAGATGCGAGGCGACCACCTCGATCTCCTCGGCGGTCCAGGCCGGGCCCCGGTACACCGACAGGGCATGCACGGTGCGCCGGAGAATCGCGGCCACGGGATCGGCGGCCCGCTCCCGGTGCGTGCCCCGGCGCCGCCGGGTCTGCGGCGCCCGTGCGGAGACTCGGGCGACCGTGAGGTGTGCACGGTGGCGGTCGCGCGCCGACCCACCGGGCCCGTCCGATGCGTCCGGTCCGTCCCGCGGCTCGAGCAGCGGCTCGCCCAGGAGGCGCTCGAGGGCCGGGACCTCGCCGCCGACGCCGATCCACAGCGTGCGGCGCCCGAACTCGCCCGCCCCCGCCAGGTGCAGCTCGAGGGGATCGTGCCGGGCCGCGATGCCGCTCAGATGCGCGACCACGTCGTCGAGGGCGCCGTCGGGCACGGCGGGGGCGAAGGCGAGCGTCAGATGCCACTGACCGGGATCGCCCCAGCGCAGCGTCAGGCCCTCGGCCCGCCGGATCGGCTCGAGCACGCCGTCCAGGTGGGCGAGCGCCTCGCGCGGGGGCCGGATCGCCGCGAAGAGTCTCATGCCTCAGATCCTGCCGTTCGTCGGCCCTCGGCGGTAGATTCGCGACCATCATGCAGAAGCTCTATCGGGACGACGCGATCGTCCTGCGCACCCATCCGCTCGGGGAGGCCGACCGCATCATCACGCTGCTGACCCGCCGTCACGGCAAGGTGCGGGCGGTCGCCAAGGGCGTGCGGCGCACGGGCAGCCGCTTCGGCGCGCGCCTCGAGCCCTTCGGCCTCGTCGACGTGCAGCTGCACACCGGCAAGAGCCTGCACACCGTCACCCAGGTGGTCACGATCGAGTCGTTCGCCGAGGGCATCAGCGGCGACTACGGCCGCTACACCGCAGCCTCGGCGATGCTCGAGACCACCGACCGGCTCACCGACGACGTCGTCGACCCCAACGCCCGCCAGTTCCTGCTGCTCGTCGGGGCCATGCGCACCGCCGCCGCGGGCCGCATCCCCGCGCCGCTCGTGCTCGACGCCTTCCTGTTGCGCACCCTCGCCTACGCCGGCTGGGCCCCCGAGCTGCGCACGTGCGCGACCTGCGGCGCCGACGGCCCCCACCACGCCTTCGACGTGGCCGCGGGCGGCCTGGTCTGCTCGGCGTGCCGGCGCCCCGGAGCCGTCGCCGTCCGCCAGGCCGCCGTCGAGCACATGATCTTCCTGCTCGCGGGCGACTGGGACGCCGCCCTCGGCGCGGACGGCACCATCCAACTCGAGGCGAGCCGGCTCATCGCCGACTCCGTCACCTGGAACCTCGAGCGCTCGGTCCGCTCGCTGCACTACGTCGAGCGCTGAGCGGGCCGACCGGGGATCTGCGCCGCTCCTCCACGAACCGGTCACCTCCGCCGGTCCTCGCGTCACCTACCCTGGGGCGAGCGCCCGATCCCCGTCGCTCCCCTCCTCCTCCTCTGCGAAGGACCCCGCATGACGCCTGCCCGCTCGTCGTACTCCGAGCCGTTCGAGCATCCGAGCGGGGCGCGGCCGCCGCAGCTCCCCGCCCCCGTGATCCCGCGGCACGTCGCGGTCGTCATGGACGGCAACGGCCGCTGGGCCAACCAGCGGGGGCTGCCGCGCACGGCGGGGCACGAGGCGGGGGAGGCGGCCCTCCTGGACGTCGTCGCGGGGGCCCTCCAGATCGGCGTCACCCATCTGTCGGCCTATGCCTTCTCGACGGAGAACTGGAAGCGCTCCCCGGAGGAGGTCCGCTTCCTGATGGGCTTCTCGCGCTCGGTCCTGCGCCGCCAGCGCGACACCCTGCACGCGTGGGGCGTGCGGATCGTCTGGATCGGACGCGAGCAGCGCCTGTGGGGCTCGGTCATCCGCGAGCTGCGCGAGGCCGAGGAGCTCACGCGGCACAACACCCGGATGACCCTGTACATGTGCGTCAACCACGGCGGCCGCGCGGAGATCGTCGACGCCGTCCGCGAGATCGCCCAGGAGGCGCGCGACGGACGGCTCAGTCCGCGCTCGATCACCGAGAAGAGCCTCGGTCGCCGCCTCGGCGACCCTGACATGCCCGACGTCGACCTGTTCCTGCGCACGAGCGGGGAGCAGCGCACCTCGAACTTCCTGCTGTGGCACGCCGCCTACGCCGAGCTCGTGTTCGTGACCGAGCTGTGGCCCGACGTCGACCGGCGGGTGCTGTGGCGCGCGATCACCGAGTACGCGCGCCGCGACCGCCGCTACGGCGGGGCTATCGACGCTCCGGAGCCGGCTCCGACGGCCTGACCGGCGTTTCGTCGATCGTCTCCGTGTCGATCGTCTCCGTGTCGACCGGCGTCTCGCGGGCGGCGCGGCGCCGGCGCCGGCGCCGGTGCACGAGCACGGCGACCACGATCGCCGCGACGATCACGAGCAGGGCGACGGCCGCCCAGGGGCTCGTCAGGAACAGCTCGACCCACAGGGCGACGGCCGCGAGCCCGATCGTCGCGTAGATGCACGCCCACACGAAGCCGCCGACGACGAGGGCCGGCAGGTAGCGCACGAGGGGCATCCGGGTGAGTCCGGCGGCGGCGTTCGCGGCGGTCTGGAAGCCGACGGTCAGGAAGCTCGCGGCGACCACCGGGGCGCCCCAGCGCTGGACGAGCCCGATCGCGCGCGCGACCCGCGGGGCGTCGAGCAGCTCGGCGACCCGGCCGCGGTGGGCCAGCCGGTGGGCGGCGCGCCCGAGGGCGTACGTGCCGCCCGCGCGGCACAGCACGATCACCCAGAGCACGCCGATCGACGGCACCAGGGGCAGCTCGCGGATCCAGTCCACGCCGGGCTCACGAGGCCTGGTCGGCGTGGTCGGGGCACAGCCCGAAGATCTCCATCGTGTGGTGGACGTCGGCGAAGCCGTGCTGGGAGGCGATCCGGCGCGTCCACTCCTCCATCTCAGGGGCCTGGAACTCGACGGTCCTCCCGCACACGCGGCACACGAGGTGGTGGTGGTGCGTGTCGTCCTCGCACTGGCGGTAGATCGACTCGCCCTCGTCGGTGACCAGCACGTCCACCTGGCCGCTCTCGGCGAGGGACTGGAGGTTGCGGTACACGGTGGCCAGCCCGACCGACTCGCCGGACGCGCGCATCTGCTCGTGCAGCTGCTGGGCGCTGCGGAAGTCGCTCTCGTGACCGAGCGCCGCGAGGATCGCGGTGCGCTGGCGCGTCGTGCGCTGCTTGGGGGAGGAGTCCATCCCTCGATTGTCCACGATCCGGCCCCCTCGGCGCTGTGAGCCTCAGCGCGTCCGCACCCGGGCGGCGTCGAGCGGGCCGTGCCGGTCCGCGCCGTCGGCGCCGTCGGCGCCGTTCGCGGCGTCAGTGCCCTCCGCCTCGTCCGTCGCCTCGGCCGCGACGGCACGGCCCGAGCCCACGTGCTCGCGGATCGCCCGGACGACGAGCCCGATCGCGTAGATCGCGATCGCGATGAGCACGATGACGCCGCCGGGCGGGAGGTCCACGTAGGCCGTGAGCACCAGGCCGCCGAAACTGCACACGACGCCGATCCCCATCGCCGTGCGCATGGTGCGCGTGAAGCCGACGACCATCGTCTGCGCGGCCGCGACCGGCACGATCATCAGCGCCGAGACCATGAGGGCGCCGATGATGCGCATCGCGAGGGTCACGGTGAGGGCGGCGATGAGCGCGATGAGCACGTTGACGGCGCGGACCGGGAGGCCCGAGGCGCGCGCGAACTCCTCGTCGCTCGTGACGGCGTACAGCAGGCGCGAGAGCCCGAGCCCGACCGCGAGCACGATGACGGCCAGCACCACGGAGATGACGAGATCGGTCCCGGTCACGGTCGCGAGCGAGCCGAACAGGTAGCCCATCAGGCTCGTCGAGGTGCCGCCGGCGAGCTGGATGATGACGACGCCGCCCGCGATGCCGCCGTAGAACAGGATCGCCATCGCGACGTCGCGGCTCGTGTGCCCGACCTCCCGCACGAACTCGATGAGCAGGGCGCCGATCACGGAGGCGATGAGCGCGCCGGGGACCGCGAGCAGGTCGTTCGGGTCGGTCTGCAGCCACGCCCCCACGAGCCAGCCGATCGCGACGCCCGTGAGCGAGACGTGGCCGAGGCCGTCGCCGAGCAGCGAGAGCCGCTTCTGCACGAGGTAGGTGCCGACGATGGGCGCGGTGAGGCCCATCAGCACCGCGATGATGAGCGGGTAGCGCATGATCTCCGAGGTCAGGAGATCCCAGGGGGTGATCACGGCTGCAGCTCCTGTCCCAGGCACTGGTCGACGGCGAAGGCGTGGTCGTGGCCGGGGTCGATGAGGGGGCGGTCGGCGGGATGGCCGTCGTGGACCACGCGCCCGTGGTCGAGCACGATCGCACGCGTGAGGTGCTCGCTCAGCGCGCCGAGCTCGTGGAGCACGACGAGCACGGTCGTGCCGCGCTGCTGGAGGCGCGAGAGCAGGGTCGCGAGGGTGCGCTGGGTGGCCATGTCCACGCCCGAGAAGGGCTCGTCGAGCACGAGCAGCTCGGGACGGCGCACGAGGGCGCGCGCGATCATGACGCGCTGGCGCTGGCCGCCCGACATCTGCGTCACGGGGCGGTCGGCGAGCGCGGTGAGGCCGACGTCGGCCAGCAGGGCATGGATGCGCGGGTCGCGCCCGCTCGCGAACCAGCGGCGCGCGGTGAGCAGGCCCGTCGCGACCGTCTCGCGCGCGGTCGCGGGGATCGAGCTCGCCTCCGCGGAGAACTGGGGCACGTAGCCGAGCCGGTCGTGCACGGCCCGATCGGCGACGGGGCGCCCGAACAGGGAGACCGAGCCGCGCCGGGTCGGCACGATCCCCACGATCGTGCGCAGCAGGGTGGACTTGCCCGAGCCGTTGGCGCCGAGCAAGCCGACCATCTCGCCCGCCTCGATCCGCACGGACACGTCGCGCAGCACCGGGGTGACCCCGAGGGTGACGTCCGCGTCGCGGACCGCGATCACCGCGGTGTCAGGGCTGTCCTCGCTCACTGCCATGAGGCGATGAGCTTGTCGGCGTCGGCTCGCATCACGTCAGCGTAGTCGGCGTCGGGATCGAGCTGGGTCTCGAGGTTGTCGAGCGCCTCGGAGGCCACGCCCACGCGGTCGGCGAGGGTCTGGGCGACCTTGGGGGAGGCGCTCTCCTCGAAGAACACGGTCGTCACGTGCTTCTCGTCGATCAGGCGCTGGAGCTCGAGGAGCCGCTGCGGGGACGGCTCGACCTCGGGGTCGATGCCGGTGATGCCGATCTGCTCGAGGCCGTAGCGGCGGGCGAGGTAGGCGAAGGCGGCGTGGCCCGTGACGAACACCTTGGGCCCCGTGACCGCGCCGTAGGCCGTCGCCAGCTCGGCGTCGAGGTCCATCAGGGTGCTCGCCGCGGACTCGGCGGCGTCGGCGAACGCGGTCGAGCCGCCCTCGACGGCCGCGTCGAGCCGCGCGCCGAGCTCGCGGGCGACGGCCGCGAGCAGGCTCGGGTCGTTCCAGAAGTGGGGGTCGTACGCGCCGTGGTCGTGTGCATGATCGCCGTCGTGCTCGTCGTGCTCGTCGTGCTCGCCGCCGCCGTCGGACGCCGTCTCCTCGCCGTCCTCGCCGGTGTCGGTCGCGGGCAGGAGGTCGACGACCGTGGAGACGTCGAGCACGGTGCCCTCGAGCGACCTCGAGTCGATCACGTCGTCGAGCACGGGCTGGAAGCCGGGGATCTGGATGATCACGTCGGCCTCCTGGATCTGCGCCGTCTGCGCGACCGACAGCTCGATGTCGTGGGGCTCCTGGCCCGGCTTGGCGAGGCTGACCACCTCGGCGGCGTCGCCCGCGACGAGCTGGGCCATGTACTGCACCCCGTAGCAGCCCACGATCACGGTGGGTCTGCCCGAGCCGCCGCCGCTCGAGGTGCCGCACGCGGCGAGGGCGAGGCCGAGGGCGGACAGGCCGCCCGCCTGCAGCAGGGCACGGCGGCCCACGCGTGCGGGGGCCGGGGCGCGGGACGGGCGGCGGTCCGAGACGTGATCTGCATGCATGACAATCATTTTCAAGAATTGTGCGTGGCCAGGGCAAATCCTCCTCGTGTGAACCTCGCAACGCCGCACCCGGCCGGCACGGCGCCGCCCGTCGTGCGCGGCGCATCGGGGCTGGCGCGCCGATATGCTGGAGGTCGCGCCGGCCTCTCGTGGACCGCGCTCCGCCCGCATCTCGTCGATCTCAGGAGACCTCCGTGGCCAAGCCCGCCCCCTCCGCCCTGGACAACGTCATCGCGCTCGCCAAGAGGCGCGGATTCGTCTTCCCGGCCGGCGAGATCTACGGCGGCACCCGGTCGGCCTGGGACTACGGGCCGCTCGGCGTCGAGCTCAAGGAGAACATCCGCCGCCAGTGGTGGCGCACCTTCGTGCAGGGCCGCGAGGACATGGTGGGCCTCGACTCCTCGATCGTCCTGCCCAAGCGGGTGTGGGAGGCCTCGGGCCACGTCGCGACGTTCACCGACCCGCTCGTGGAGTGCAAGAGCTGCCACAGCCGCTTCCGCGAGGACCACCTCATCGAGGCCTTCGAGGAGCGCAAGGGCCGGGCGCCGGAGGGCGGCCTCGCCGAGATCGCGTGCCCCAAGTGCGGCACGCGCGGACAGTTCACCGAGCCCCAGCAGTTCTCGGGGCTCATGAAGACCTACCTGGGCCCCGTGGACACCGAGGCCGGGCTGCACTTCCTGCGCCCCGAGACGGCGCAGGGCATCTTCGTGAACTTCCTCAACGTCGTGAACGCCGCCCGTCAGAAGCCGCCCTTCGGCATCGGGCAGGTCGGCAAGGCGTTCCGCAACGAGATCACGCCCGGCAACTTCATCTTCCGCACGCGCGAGTTCGAGCAGATGGAGATCGAGTTCTTCACGCCGCCCGCCGAGGCCTCCGCCTGGTTCGAGAACTGGGTCGAGGCGTGCTGGGACTGGTTCGTCGACCTCGGCATCGACCCCGCCCACATGCGCCGCTTCGAGGTGCCCGAGGACAAGCGCGCCCACTACTCCGACGGCACGATCGACATCGAGTACCGCTTCGGCTTCCAGGGCGCCGAGTGGGGCGAGCTGATGGGCATCGCCAACCGCACCGACTTCGACCTGAACAGCCACACCGAGGCCTCGGGCACCAAGATGCAGTACTTCGACCAGGCCTCGGGGGAGCGCTACACGCCCTACGTGATCGAGCCGTCCTTCGGCCTGACCCGGTCGATGATGGCGTTCCTCGTCGACGCGTACACCGAGGACGAGGCCCCCAACACCAAGGGCGGCGTCGACAAGCGGACCGTGCTGCGGCTCGACCCGCGCCTGGCGCCCGTCAAGGCCGCGGTGCTGCCCCTGTCCAAGAGCGAGGACCTCGTGCCGCGCGCCCAGGCGCTTGCCGCCGAGCTGCGCCAGCAGTGGAACGTCGAGGTCGACACGTCCCAGGCGATCGGGCGGCGCTATCGCCGTCAGGACGAGATCGGCACGCCATTCTGCGTCACGGTCGACTTCGACACCGCCGAGGACCAGGCCGTGACGATCCGCGAGCGCGACTCGATGACCCAGGAGCGGGTGGCGCTCGACCGCGTCGCCGGCTACCTCGGGGAGCGCCTGCGGGGCGCCTGAGCCCTCACGCGTCGCGCAGCAGCGGCGCGACCTCCTGCGCGAAGGTCGTCGCGATCCGGCGCACGAGCTCGAGCGGCCGATCCATCGGCAGGCAGATGATGAGCTCGTCGGCGGCCTGCAGGGCAACGTCCTCGGACAGCGTGCGCGCGACCTCCTCGGGGGCGTCGGCGTGCACGCGGCCGAACACGGCCGCCTGGCCGCCGATCTCGGTCACCTCGGCGCCCTCGCGGTGGGCCCGCTGGTTCCACGCGTCGTCCGTGATGATGCCGTCGAACGCCTCGAGGTCCGCGTCGTCGTGCACCGGCAGCGCGAGGCGTCCCACCGACACCCAGCCGTCGCCGTAGCCGGCGTCGCTCGAGGCCTGCCGGTAGATGCGGATCAGCTCGGCCTGCAGCTCCTCGAAGGAGCGGCCCGAGCCGTCGTCGGGGTTCATCGTATTCAGGCGCAGGCCGAGGCCGAGCGCGCCGGCGAGCTCCGCGCTGCGCACGGTCGCGGCGCCGTAGGAGAGGCGGCCGCGCAGACCGGGGACCTGCGGCTGCACGCGCAGCGGGGTGCCCGGCTCGATCGTCTCGATGTGGGTGTCGGCCATCGCGACGGTCTCGCCCTCGAGGAACGACAGTAGATCGTGCAGGGTGCGGTCGACGTGCTCGCGGACCGTGCCGCGGGGCTCGCCGAAGGCACGCATGTTGACCGCGTCCTTGGCGGAGTATCCCGAGCTCACACCGATGCGCAGGCGCCCCTGCGTGAGCAGGTCGGTCGTGGCGATCTCCTCGGCCAGACGCCCGGCGTTCTCGAACCGCAGCGGGATCACCTGGGTGCCCAGCAGCAGGCGGCGCACGCGCTGGCCGGCGGCGGCGAGGAACGGCAGCGGGGCCGAGAGGAACGGCTGGAGGTGGCGGCTGCGCACGTACCCGGCCTCGTAGCCGAGGTCCTCGATCAGCTCGAACAGCGCGAGCCCGTCCTCGAGGCCGCGGGACGTCACGCGCCCGGGGAGGGACGTGATGCCGGTGTGCTCGACGAAGGTGAGGACGCCGAGCTGGAGCTCGCGTCCGGCGGGGCGGGGGGAGGTCTTCTCGGTCATCGGAGGCTCCTTCCGGGAAGGGCCGGCACGGACGTCGGACCGGCCGTCACGCCAGCGGCGCGAGATGTCCGCATCATCCCATCGCCCGCACGCCTCCGGTCCGCCCGTTGGTCCCGCCGGCTCCCTCGTCACCGTCGGCGGCCCTGCGCAGATGCGGCGCCACGCCGGTCGCAAAGGCCTCGAGGATCCGGCGCACGGTCCCGATCGGATGGCCGTAGGGCAGGGCGAGCACGATCTCGTCGGCCTCGGCGAGCGCGACGTCGGCGGCGAGGAACGCGGCGACCGTCTCGGGGGCGTCCGCGACGACCCGGCCGAACGCCGCCGGGCGGCCGCCGATCAGCGCGCTGCCCGAGTGCATCGCCTGCTGGCGCTGCCGGTCGCGCTCGATGAGGGCCTCGAAGGCCTCGAGGTCGGCGGGGTCGGTCACGGGCAGCACCTGCCGGCTCGCCGTCACGCGCCCCTCGCCGTGGCCGGCCTCGCGGCTCGCCGCGCGGTAGGCACGGATCAGGTCGCGCTGGGCCTCCTCGAAGGACTGCCCGGGCTCGACCGCGGGCTGCAGGGTCGAGACCTGCAGCCCGATGCCCGCGCTGCCCGCGGCCCGCGCGCTGCGCTCGGAGCCCGCCCCGTAGGCGACGCGCGACCGCAGCGTCGGGGCCTGGGGCCGGATGCGCAGGGGCGTGCCCGCCTCCTCGGTCTCGAACAGCTCGTCGGCCGTCGCGACCATCTCCCCGTCGAGGAAGGAGAGCAGGTCGGCGAGCGTGCGGTCGACGTGCTCGCGGATCGCGCCGGGGACCGCGCCGAAGGCGCGCTCGTTGACGGCGTCCTGCTGCGCGTAGCCGGAGCCGACCCCGAGCTCGAGGCGCCCGCCCAGCAGCAGGTCCGTGGTCGCGGCCTCCTCGGCGAGGCGCCCGGCGTTCTCGAAGCGCAGCGGGATCAGCGAGGTGCCCACGCGCAGGGAGGGCGCCGCGAGCCCGGCCGCGACGAGGAAGGGCAGCGGCGCCGAGAGGTAGTCCTGGAGATGGCGATGACGCACGTAGCCGACGTCGTAGCCGAGGGACTCGGCGCGGGCGAAGAGGTCGACGCCGTCGTCGAGACCGCGCGAGCGCACCCCGCCCGGCGCGATCCCGGTGTGGTCGACGAAGGCGAGGAAGCCGATGCTCCTCGGGGCCGCGGGCTCGGCGGGACGGGTCATGGGGGCTCCTCGGGCAGGGCTGGGATCGGGGGCGGTCGGTGGGCGTCACCGCACTACACCATGGTAGGGCTCATGGGTGACCCAAGGCCTGCGTATGACGCCGCGTGGCCGCCCGATGCACGTCACCTGCCCTCGGGCTCCCGTCCGTCCGCCGGGGGTGGGACAATCGAGCACGATGACCACCGCCCACGCCCCCGCCCGCACGGCCCCCGCCGCGCCCTCGTCCGCCGCCCCGGCCCGGCGCACCCTGACCATCGGTCCGCACACCGTGGACACCCCGGTCGTGCTCGCGCCGATGGCGGGCATCACCAACATGGCCTTCCGGCTGCTGTGCCGCGAGTTCGGCTCCCGGCACAGCCACGACGACGGCGGCCTGTACGTCTCGGAGATGGTCACCACCCGCGCCCTCGTCGAGGGACATCGGGAGTCGTGGCGGCTCGTGACGATGGGACCACGCGAGCGCCCCCGCTCGATCCAGCTGTACGGGGTCGACCCCGCGACCGTGCGACGCGCCGTCGAGATGGTGCTCGAACGGGACAAGGCCGACCACATCGACCTCAACTTCGGCTGCCCCGTCCCCAAGGTCACGCGCCGCGGGGGCGGCGGCATCCTGCCGTGGAAGACCGAGCTGTTCACCCGGATCGTGCGCGGCGCGGTCGAGGCGGCCGGCGACGTGCCCGTGACCGTCAAGACCCGGATCGGCATCGACGCCGACCACGTCACCTACCGCGACGCCGGACTGATCGCCCAGGAGGTGGGGGCCAGCGCGATCGCGCTGCACGGCCGCACCGTCGACCAGCACTACTCGGGCACCGCGAACTGGGACGCGATCGCCGACCTCAAGAGCCTCGTCACCGACATCCCGGTGCTCGGCAACGGGGACATCTGGTCGGCCGAGGACGCGCTCCGCATGGTCGAGCAGACCGGCTGCGACGGCGTCGTGGTCGGGCGCGGCTGCCAGGGGCGCCCGTGGCTGTTCGCCGACCTCGCGGCCGGCTTCGCGGGCCTGCCCGACCGGGTCCGGCCCACCCTCGGGGACGTGGCCCGCACGGTGCGTCGCCATGCGGAGCTGCTCGTCGAGTTCTTCGAGGACGAGGGCCGCGGGGTGCGCGACCTGCGCAAGCACGTCGCCTGGTACTTCAAGGGATACCCCGTCGGCGGCGAGATGCGTCACCGCCTCGCGACCATGGAGTCGCTGGAGGACCTCGACGCCAAGCTCGCCGAGCTCGACCTCGCGAGCCCGTACCCCGGCGAGGCCGTCGAGGGCCCGCGCGGGCGCGCGGGAACCCCCAAGCGGCCCGCGTGCCCCGAGGGCTGGATGGACACCCGCGAGATCACGCCCGACATCGCCGCGCGCCTGCACGAGGCCGAGCTGTCGGTCTCGGGGGGCTGAGCGATGACCTCCGCGCCCCTCGCCGCCGCCCCGGCCGTGCCGGACGGCTACGCCGCCGCCGACATCGAGCGCTGGGCCGTCGAGCCCCCGAAGTCCCAGACCCGCACGCCCTTCCAGCGCGACCGGGCGCGCGTGCTGCACTCCTCGGCGCTGCGCCGCCTGGGCGCCAAGACCCAGGTGCTCGGCGCCGGCTCGGACGACTTCGTGCGCACCCGCCTCACCCACTCCCTCGAGGTGGCCCAGGTCGGGCGGGACATCGGCGAGGAGCTGGGCTGCGACCCCGACGTCGTGGACGCGGCGTGCCTGTCCCACGACATGGGGCACCCGCCGTTCGGGCACAACGGGGAGAAGATCCTCGACGAGCTGGCCGACGGGATCGGCGGCTTCGAGGGCAACGCGCAGACCCTGCGCCTGCTCACGCGCCTCGAGCCAAAGATCGTGGGGGAGGAGCGCCCCTTCGGCCTCAACCTCACGCGCGCCGTCGTGGACGCGGCCATCAAGTACCCGTGGGCGCGCGGCGAGGGGCCGGACCCCTCCTCGCGCAAGTTCGGCGTCTACGCCGACGACCTCGACGTCTACACGTGGGCGCGCGAGGGCGCGCCGACGGGGCGCAAGTGCCTCGAGGCGCAGGTGATGGACGCCTCCGACGACATCGCCTACTCGGTCCACGACATCGAGGACGCGATCACGGGCGGCAGCCTCGACCTGGCGCGCCTGGCCGACCCCCTCGAGCGCGGCGCCGCCCTGTACGTCGTGCAGGACTGGTACACCCCGGCGCACGGGACCGACGAGCTCGACGAGGCGCTGTCCCGGCTCGAGGCGGAGCCGTGGTGGATGCGCGAGTTCACCGGCTCGATGCGCTCGGCCGCCGCGCTCAAGGACATGACGAGCCAGCTGATCGGCCGCTTCACGGGCTCGGTCGTCTCGGCCACGCGCGCCCGCTGCGGGCACGCCGCGATCGCGCGCTTCGGCGGCGACATCGTGATGCCCGAGGAGACGGCCCTCGAGATCGCCGTGCTCAAGGGGCTCGCGGCCGCCTACGTCATGTCCTCGGCGCAGCAGGCGCCCGTCTACGAGCAGCAGGAGCAGATCGTCCGCGATCTCTACGCAGGGCTGTGGAACACGGGCGCGACGCACCTGTCGCCCCTGTTCGCCGAGCTCTGGCACGCCGCGCCCGACGACGACGCCCGACGGCGCGTCGTCGTCGACCAGATCGCCTCGTACACCGACGTGACCGCGCGGCGCCTGCACCACGCGCTGTTCGTCGACACGTCCACCCACGTCACCGCGGCCGATCTGCCGCTGCCCGGTCTCGGATCGGATCTGTGATGGCGCCCCAGGGACGGATCCGGCGCGAGGACGTCGAGCTCGTGCGTGAACGCGCCCGCCTCGACGAGGTGGTGGGCGATCACGTCACCCTGCGCACGGCCGGCATCGGGTCGATGAAGGGGCTGTGCCCCTTCCACGACGAGAAGACCCCGAGCTTCCACATCCGGCCCCAGCTGGGCCACTGGCACTGCTTCGGCTGCGGCGAGGGCGGCGACGTCATCTCCTTCGTCCAGAAGATCGACCATCTGACCTTCGTCGAGGCCGTCGAGAGCCTCGCCGGGCGCTACGGCGTGCAGCTGCACTACGAGGAGACCGGGCGCGGCGGCGGGGAGCGCACGGACTTCGGCACCCGCCAGCGCCTGCTCGACGCCCACGACGTCGCCGAGCAGTTCTACCGCGAGCAGCTCGCCACCCCGGCGGCAGGCGTGGGGCGCCGCTTCCTGGCCGAGCGTGGCTTCGACCGCGCCGCGGCCGAGCGCTTCGGCGTGGGCTTCGCCCCCGAGGGCTGGGACGCCCTGCTCAAGCACCTGCGCGGACGCGGCTTCACCGAGCCCGAGCTGGTCGCCTCCGGCCTCGTCTCCCAGGGCCAGCGGGGCGTCTACGACCGCTTCCGGGGCCGGCTCGTGTGGCCGATCCGCGACATCACCGGCAAGACCATCGGCTTCGGCGCGCGACGGCTGCTCGAGTCCGATCAGGGGCCCAAGTACCTCAACACGCCCGAGACCGCGATCTACCACAAGTCGCAGGTGCTCTACGGCCTCGACCTCGCCCGCAAGGACATCGCCAAGGAGCACCGGGTGGTCGTCATGGAGGGCTACACCGACGTGATGGCCGCCCATCTCGCCGGCATCACGACGGCCGTCGCCTCGTGCGGCACCGCCTTCGGCTCCGAGCACGTCAAGATCGTGCGCCGCGTCATGGGCGACATGAACCCCTCGGCCGGGCTGCGCCTGAACTCCGAGTCCCGGGGGCTGAGCGGCGAGGTCATCTTCACCTTCGACGGCGACGCCGCCGGCCAGAAGGCCGCCCTCAAGGCCTTCGACGAGGACCAGCGCTTCGTCGCCCAGACCTTCGTGGCCGTCGAGCCGGGCGGCATGGACCCGTGCGAGCTGCGGATCGCACGCGGCGACGAGGCCGTCCGCGAGCTCGTCGACGGCCGCCGCCCGCTCTTCGAGTTCGCGATCCGCACCGTCCTGGACCAGGTGGACCTCGACACGGTCGAGGGGCAGGTGACGGGGCTGCGCATGGCCGCCCCGGTCGTCGCCCGCATCCGCGACCGGGCGATGCGCCCCGAGTACGCGCGACGCCTGGCCGGCTGGCTCGGCATGGACGAGCGGACGGTGCTGCGGGCCGTGCACGACGCCGCCCGCAGCGCCCCCCAGGGCGGCCGGCATGCCGCCGCCGAGACCGCGCCCGGCTCCTCGGACGGTCGGGGGGCACACGACGAGGCGGACACGGGCGCCCTGCCGATCGCGCGGCTCGCCGACGTGGTCAGCCCGCGGGACCCCGTCGGGCAGGTCGAGACCCAGGCACTCGCCGTCATGCTGCAGTCGCCGCAGCTGCTGGACGCGAAGAAGGTCGCCGCACTGCCCGA
Source organism: Brachybacterium huguangmaarense (assembly GCF_025725725.1). Classification (NCBI taxonomy): domain Bacteria; kingdom Bacillati; phylum Actinomycetota; class Actinomycetes; order Micrococcales; family Dermabacteraceae; genus Brachybacterium; species Brachybacterium huguangmaarense. The sequence goes on from NZ_CP107020.1 coordinate 2,471,319, forward strand.
CGACTCCTTCCACGTCCCCGCCCTGCAGGGGGTGTGGGACGTGATGCTCGCCGCCGGCACCCTGCTCGACGCGGTGACGGGGGAGCTGAGCCCCGCCCGCTACCTCGACCAGGTGCTCGAGATCGCGGGCGAGACCGTGCGCCCGCTCATCGTCGAGCTCGCCAACCTGCAGCTGCCGGCCCGCGACGAGGCGGGGCTCGAGCGCCTGGCCACGTCGTTGCTGGATCGCCTCACCGAGCTGTCGTTCACCCGCGAGTACTCCGTGCTCAAGCAGCGCCTCCAGCGCGCCGATCCGTCGCGCGACCCCGAGGGCTATCAGCGGATCATGACGCAGCTGTCGACCCTGCAGGACAAGAGACGAGCCCTGCGCGCGCTCGCGGAGTGACCGCGCGCGAGCCGTCATCACCGAAGGAGATCCCATGGCACCCGCACCCACCATGACCCCCGATCTCGAGGTCGACGTCGTCGTCCTCGGCGGCGGACCCGTCGGGGAGAACGTCGCCCAGTACGCGACCGAGGACAGCGACCTCACCGCCGCGATCGTCGAGGGCGAGCTCATGGGCGGTGAATGCTCGTACTACGCGTGCATGCCGTCCAAGGCGCTCCTGCGTCCCGTCGCCGTCGCCGACGTGACGACCGACCTGCCCGGCGTCACCCCGGCGGAGCTCGACCGCGACGCCCTGCTGCGACGCCGCGACGACTGGGTCTCCCACTACGACGACGCAGGACAGGTGTCGTGGGCCGAGGGGATCGGGATCGACGTGATCCGCGGGCACGGCCGGCTCACCGGGGAGCGCACGGTCGAGGTGACCACCCCCGACGGAGCCCGGCGCCGCCTGCGGGCCCGCCGCGCCGTCGTGATCGCGACCGGCAGCGAGCCGCAGGTGCCTGGGACGCTGAGCGGCGTCCAGGCGTGGGGCTCGCGCGACGCCACGGGCGTGCGGGAGGTCCCTGGCTCGCTCCTGGTCGTCGGCGGGGGAGTGGTCGCGTGCGAGGCCGCGACCTGGATGGCTGCGCTCGGCGCCGAGGTCACCATGCTCGTGCGCGGCGTCGGGCTGCTCTCGCGTCTCGAGCCGAGCGCGGGCGCGGCCGTCGCCGACGGTCTGCGCCGCCTGGGCGTGACGGTCGAGACCGGAGTCGACGTGGAGAGCGCGGATCGCCAGGATCCGCGTGCCACGGGGCTCGGCCGCGTGCACGGCGGCTCGGTGCGGGTGCGCACGAACCGCGGCGAGCGCACCGCAGACGAGATCCTCGTGGCGACCGGGCGCCGACCGCGGCTCGACGACCTCGGCCTCGAGACGATCGGGCTCGCCCCCGACGACGTCACGAGCGGCGCGCTGCCTGCCTGGCTGCACGCGGTCGGCGATGCGAGCGGCGAGGCCCAGCTCACCCATTGGGGCAAGTACCGGGCCCGCGTCGTGGGCGCCGCCATCCGAGCCGACGCCCTCGGCGACGAGCGGGAGCCCGAGGCGCCCGTGATCGCGGTGCCGCAGGTCGTGTTCACCGAGCCGCAGGTCGCGGCCGTCGGGATGACCGCGGCGCAGGCGAAGGACGCAGGCGACGACACGGTGACGGTCGAGATCCCGTTCTCCGGGGCCGCCGGCACGGCCCTGCTGCGCGACCACGTGCCGGGCACGGCCACCCTCGTGGCCGATCGTGCCCGCCGCCACCTGGTCGGCGCGACCTTCGTGGGGCCTGATGCCGCGGAGCTCGTGCATGCCGCGACCATCGCGATCGTCGGCCAGGTGCCCCTGCACGTGCTGCGCCATGCCGTGCCGTCCTATCCGACGGCCTCGGAGCTGTGGCTGCGCCTGCTCGAGGAGTTCCCGCGAGAGCTGCGCCGAGCGGGGCGCTGAAGGATCGGCCCAGTTTGATAACGAATTGGGCGCAGGTTCCCTCTGAGGGCGGCGTCGCCGCCCTCGCGCCCTACCTTTGCTCCATTCACGGGCGCCGCCGGCGCCCCGCTCTCGAGAGGAACGCCCGTGACGGAGCCCGCACCTTGGGCCGCGCCCCCATCCCGACTGCCCGCGGCCGGGGCTCTTCGCCCGCGTCTGCTGAGCGCGCTCGTCCTCCTCCTCGTTCTCGCCGCGGGCGTCCTGCTCCCGCTGCCGGCCGCGCATGCGGCCGGCGTGCAGCTCATCGTCACCGTCGCCGGCAGCGACGGGAAGCCCGTGTCCGGCATCGCGATGACCGTCGCCGACAGCGGGGGCGAGCTGCTCGAGGGCACGACGGACGACACCGGCGCGGCCACGATCGACCTGAGCGTCTCGGGCCCCTACGCGGTCTACCTCGACGCCTCGACGCTTCCGGACGGTCTCGGGCCGCAGCAGAACCCGACCACGCGTGCGACGACCGGCGAGATCTCGCCGCAGTACACGCGGATCGCCCTCGTCGAGGGCGGCCAGCGCGAGGCCGTCACCCCGGTGCCGCTGTCGTCCGCGAGCACCGGCTCGCCGACCGCCAGCTCGAGCGCGACCGCAGGCGCCTCGCCCTCGGGCGCACCGAGCGGGGAGGCGCAGACGCCCGAGGATCCGGCCGCGCAGGCAGACGCCTCCGGCCTCTCGTTCTTCGAGCGTCTCTTCCCCAAGATCGCGACCGGTCTCACCTTCGGTCTGCTGCTGGCGCTGGCCTCGATCGGCATCTCGCTGATCTACGGCACCACCCGCCTGAACAACTTCTCCCACGGCGAGCTCGTCACGTTCGGCTCGTTCATGGCCTACCTGTTCGCCTCCCAGCTCGGCCAGAGCGGCTGGATCGCCATCCTGGGCGCGCTCGTGTTCGGCGGCGCATTCGGATGGATCCAGGATGCCGGGCTGTGGAAGCCGCTGCGCTCCCGCCGGGTCGGCGTGATGCAGCTGATGATCGTGAGCATCGGACTCTCCTTGGCCCTGCGCTACGTGTACGCGTTCATCTGGGGGCCCGACCGACTCTCGATCCCGGCCGACAACTCGCCGTTCGTCACTCTGGGCACCGTCAATCTGCGCTACTGGGACGTGATGGGCTCGGTCATCGCAATCGTGCTCATCGTCGCCGTGGCCCTCTTCCTGACCCGCACGAATCTCGGCAAGGCGACCCGCGCCGTCGCCGACAACAAGGCGCTCGCGGCTGCGAGCGGCATCGATGTCGAGCGGGTCACGCGGATCGTCTGGGTGGGCGCCGGCTCCCTCGCCGCGGTCTCGGGCGCCCTGATCGGCTACTACCAGACCCTTCAGTGGAACGGCGGCGCGCTCATCCTGCTGCTCCTGTTCGCCTCGGTCACCCTCGGCGGCCTCGGCACCACGTGGGGCGCCCTGCTCGGCGCGATCATCATCGGGCTCGCCATGGACGTCTCCACGCTGTTCATCCCCACCTCGCTCAAGTACGTCGTCGCGATGCTCACCATGATCGTCGTGCTGCTCGTGCGACCGCAGGGCATCCTCGGCTCTCGGCAGCGGATCGGCTGAAAGGTATCGACATGGATCTCAGCTTCCTCTCCCTGGCCGTCAGCCAGATCTTCGCTCCCGACACGGCGGCCTACGCGCTCGCGACGATCGGGCTGGCCGTGCACTTCGGGTACACCGGGCTCATGAACTTCGGACAGTCCGCGTTCATGGCCGTGGGCGCCTACGCCTTCGCGATCGGCGCCCGCACCCTCGACCTGCCGCTGCCGCTGTGCCTCCTGCTCGGCGTGCTCGGCGCGGTCGTGTTCGCGCTCCTGCTCGGCATCCCGACCCTGCGGCTGCGAGCCGACTACCTCTCGATGGTCACGATCGCCTCGGCCGAGATCGTCCGCTACGTGGCCATCACCCCGGAGCTGACACCGCTCACGGGTGGCCAGGGCGGGCTCACCTCGTTCGACTACGCCAACGCGTGGTCGGCGCTGAACCCGATCCCTGCGCCCGCCTCAGGCGGCTACTACACCTTGGGGCCCTTCACCTACAGCCCGGACGACCTGTTCAACCTGATCGTGTCGTGGGTCGTGGTGATCATCGCGGCGCTGCTGGTGTGGCTGCTCATGCGCAGTCCGTGGGGCCGCGTGGTCCGCGGCATCCGCGAGGACGAGGACGCCGTGCGTGCCCTGGGCAAGCACGTCTTCTCCTACAAGATGCAGGCGCTCGTGCTGGGCGGTGTGCTCGCGGGCATCGCCGGCATGCTCTACATCATGCCCAAGGGCCTGAACCCGGACATCGGCGGCACCCAGACCACGTTCTTCCTGTGGACCATCCTGTTCCTGGGCGGTGCCGCGACCGTGTTCGGCCCCGTGCTCGGCTCGATGATCTTCTGGGCGTTCCTGATCCTCAGCGACGGGCTCATCTCGATCCTGACGAGCCTCCCCGACTCCCCCATCAGCGGCATCCAGGGCGGCCAGATCCGGTTCATCATGGTGGGCGTCGGCCTCATGCTGCTGGTCATCTATCGCCCCCAGGGCATCCTCGGGAAGAAAGCGGAGACCTACTTTGCCTGAGACGACGATCCGCCCGGAGATCACCCCCGAGAAGCCGGCCCCGGGCTGCCGCAAGACCGATCCGCTGCTGGTCGCCGACGGCGTCAGCCGCGTCTTCGGCGGCCTCAAGGCCGTCGACGTCGAGCACCTCGAGATCCCGCGCGGTGTGATCACCGCCCTCATCGGCCCCAACGGCGCGGGCAAGACCACCCTGTTCAATCTGCTGACCGGGTTCGACAACCCCGACACGGGCGCGTGGAGCTTCGACGGCCGCGATCTGGCGGGCGTGCCCGCCCACAAGGTCTCGCGGCTCGGCGAGATCCGCACCTTCCAGCTGACCAAGGTGCTGGGCATGATGACCGTGCTCGAGAACATGAAGCTCGGCGCGCGACGTCAGAAGGGCGAGAAGTTCTGGGCCGCCCTGCTGCCCTTCCTGTGGAAGGACCAGGAACGGGAGGTCGAAGCCCGGGCGCTCGAGCTGCTCGAACGCTTCAAGCTGCTGGAGAAGAAGGCCGACTACGCGGCATCGATGTCCGGCGGCCAGCGCAAGCTGCTCGAGATGGCCCGCGCCCTCATGTGCGACCCGCAGCTGATCATGCTCGACGAGCCGATGGCCGGGGTGAACCCCGCCCTCAAGCAGTCCCTGCTCGACCACATCCTCGCGCTCAAGGACGACGGCGTCAGCGTGCTGTTCGTCGAGCACGACATGCACATGGTCCAGGCGATCGCCGACTGGGTGGTGGTCATGGCCGAAGGCCGCATCGTGGCCGAAGGGCCGCCCGGGACCGTGATGTCCGACCCCGCGGTGGTCGACGCCTACCTCGGCTCCGACAAGGATCGCGACCTCGGCGACGTCATCCAGACCATCCGCTCCAGCCGTGAGTTCGCACCGGACGAGTCCGGCGTGGAGGTCCAGCGCGACGACGCCGTCGTCGCCGAGCAGCTCGCCGTCACCGAGATGGTCGAGGAGCTCGCCGAGCACCCTGAGGAGAAGCCGTGACGCGTGTTCTGGAGACCAAGGGCCTGATCGCCGGGTACATCCCCGGTGTCTCGATCCTCAACGGAGCCGACACCTATGTCGACCAGGGCGAACTGGTGGGCATCATCGGGCCCAACGGTGCCGGCAAGTCGACCCTGCTCAAGGCCGTGTTCGGCCTCGTGCGCGTGTTCGAGGGCTCCGTGCTGCTCAACGGGGAGGACATCACCAACCTCAAGGCCGATCGTCTGGTCCAGCGCGGGGTGGGCTTCGTCCCGCAGACGGAGAACGTCTTCCAGGCGCTGACCATCGAGGAGAACCTCCGCATGGGCTGCTACCAGGATCCCCAGCGATACGCCTCACGCGTGGACTTCGTGACCGACCTGTTCCCCGAGCTCGGCAAGCGGCTGCGCCAGCGCGCCGGGTCGCTGTCCGGCGGCGAGCGGCAGATGGTCGCCATGTCCCGGGCGCTCATGATGGATCCCGCCGTGCTGCTGCTCGACGAGCCGAGCGCAGGCCTGTCCCCGGTGCGGCAGGACGAGACCTTCGTCAACGTCGCCCGGATCAACGCCGCCGGGGTCTCGGTGATGATCGTCGAGCAGAACGCGAGCCGCTGCCTGCAGATCTGCGACCGCGGCTATGTCCTCGACCAGGGGCGGGACGCCTACATGGGCACCGGTCGCGACCTGCTCAACGACCCCAAGGTCATCCAGCTCTACCTCGGCACCCTGGGTGCGGACACCGCCGAGGCCGCGCTCGGTCACCGCGACTGACGACAGCACGGCCGGCTGCGGCCGGCACTCGCAGCATCGACCACAGAAGGCGGGCCCGGGATCCTCAGAGGATCCCGGGCCCGCCGTCCGTCGTGGCTCAGCGCTGCGTCACAGCGTCGAGCTCTGCTGGTCGGTCCAGTCGGTCTTGTTGTCGGGGCCGACGGTCTTGTAGAAGGAGATGCTCGCTTCGCTCACATCGCCGTTGTCGTTGAAGTTGATCGGCCCGGACTGTCCGTCGTAGTCGATGTCGGTGCCGTCCTGGACGAGCTTGTAGCACTCCTCGAAGCTCGTGCACTTGGTGCCGCCCGACGAGACGGTCGAGAGGTTCTTCTGGATCGTCGCGGCGGTGGTGTCCCCGCCCTGTGCGGCCGCGAGGGCCATCAGGATCACGGCGTCGTAGGACTCCGCGGCGTAGGAGGTCGACTGCAGCGCCTTGCCGTTCTTCTCCTCGAGGCGCGAGCGGAAGTCGTCCTCCGGGTTCACGCCCGGGGTGGAGAACTGAGCGCCGGTGATGTCCGGGTCGCCCTTGCCGAGAATGCCGTTGTTGCCGTCCGTGCCATAGAAGTTGTTGAAGTCGAAGCCGTTCTGCTGCAGCACCGCCGAGATCGACTTGATCTCGTCGAACGAGATCACGACGAGCGCGTCGGGCTGGGGCGACAGGACGTTGCCCACCTCGGCGTTGAAGTTCGTCGAGTTCGGGGTGAAGGGCACGTCCGCGACCACCTGCACGCCGTTGGCCTCGAGGGTCTTGGTGATCTGCTCGTTGAGGCCGGTGCCGTACGCCTCGTTCATGTACAGGACCGAGACCTTCGTCTTGCCGTCCGAGACGATCCGCTGCGCCAGGGCCTGGCCCTGCAGCAGGTCGCTCGGCACGGTGCGGAAGAAGTACCCGCCCGACTGGTTCGGATTGGTCAGCGACGGATCGGTCGCGGCGGGCGAGATGAAGGGCACCTTCGCGTTGCTGATCTGGCTGAAGACGGTCTTGACCACGGCCGACGACTCGGGCGCCACGATGCCCGAGACGTTCGAGGACAGCAGCGACTTGGCCGAGGACGAAGCGATGTCCGTGGTCGTGTCGCCGGAGTCCTTGACCGTGAGCTTGGCGGTGAAGTCGGGCTTGGCGGCGTTGATGTCATCGATCGCGACCTCACTGCCGGCGATCGCGGCGGGACCGAGCAGGGCCAGCGAGCCGGTCTGGGGGAGGATGGCGCCGATGCTGAGCTCGGAGGAGCCGTCGTCGGAGCCGGAGCCACCGGAGGAGCAGGCCGCCAGGAGGGCGAGCGAGGCGACAGCGGCCGTAGCCCGCAGGGTGGCAGGAGCGAGGTTCCGCGCGCGGCGGCCCGCGGAGACCGAGGAGGCGTGAGTCATGGAGGAGTCCTTTCGCAGGAGCCGCAGAGGCTCAGAGGGCTCAATGTAAAGGCGCACGATGGATGGCCGGTCGTGAAAGACCGGTCGTGATGAATTCGTTGCAATCCCGGGCCAGGCGGCGAGCAGGTGACGTACCGCCGGGGGAGCTGTGGTAGCCCAGGAGGGGCTTGAACCCTCGACCGACGGATTATGAGTCCGCTGCTCTGACCGGCTGAGCTACTGGGCCGTGCCCGACGAGGCTACCGTGCTCCGGCCAGCGCCTCGGCACCGTTCCGCAGGACGGAGCGGATGGCGTGACCGCGGTCACGAGTAGGGTGGAGCAGTCCTCCGCCGCCCCCGTGACAAGGAGTTGCGCGTGCACATCGTGATCGGCCTCGTCGGACTCGTCGTCTTCCTCGGCCTCGCCTTCCTCCCGTCCCGAGACCTGGCCATGCTGCGCAAGAAGGCCCCGTTCATCGGCGTCATGCTGGTCCTGCAGTTCGTGCTCGCGCTGCTCATGCTCAAGACGGGCGTCGGACAGGCCGTGATCGGGGCCCTCGCCTCCGCCTTCGAGGCCCTCATCGGCTACGCGACCGAGGGCACCGCGTTCGTGTTCGGCGGCCTCGTCGACGTGACGTCCGACGACACGGCCCCGTTCGTGTTCACGTCGCTCATGCCGATCATCTTCATCGGCGCGCTGATCGGCATCCTGCAGTACCTGCGCATCCTCCCGCTCGTGATCCGCGGGGTCGGCTTCGTGCTCTCCAAGGTCTCGGGCGTGGGCCGGCTCGAGTCGTTCAACGCGGTGTCCTCGGCGATCCTCGGGCAGTCCGAGAACCTCATCGCGATCAAGAAGGTGCTGCCGGACCTGCCCGAGAAGCGGCTCTACATGATCAGCGCCTCGGCCATGTCGACCGTGTCGATGTCGATCGTCGGCGCCTACATGACGATGATCCAGCCCCGGTACGTCGTCGCCGCGATCGTGCTCAACGTGTTCGGCGCCTTCATCGTCGTGAACCTGCTGAGCCCCTACGAGGTCGACCCGGAGGACGACGACCTCGTGATCCCGCACCCCACCGAGGGGCAGTCGTTCTTCGAGATGCTGGGGGAGTACATCCTCGACGCCGGCAAGGTGATCCTGTCGGTGGTCGCGATGCTGATCGGCTTCGTCGCGCTCATGGCCCTGCTCAACGGGATCTTCGGTGCGGTGCTCGGCGGTCTCACCTTCCAGCAGCTGCTCGGCTACGTGTTCTGGCCCTTCGCCTTCCTCACGGGCGTGCCGGCCGCCGAGTGCGCCCAGGTGGGACAGCTCATGGCCACCAAGCTCATCTCGAACGAGTTCGTGGCCATGCTGTCCTTCACCGACGCCGCCCCCGGCGGCACGGTCGAGCTGAGCGATCGCGCGACCGCGATCGCGCAGACCTTCCTCGTCTCGTTCGCCAACTTCTCCTCGATCGGCATCATCGCGGGCGCCGCCAAGGGGCTCGCCCCCGCCCAGGGCGACGTCATCGCGCGCTTCGGTCTCAAGCTCCTGTACGGCGCGACGCTCGTGTCCTTCATCAGCGCGACGATCGTCGGCCTCATCGCGTGACGGCCGGGCGCGTGGCATGCGTCATATGCGCCGTCGCACACCGGTTCCGAGTCGCGACAGCCCGCTCGGCACTGCTATCCTCGATCAGGTTGATCCCGCGTAGCTCAATCGGCAGAGCATTCGACTGTTAATCGAACGGTTACTGGTTCAAGTCCAGTCGCGGGAGCTTGGACGAACGTGTGAAGGCCCCGGGGATCCCGGGGCCTTCGTGCTGTCGGCCCCTGCTCCGGCGCCGACATCCCGCCCGTCGCGCGCGACGGCCGACCACCGGAGGTGCCCATGCCCGCAGTTCCTGACTCCCGATTCCCGATCTCGCCCGCGTTCGCCGAGGGCTCCGTCTGGGTGGACCGCACGGGAACGCGCCGTCTCGTGGGCCGCAACCAGCGCGGTGTCGAGATCCCCATCGGGGAGGGGGAGGGGCAGATCACACCCGGCGAGTTGCTCAAGCTCGCCCTCATCGGCTGCGCGGGCATGAGCGCGGACTTCACGATCGGGCGTCGCCTCGGCGAGGACTTCCCGCTGCGCGTCTACGCCCACGGCAGCTCGTCGGAGCAGGACAACCGCTACGACCGCATCGACGAGGAGATCCAGCTGGATCTCTCTGGTCTGGCCCCCGAGCAGATCGAGCGCGTCGAGCGCGCGATCACCAAGGCCATCGCCGCGAACTGCACCGTCGAGCGCACCCTCACGGGCGATCCCGAGGTGCATCACGAGATCGTGGACGTCCCGGCCGCCGAGGCTCCCGAGGAACCGGGCGCATGACCGAGCGTCCGATCCGCCTCATCGGCGATCCGGTGCTGCGCACCGCGTGCGACCCGATCCGCACGGTCACCGACGGCGTTCGCACCCTCGTCGCCGACCTGCTCGAGACCGTGGACCACGAGGGCCGGGCGGGCCTGGCCGCCAACCAGATCGGCGTGAGCCTGCGCGCCTTCTCCTGGCACCTCGACGAGGGTGTGGGCTACGTGCTCAACCCCGAGATCGTGGAGCTGTCCGAGGACGTCCAGGACGACGACGAGGGATGCCTCTCGCTCCCGGGCCTGTGGTACCCGCGCCGCCGGGCCCGCTATGCCCGCTGCCTCGGCACCGACCTCGACGGACGCGCCGTCGAGCTCGAGGGCGACGGCATCGTGGCCCGGCTGATCCAGCACGAAGTGGGCCACCTCGACGGCCAGCTCTACGTCGACGGCCTCGAGCGCCCCGTCAGGAAGCGCGCGTTGCGAGACATCCGCGCGAGGTTCTAGGCTGACGACCTGAGAGAACTGCACTGAGCTGCACTGCACTGCCCGTGAGGTGAGCACCCGCCCCGGAGGCACCGATTCGTTGGGGAAGACGCATCGGAACACCGGAAGGGTCGTCATGACACAGGGAGTGCTGTACATCCACTCCGCGCCGCGAGCCCTGGCACCGCACATCGACTGGGCGGCGAGCGGAGTCCTCGGCGTGCCTGCCCGCCTGCAGTGGCGCGAGCAGCCCGTCGGCCCCGGCCTCGTGCGCGCGGACCTGACCTGGCGCGGGCGCGAGGACACCGGCGCGCGCCTCGCGAGCGCCATCCGCGGCTGGGACGACGTGCGCTACGAGGTGGTCCAGGACGCGACCGCCCACGCCGACGGCGCCCGCTGGAGCTGCACGCCCGAGCTCGGGATCTTCCACGCCACGACCGACCGGGCGGGCAACACGGTGCTGTCCGAGGACCACGTGCGCGCGTGCATGGAACGGGCCGCGGCCTCGCGCGATCCGCAGGCGCTGGCCCGGGAGCTGTCGCTCGCCCTCGGCGAGCCGTGGGACGAGGACCTCGAGATCTACCGTCACGCGGGCGAGGGCGCGAAGATGCGCTGGCTGCAGCGGGTGGTCTGAGGCCGCCCTACTCCTCGACGAGCGCGGCGCCGCGCTGCTCGGGCAGCGTCACGGCGGCGATGGCCGCGAGCACGAAGGCGAGCGCGAACACCGAGAAGGTGAGCACGGCTCCGCCCGCGCTCATGAGCAGCGGCACCGAGAGCGGCGCGAGGATCGAGGCGATGCGCCCGAAGCCCGCCGCGGCGCCCGTGCCCGTGGCGCGCACGGGCGTCGGGTACAGCTCGGGGCCGATCGCGTAGAGGGCGCCCCAGGCTCCGAGGTTGAAGAACGACAGCGCGCAGCCGGCGGCGATGATCGTGGCCTCCGAGCCGGCCAGGCCGAAGGCGCCGGCCGCGAGCGCCGAGCCGATCAGGAAGATCGTGAGCGTCCACCGGCGACCGATCACCTCGATGAGCCACGCGGCGATCGCGTAGCCCGGCAGCTGCGCGAGGGTGATGACGAGGGTGAAGAGGAACGAGCGGGTGAGCCCGAAGCCGCGGTCCACCAGGAGCGTCGGGATCCAGATGAACGCGCCGTAGTAGGAGAGGTTCACGCAGAACCACACGACCCACAGGGCGGCCGTGCGCGCCCGCAGGCGCGGCGACCACAGGGACGGGCGGGGGCCGTCGGGGGCGTCGGCGATCTCGACCGTGCGCGCGGGAGGCGCGACGTGGGCGGCCTCCTCGAAGGAGCGCACGGCGCGCTCGGCCTCGGCATGACGCCCGGCCGACTCGAGGTAGCGCACGGACTCGGGCATGCCGAAGCGCACGACGATCGCGTACGCGGCGGGCACCATGCCGAGCGCGAGGGCCCAGCGCCAGCCGGCGGGGCCGGCGGCCACGACGACGGTGCCGATCACGGCGGCGAGGATCCAGCCCACCGCCCAGAAGGCCTCGAGCCATACGACGACCCGCCCCCGGACCCGCCGGGGCGCGTACTCGCTCACGAGGGTCGACGCGACGGGCAGCTCGGCCCCGAGGCCGAGGCCGACGACGAAGCGCAGGGCCACGAGCATCGCGAGGCCCGTGGCGAGCGCGGAGGCGCCGGTCGCGATGCCGTACACGAGCAGCGTCAGCACGAAGACGCTGCGACGCCCGACACGGTCGGCCAGGCGCCCGCCGAGGGTCGCGCCGAGCGCCATCCCCAGGAAGCCCGCGGAGGCGAGCAGCGAGCCGTCGCCCTTGCTCAGGCCCCAGTGCACGGTGAGCGCGGCGATCACGAACGACACGAGCCCGACGTCCATCGCGTCGAGCGCCCAGCCGAGGCCGGACGCGCCGAGCATGCGGGCGTGACGCCGGGTGAAGGGCAGGCGGTCGAGCCGCTCGGGGCGGGTCAGAGCGTCGGGGCGCCTCCCGTCCTGCGCGGTCCCGGTGACGGGGTGCGGCTCCGCAGGACCGCGCAGCGAGGGCGACATGCCTCAGGCGCTCGTGATGAGCACCGCGACGTCGTGACCGCCGAAGCCGAACGCGTTGTTCAGCACGGCGATGTCCCCGGACGGCAGCTCGCGCGGGGCGCCGGCGGCGATGTCGAGCGGCACCTCCGGGTCGAGCTGCTCGATGTTGATCGTCGGCGGGGACACCCGGTGGTGGGCGGCGAGCACCGAGAACAGCGACTCGAGGGCCCCGGCGCCGCCGAGCAGGTGGCCGGTCATCGACTTCGTCGACGTCACGACGATCTGGTCGGTGTCCTCGCCGAGGGCCTGCTTGACGGCGTTGAGCTCGCCGATGTCGCCGAGCGGGGTCGAGGTGCCGTGCGCGTTGACGTGCACGATGTCCCGCGAGGCGACGCCGGCGTCGGCGACGGCCTCGGCGATCGCGCGGGCCTGGCCGTCGGTCGAGGGCGCGGAGATGTGGAAGGCGTCCGAGGCCATGCCGCGGCCGGACACGTAGCCGTAGATGCGGGCGCCGCGGGCCTTGGCGTGCTCCTCGGACTCGAGGATCAGGATCGCGGCCCCCTCGCCGAGCACGAAGCCGTCACGGTCGACGTCGTAGGGGCGCGACGCGTGCTCGGGGTCGTCGGTGCGCGTGGACAGGGCGCGGATGTTCGCGAAGCCGGCCAGCGGCAGCGGGTGCACGCAGGCCTCCGTGCCGCCCGCGATGACCACGTCGGCGCGGCCGGCGCGGATCATGTCGAAGGCGTTGGCCACGGCCTCGGCGCCCGAGGCGCACGCGGAGACGGGCGTGTGGGCGCCGGCCTTGGCGCCGAACTCGAGCTCGACGTGCGCGCTCGAGGAGTTGGCCATGAGCATCGGCACGGTGAAGGGGTTGACGCGGCGGGCGCCGCGCTCCTTGACCACGTCCCACTGGTCGAGGATGGTCCAGACCCCGCCGATACCGGTGCCGACGACCACGCCGAGCCGCTCCCCGGTGACCTCGGGGGTCCCCGCGTCCGACCAGGCCTCACGCGCGGCGATGAGCGTGTACTGGCCCGAGGGGTCGAGCTTCTTGGCCTCGGGCCGGGCGAGCACGTCGAACGGGTCGAGAGGGACCTCGCACGCGAAGTTCACCGCGAGCCCGTACCGCTCGGTCCAGTCGTTGTCGAGGGTGTGCGCGGTCGACGTGCCCTTCAGGGCCGCCTCCCACGTCGAGGCGACGTCGCCGCCCAGGGGGTTCACGGTGCCGAGACCGGTCACGGCCACGCGGGTTGGTGCGGACATCTGGGGACCTCCGGTGTGGGAAGGGGCGGGGGCGGGTGCGAGACGCCCGTCGGAGACGAAACGCCCGGAGCGCCGCAGCGGCTCCGGGCGTCCGGGAGGGTCAGGCCTGGGCGCCCGCGATGAACGTGACGGCGTCGCCGACGGTCGCGAGGTTCTTGACCTCCTCGTCGGGGATGCGCACGTCGAACTTCTCCTCGGCATTGACCACGATGGTCATCATCGAGATGGAGTCGATGTCCAGATCGTCGGTGAAGGACTTGTCCATCTGGACGTCCTCGGTGGCGACGCCGGTCTCCTCGTTGACGATCTCGGCGAGGCCCGCGAGGATCTCGTTCTCGGTGTTTGCCATGGGGTGCTCCTTGGATCTGGCTTTCGTTGGCAGGGCAAGACTACCCGGGGCGGGCCCCGGCGGTGCGGAACACCGGCACCGGGGCGACACGCATCACGGGCGGGGGATTCAGGGGAGGACGACGACCTGTCCGGCGTACACGAGACCGGCGCCGAAGCCGATCTGCACGCACACGTCACCGGACTTCGCGAGGCCCTCGGCGAGCAGGCGATGGGTGGCGAGCGGGATCGACGCGGCCGAGGTGTTCCCGGTGTGTGCGATGTCCCGGGCGATGACCACGGAGTCGGGCAGCTTGAGCTGCTTGGCGAGCTCGTCGACGATGCGCATGTTGGCCTGGTGGGGCACGAACACGTCGATGTCGTCGACGGTCAGCCCGGCCTCGTCGAGGGCCTTGCGCACGATGTCGGCGGTGTGCCACACGGCCCAGCGGAACACGGTGCGCCCGTCCTGCTCCATCGTCGGCCACGGCGAGGTGCCGTCGCGGAAGTCGGTGAGCGAGCCCGTCATCCGGATGGTGTCCCAGTTCTCGCCGTTGGAGCCCCAGATGGTGGGGCCGACGAGCGGGGTCTCGGACGCGGTGACGATCGCGGCGCCCGCCCCGTCGCCGAGCAGGAAGGAGATCGAGCGGTCGGTGGGGGAGATGAAGTCGGAGAGCTTCTCGGCGCCGACGACGAGCACGGTGGTCGCGTTGCCCGAGCGGATGAGGGCGTCGGCCTGGCCGATCCCGTAGCAGAAGCCCGCGCACGCGGCGCCGATGTCGTAGGCGACCACGTCGGGGTTGCCGATCTGCGCGCCGAGCCACGTCGCGAGCGACGGGGTCGCGTAGGGGAAGGACACGGTCGAGACGATCACGATGTCGATGTCCGTGCCGGACAGGCCCGCGGTCTCGAGCGCCTCGCGCGAGGCCTCGAGGGCGAGGTCGCCGACGGTGCGTCCGGCGCTCGCGCGGGTGCGCGAGATGATCCCGGTGCGCTGGCGGATCCACTCGTCCGAGGAGTCGATGGGGCCGACCAGGTCGTCGTTGGGGACGTCGAGGTCGCCCCGGGCGGCGCCGTAGGAGACGATCCGCGAGCCGGGGACGGTGGGGCGCGGACGCAGGGTCACGCTCATGGTCTCAGTTCTCCTGTCCGGTGAGCAGGGTCCGGGCGGCGTCGAGGTCCGCGGGCGTGTTGAGGTTGACGAGGCCGATGCCCTTGAGCTCGCGCTTGGCGAGCCCGGTGAGGGTGCCGGCGGGGGCGAGCTCGATCATCCCGGTGATGCCGCGGTCGCGGAAGGTCTCCATGCACGCGGCCCAGTCGACGGGGGAGGACACCTGGCCGACGAGCAGGTCCAGGTACTCCCGGCCCGAGGTGACGACGCGGCCACCCGCGTTCGAGACGAGCGGGACGACCGGGTCCGCGGGCGTCAGCTGAGGGGCGAACTCCTCGAGGCGGGTGCGGGCCGAGGCCATGTACGCGGTGTGGAAGGCGCCCGCGACCTGGAGGGGGATGACGCGGGCCCGGGCCGGCGCATCGGCCGCGAGGGCGGTGACGGCGTCGGCGGCGCCGGCCGCGACGACCTGGGCGGGGCTGTTGAGGTTCGCGGGCGCGAGGTCGTGGCGCTCGATCGCGGCGAGCACCTCGGCGCGATCGCCGCCGACGACGGCGGCCATCGAGGTGGGCTCGGCCGCGGCGGCCTCGGCCATCGCGTTCGCGCGCACGGCCACGAGCCGCATCGCGTCCTCGGCGCTCAGCACGCCGGACAGGGCGGCCGTCGTGACCTCCCCGACGCTGTGTCCGGCCATCGCGTCGGCGATGTCGCTGCGCCCGTCGGCGAGGGCCTCGCCCGCGACGATGCCCGCGGCGACCAGCAGGGGCTGGGCGATCGCGGTGTCCCGGATGGTGTCGGCGTCGGACTCGGTGCCGTGGCGGACGAGGTCGACCTGGGCGGCCTCGGACAGGGCGCCCAGGCGGTCGGCGACGCCGGGCAGGTCGAGCCAGGGGGCGAGGAATCCGGGCTTCTGGGCCCCTTGGCCGGGGCTGACGAGGACGATCACTGCAGGGCCTCCAAGGTGATGCGGGTGGGGACGGGCGAGAGGGTCAGGAGTGCGAGGCGTCGAGGGCCGCGAGCACGACCTTCCGGGCGCGGTCGCGGTCCACGCCCAGCTGGACGGCGAGCTCGGCGAAGTCGCGGGCCGCCTTCTCGAGGCGCCCGGAGACGCCGTCGAGCGGGGCCACGACGGTGCCGGCGCGGCCGCGGGTGATGACGATCCGTGCCTCCTCGAGGCGGCGGAAGGCCTTGGCGACGGTGTTGACCGCGACGTCGAGGTCCGCGGCGAGCGCGCGCACGGTGGGCAGGCGCGTCCCCGGGGGGAGCGACCCGTCCTGGACCGCGCGCGCGATCGCATCGCAGATCTGGCGCACCGGCGGCTCGACGGCGTGCCGGTCGATGCGGCAGATGCCCGTGAGGGCGTGCGCGGCCGGGACGGGCCGCTCGGTCGTCGCGGCCGCCTCAGCGGTCAGGACTCACCGCCCGAGGAGCCGGACTCGCCCGCGTTGACGTTGAGCAGGTCGTACTTCTCGGCGGCCTGGCGCGGCGCCGAGGCGTCGACCTTGCCCTCGGCGGCGAGCATCTGCAGCGCCTTGACGACCATCGAGTGGGCGTCGATGTGCAGGAAGCGGCGCGCGGCTGGACGGGTGTCCGAGAAGCCCCAGCCCTCGGCGCCCAGGACGCCGTAGGCGCCCGGGACCCACTGGCGGATCATGTCGGGCAGCAGTCCCTCGTAGTCGCTCGTGGCGACGAACGGGCCCTCGACGCCGGACAGGCGCTCGGAGATCCACGGGGTGCGCGGATCCTCCTCGGGGTGCAGGAAGTT
Source organism: Brachybacterium huguangmaarense (assembly GCF_025725725.1). Lineage (NCBI taxonomy): Bacteria > Bacillati > Actinomycetota > Actinomycetes > Micrococcales > Dermabacteraceae > Brachybacterium > Brachybacterium huguangmaarense. The sequence goes on from NZ_CP107020.1 coordinate 2,488,124, forward strand.
GTGCTTCTCGGCCTCGAGGGCGTCCTTGCGCATCTCCGCCCAGCTGGTCACCGACCACACGGCGGCGCGCACGCCCCAGTCCTGCTCGAGGATCTCGCGGGCGTGGCGGGCCCACGGCACGCCGACGCCGGAGGACATGAGCTGGACGAGCGGGCCGTCGCCCTCGGGGGCGGGGTCGAGCTCGTACATGCCCTTGAGCAGGCCGTCGACGTCGAGCCCCTCAGGCTCGGCCGGGTGCACGATCGGCTCGTTGTAGACCGTCAGGTAGTAGAAGACGTTCTGGTCGCGGTCGTCCTCGCCGTACATGCGCTGGAGGCCGTCGCGCATGATGTGGCCGATCTCGTAGCCGTACGCCGGGTCGTAGATGACGGCGGCGGGGTTGGTCGCGGCGAGGATCGGGGAGTGGCCGTCCATGTGCTGGAGGCCCTCGCCCGCGAGCGTCGTCTTGCCGGCGGTCGCGCCGATCAGGAAGCCACGGGCCATCTGGTCGCCGGCGGCCCAGAAGAAGTCGGCCGTGCGCTGGAACCCGAACATCGAGTAGAAGATGTAGAACGGGATCATCGGCTGGTTGTGGGTCGCGTACGAGGTGCCGGCCGCGGTGAACGCCGAGGTCGCGCCGATCTCGTTGATGCCCATGTGCTTGATCTGACCCTGCGTGGACTCCTTGTAGGCCAGCAGCAGGTCGCGGTCGACCGAGACGTAGTTCTGGCCGTCCGGGTTGTAGATCTTGGCGGTCGGGAACATCGAGTCCATGCCGAAGGTGCGGGCCTCGTCGGGGATGATCGGCACCCACAGCTTGCCGGTCTGCTTGTCCCGCATGAGGTCCTTGACCAGGCGCACGAGCGCCATCGTGGTGGCGATCTCCTGCTTGCCGGAGCCGCGCTTGGCGACCTCGTAGGCCTTGTCGCCGGGGAGGTCGAGGACGACCTTCTCGTGATCGCGGCTGGGGACGCCGCCGCCGAGCACCCCGCGCCGCTCGCGGAAGTACTTCATGGCGGGGGAGTCCTCGGGCGGCAGGTAGTACGGGGCGTCGTAGACGCTGCCGGACTCGAGCTGCTCGTCGCTGATCGGGATGTTCAGCGTGTCGCGGAGGGCCTTGAGGTCCTCGAGCGTGAACTTCTTCATCTGGTGGGTCGCGTTGCGGCCCGCGAAGCTCTTGCCGAGGCGGTAGCCCTTGATGGTGTGGGCGAGGATCACGGTGGGCTGGCCCTTGTGCTCCGTCGCCGCCTTGAACGCCGCGTAGACCTTCTTGGGGTCGTTGCCGCCGCGGTTGAGCTTCCACCAGATGTCGTCGTCGGTCATGTCGGCGACGAGGGCCTTCGTGCGCGGGTCGCGCGCGAAGAAGTTGTCGCGGATGAACGCGCCGTTCTCGGTGCGGTAGGTCTGGAAGTCGCCGTCGGGGGTGGCGTTCATGAGGTCGACGAGGGCGCCGTCGTCGTCCTTGTCGAGCAGCGGGTCCCAGCCCGAGCCCCAGACGACCTTGATGACGTTCCAGCCCGCGCCGCGGAACTGGGCCTCGAGCTCCTGGATGATCTTGCCGTTGCCGCGGACGGGGCCGTCGAGGCGCTGCAGGTTGCAGTTGACCACGAAGGTGAGGTTGTCCAGGTGCTCCTTGGCGGCGATGTGGATGTGGCCGCGGGACTCGACCTCGTCCATCTCGCCGTCGCCGAGGAACGCCCAGACGTGCTGGTCGGACGTGTCCTTGATGCCGCGGTTGGTCAGGTACTTGTTGAACGAGGCCTGCTCGATCGCGTTGACGGGGCCGATGCCCATCGAGACGGTCGGGAACTCCCAGAAGTCCGGCATCGCGCGCGGGTGGGGGTAGGAGGGCATGCCGTGCGGGTTGGACTTCTCCTGGCGGAAGCCGTCGAGGTCGTCCTGCGTGAGGCGGCCCAGCATGAAGGCGCGGGCGTAGATGCCGGGGGAGGCGTGGCCCTGGAAGAACACCTGGTCGCCGCCGCCGGGGTGCTCACGGCCGCGGAAGAAGTGGTTGAAGCCGACCTCGTACATCGAGGCGATCGAGGCGAAGCTCGAGAGGTGGCCGCCGACGCCCACCCCGGGGCGCTGGGCGCGATGGACCACCATCGCCGCGTTCCAGCGCAGAGCGTCCTTGATCTCCTTCTCGAGGGCGCGGTCGCCGGGGTACTCCGGCTGCTGCTCGACGGGGATCGTGTTGACGTAGTCGGTGTTCCCGCTCTGATGGATCGGCACGTGCTTCGCGCGCGCGTGCTGGATCATCGTCTGCACGATCTCCGAGGCCCGGTCGCTGCCGCGCTCATCCAGAAGCGCGTCGAAGGACTCGACCCACTCCTGGGTCTCCTCGGGGTCAAGATCCTGCGCGTGGCTGGGCAGGCTGATGCCGATGGGACCGGGGTTGTCGTGTGAGGTCACGCTGTCCTTCTCTCGTCGAGCGTTCGGACGTGGTCCCGGGTGGCCAGGGCGCGTCGGTGCACCGGCGCGCAGGCGTCCCGCGACCTCGGGTCTGGACCAGAGTACGTCCTCGCCCGCGCACGCGGGCAGGCGTCCCGGGGACGTTCCTCAAGTGACATGAAAAACACAGTTCGCTAGACTCCATGCGCTCGCCCCTCTTCGGAGGCGGCAGCCCATCCCCGTCCGCGCGAGATCGTGCGTCCGACATCCCCTCCGCGCCCCGGGCGCGGATGCCGAGAGGAGCCGCCCTTTGTCCCCGTCCACCGACGCGAACGCGTCCAGCTCGCCCGCCGAGATCCTCGGCTTCAGCACGGGCCAGATCGTCCAGGAGCTCGGCTACGACGACGATGTGGACCTGGAGCTGCGCGATGCGATCGAGGACTCGATCGAGGCGGATCTCGAGGACGAGGAGTGCCAGGAGATCGTCGACGGCGTGGTGCTGTGGTGGCGCGACGGCGACGGCGACCTGGTCGACGCCCTCGTGGACTCCCTGACGACCCTGGCCCCCGGCGGCCCGGTGTGGCTGCTGACGCCCAAGGCCGGGCGCGAGGGGCATGTCCAGCCGGGAGCCATCCAGGAGTCGGCCGACCTCGCGGGCCTGCGGGCGATGAACTCGATGGCGCTGGCCGAGGACTGGTCCGGCACCCGCCTGGCCTCCCGCCAGGGCTGAGCCGCGCAGGCATGAGGCCGAGGGTCGCGTCGAGATGACGGTCCTCGTCTCGCACGAGGGCGCCGACGTCGACCTCGCGGACCTCGCCGGCGTCCCCCACGCGATGGTCCTGTTCCCCGGGGCCTTCACCCCCACCTGCACGCGCGAGCTGAGCGCGCTCGACGCGCTCTGGCAGGAGCTGGGGGAGCAGGGTGTGGCCGTCCCCGTGCTCGCCGTCGCGTGCGACGCGCCGCCGGTGCTCGCCGCGTGGCGTGAGGCCGAGGGAGTGGGCGTGCCGCTGCTGTCGGACTTCTGGCCGCACGGGGCGCTCTCCCGGGAGCTGGACGCGTTCGACGAGAGCACCGGCCGGGCCCGGCGCACGAGTGTCGTGATCGGCGCCGACGGCCAGGTGGCCTGGCGCGACGACGCCCCTCCGGGCGCTGCGCGGGACATGGCACGACTTGCCGCAGTGCTCCGCGATCTGTGACCATGAGCTGCCGCGCACGCCGGAAGGGTGGGCGCAGGCATCATGAGGGTCAATAGCTCAGTTGGTCAGAGCGCCACGTTTACACCGTGGATGTCGGGGGTTCGAGTCCCTCTTGACCCACCGTAAGTGTCTGACGGAAACACAGACATACGTAGCCGAGTCGTAGTCGTGGCCTGCCGCGGTCTTCGTGTGAGTTCGTGATGTCGGCGCAGGAGTCGGCGGCCAGTCGTTCCGCGACCGCGACGAGCACGGGCTGCTGCGTGCACGCAGGTGGTCTTCCGTGAAGCACGACCCGCCATGACAAGAGGCCGTCTGGTGTCAGAGTTGACTCTGACACCGTGGAAGGTGGTTGAACGGTTACATGCTGTCCATCGGAGCGTTCGCACAGATCGGCCAAGTCACCCACCGCCAGCTGCGGCACTGGGAAGCCGCTGGTCTGCTCGCACCTGCGCACGTGGACAAGATCACCGGCTACCGCTCCTATGACCCGTCGCAGCTGCGCCAGTTGCATCGGATCGTTGCGCTGCGTCGCCTTGGCTTCGGCATTGACGACATCGCCGCCATGCTCGCCGAGGGAGTCACGACCGACTTTCTTGCTGAACAGCTACGGTCCCGCCAGGCCGAGGTCGAGCGGGAGCATCGTGTCGCGGAAGCTCGACTCGTCGATGTGGCGAGACGGCTGCGCCTCATCGAAACAGAGAACACCATGTCGACGATCGAGTACGTCGAGAAGCCCCTGCCCGCTTTGCGGCTCGCGGCCCGAACCACCGTTGTTCCAGAACAGCCTGACATCGCGGGCTTCGTCGGCCCCGCCTTCGACGCGATTGCCGGCGTCATCGGCGACGTGCCAGGAGCACTCGACACACCTGTTGCGATCTACGAGCCGACCGAAGAAGGCATGCGGGTGACTGTCGGCTACCCCTACAACGGTGAAGCTCAAGAAGGACTCGAGATCGCAGAGGTACCTGCCGCCGGCACTGCCCTCTGCGGCGTGCACCTTGGATCGATGGAGCGAATCGGGAACAGTTGGCAGGCATTGCACACTGCGGTCCTTGAGCGCGGCGTCGTGCCGTCCGCTGCATGCCGTGAGCTCTACATTCGGGCGTATCCCGAAGACCAGACCGACTGGGTGACCGAGCTGCAGCAGCCCATCGAACCGCCAGGAAGCCGTTCATGACCTACCTCGGCAACTCGCCGTCGTGCTACGCGAACACCCTCGCGATGACCCTGGGCTCACCGATCGGCCCGCCGCTTGTCGAGGTGCTGACGAGTTCGGCGTTCGGCTACCAACGGATCGGGCCGCTGCCGCTGTTCGACCCACCCGGATGGGACCCGGATCAAGGCCTCGATCAGGCACTGAGGATCATGGGCGTCGACCACGAACGGCGCACGTTCGAAGACCCGAACGAGGCACTCGCCACGCTCCGCCGCCTGACGACCGGGGGCCCGGTGTTCGCCGGCCCGCTCGAGATGGGCCTCCTGCGCCACCAGGAAGGTTCCGACCGTCCCACGGGTGCTGATCACTTCGTCGCAGTTCTCGATGTCGACGACGACCGCGTCATGATGCACGACCCCCGGGGGCATCCGTTCGCAACGCTGCCGACAGAGGACTTCATGGCGGCGTGGGGGTCGGACACCATCGGGTACGCCCGCGGAAGGTTCCCGCTTCGCACCGGTTTCACGGTGCCCGTCGGCACTGCGGAGGAGTGGGTGGCCGCCTCCTTGCCGGACTCTCTGACGTGGGCTGAGGGCGATGAGGCCATCCCGAACTTCCCGCCGGGGAACGAACAGGGCCTCACGGAGCTCGCCGAGGAAGCCGCAACCCATGCGCTCTCCGACCTCACCGCCGATGTGCTGCGCAACTTTTCCTTGCGGCTTGGCGCACGCCGCCGATCGGATGCGGCCGACGCGCTGCACAACGTCCCCGAGTTGTCAGCCTTGCTGCGAGAACAGGGACGACTCATCGGCGGTGGTCAGCTTGATGCGATCGACTCCGACTGGACGGCACTCGCTGCACGGTTCACTGAGGTAGCCGAATTGCACACGCAGATCGTCGTGGCGCTGCGCTCCATCGTGGCCTGACTGAATCGCCGAGCTCTCTTCCAGGCCGTGCGACGGCAGATTTCAAGCTGACGCGCCGAGAAAGTCAATTCGTGCCCTGTGCTGCGGCGGTTCGCAGCGCGTCTACTCCCTTGTCCTTGGATTGGGGCTGAGCCCGTCTCGTCAGCTCTGCCCACGCGTCGACGAGCGTGTGAACGGCATCATCCCCCATGCTCGCGGTATCAGAATTTTGATGGATTCATGCAGGACCCCCCTCTCGACCAGTGATGGCCTGTTCCCATGGCGGTCAATTGCCTCTACCCGAAGCGTGTACGTGGTGAACCCCCAGCATCGGAAGATGCCGGGCATTCACGTCTGGGTTCGCGGCCCGTGGCCTCGCCCCGCCTGTCTGCGCCGTCGGTGATGGTGGCGAACGGTTCGGCCAGGTGTGGGCGGAGTCGTTCGTCGTCGGGGATGTCGAGGCGGGCGACCTGGAAGGCTCTATTCACGAGTCGGTATCCCCGGACCGAGCGGGTCCGCGTAGAGCACGCCGCAGGCGAAACGGCCCTGCCGGGGCGTCATCGGAACCAGGTGTGCGCCGTTGGACAGAGGCATCGAAGCACACCGTGCGACAGTAGCGGCGCGCTCAACTCATGAACGGCAGATGAGCCGCTACCGATACGAAGCGATGAGCCGCCGTCCGTTCCCATCGAGCGTGACCTTGCCGCCGTACGGCAGCACCCACTGAGGCCGGGTGTGTCCGAATGGAGGGCCGACGCAGACCACGGCCTCGGGGTTGTAGAAGCCGACCTGTTCGATCACGGCATCTCGCTGGGCTGCCCGCCACGCCGTCCGTGTCCTGACGTCGGGGCGCAGCTGACCCAGGCTGCTCGCGGGAGGCCGCGCAACGACCACTCCGGCGACAGTGGCGAGCGTGCCACGCTCTCCGAGCGCGCGCAGCCAGTGCCGGACAGTATCCGCAGACGGCAATCCCTCGCTGGTCCCCAGAAGCAGGATCGATCCGGCGAGGTCGTCGTTCGACGGCATCCGGGCCGCCAGCGCGATCCAGTCGAGCACCTCGAGGCAGCCGCCCCAGGTCGGGCCGGTCACCGTATGCGCTGGGCCGGCCCACATCCAGGGCTCAGTGGCTTCTCGCCGACGGGCTCCGGCCGGTCGGGGTGAGTCAGTCGCTCGTCGGGGAGTTTTCGCTAGGGATCGCGATGTACCCAGGGGCTGCCGCACAGATAGATGTCGCTCGGGGTGTCAGACCGCGAGGTCCACAGCCAGTTTCATGACGGTCTCGCACTCGGCGGGGTGAATCGGCCCAGGCGGGCCGGCAGGCGATTGAGGTGACAGGCCCTCTCGATCCAGATGATGATCGCGATCCGGAGTGCCTCTCGTGTTCGCCATCGCCGGCGCCCGCGACGTTCTTCCGCGGCAGAGCAGCACCGACTTAGCCCATCGATCCGATGAGGTGAGGACAGGTCAGGGCGTTCACTGCGAGGTACGCCGTCATCGCACGATTGTGCTCCATCGCAATCTCCAGCCAGGCGGCGAGTTGGGTGTCGCTGCTGATCGTGTCGGCCTCGACGTCGATCCAGCCCGGCCCCATCGTGCGGTCCCTGCCCATGATCGCCTGCGTCGCGCCCGGCCGGGTCAGGAACTCGTCGTGTCGGTCGGCGTCGACGCGCACCAGCAGTCCGCCGTTCGACCTGGCGCTGACCATCATCTTCTCGTTGACCATGATCGACCGGCCTCCGAACATCGAGACCTCCCGCATCGCAGGCCGGCCGGGCAGGAGCGCCCGAATACGTTCCACAAGGTGGATCTGTTCAGGGGTCATGGCGTCCGCCTCGTACCTCTGTGAGGGTGGCGGTCAGCTCATGCTGGTGATGAGGGCTGCCAGTGATCAGGGCCGGGGTCGCCGCCGCCACTCGCGATGACGAGACGAGGCAGGAAGTTCGCCCACCCGAGGGCGTGGCCGGGCACTCTCGTGTCGGGCAGATGCGAATGGCAGAGGTCGACTCGGGTGCCGCCCGCGATCGGGGTGAGGCGGAACTCGACCGTCGATGTGCCCGCGGGCAGATCGTCGCTTCCCGCGAATCCCCAGGAGACCACCACCCGGCTCGGGCGTTCGACGGTCAGGAACGTTCCTCGCACCGGATACCCCGCGATGTCGACGGCGAAACGTCCACCCGGCGTGGGGTCGAGGTCGGCGTACTGACCCATCCACGCCGTCATGCCGTCATCGGTGGTGAGGTAGTCGAACACGGTCTCCGGCGAGGCGGTGATGTCGATCGAGTCGCGGAACTCAGCCATCGCCATCACCGCCTCTGGACTCGACCGCCGTCTTCAGATCAGCCAGCTTCCCGGGCCAGAAATCGTCCAGGTACGACCGCACCGCCGAGGCCGCCGAAGACGAGCGTGTAGGCGTTCTGCGCCCAGGCGAGGCCGGCGGGGGTGAGGTGCAGGGCCGCCTGGATCTGCGGCAGACCGGTGAAGATGATCGAGTTGTCGAGCACGATCATGAAGTAGCTGACCAGCACGATCACGAGCACCATGCCCGTGCGCACGGGTCTGTCGTCGACGGCTGAGGGGCTCGGCGGGAGGGACGTCATGGTCCCACTCCACGCCGGCCGGCGGTGCGGGGGAAGTGACGCGCGATCCGTGTACTGGCCGTACACCCCTGGCCCGTGCGGCGGCGCTTAGCGTGAGGAGCATGAGCCAGAGCGACGACGTCGGCGAAGGGTCGCACGACGCGCAGGGCGCGCACGACGCGCGACGGACGCCGCCCCCGCGACTCCTGATCCAGGTCGCGGCGCTCGCCTGGGGGCTGCAGTTCGCCTTCCTGAACCCGGCGCTCGCGCTCCTGCTGAGCGACCTGCTGGGTGCGTCCGCGGCCCAGGTCGGTCTCGCGCTGGCCCTGTACAACGCGAGCGGGTTCGTCGCCTCGCTCGTCGTGCCCGCCTGGGCGGACAGGCGGCGCGACTACCTGGGCCCCATGGTGTGGTGCGGCGTGCTCACGCTCGTGCTGGCGGCCGCGCTCGCGGTCGCCTGGTCGTGGTCGATCGCGGCGCTCGCCCTCGTCCTGCTGGGCGGGCCGGCCGGCGTCGGGTCCTCGCTCTTCTTCGCGCACCTCCGGGCGACCGGCCTGGGGCGTTCGGCCGTGATGAACGCACGGGCGATGGTCTCGGTGTCCTGGGTGGCGGGGCCTCCCCTCGCGATGCTGCTCGCGGGCGCCGCGGGAACCCGCTCGGTGCTGGGCGCGATCGTCGTGATCTCGTCCGTCGGGATCCTCGCCGTGCTCGCGCTGCGACGCCGCCAGGCGCCTCCTCCGGCGACCGCCTCGGCGGGGCAGGAGCCGCCGCTGCCGCTGTCGCGGCTGCGGATCTCGGCCGTCGTGGTCGCCTTCGTGGCGCTGCAGGCCACCAACGCGGCGACCGTCTCGGTCATGACCCTGTTCACGGTCGACGACCTGGGTCTCGGCGCCATCTGGGGCGGCATCGCCCTGGCCGTCGCTGCCGGGGCGGAGATCCCGGCCCTGCTGCTCCTGGGCCGTCTGTCCGGCCGGATCGGCCCCGTCGCCCTCCTGGTCGTCGGCAGCGTCGCCGGTGCCGCCTTCTACCTGGCGATGGCGTTCGTCGACGGGCCCCTCGCCCTCGTGGCGGTGCAGCTGCTCAACGCCTGGTTCTTCGCGACGGTCACCGGGGTGGGGCTGACCTGGTTCCAGGACCTCATCCCCGGCCCGGTCTCGCCTCCGGGCTCTTCACCAACACCCGCCGGATCGGCTCCGTCGTCTCCGGCGGCGTCATCGCGGTCGCGGGCCTCGGCGCCGGCTACGGCGGGATGTTCCTCCTGTGCGCCGCCTTCACGGGGTGTGCCGTGGTCATCGTGCTCCTCGCCGGAGGCAGGCATGGGGCGTCGCCGGGCGCTCGGAGCTGAGGGCTGTCGTGGAGCACGCCGCCCGGGAGCACGGCCGCGCGATCCGCGTACCAGCCGTACACCCCAGCGTCGACGGCACGGGCCTAGCGTCGTGGGACGACACCGGATGCACACGGTCGGCCGCCTGGCCGCCCGGGAAGGAGCGCTCCATGACCATCACGCTGAACAACGGCGTCGAGATGCCCGCCCTCGGGTTCGGCGTCTTCCAGACCCCGCCCGAGCAGACCGTCGACGCGGTCGTCGAGGCGCTCCGGGTCGGCTATCGGCTCATCGACACCGCTGCTTCGTACTTCAACGAGCGTGAGGTCGGCGAGGGCATCCGCCGCTCCGGCCTGGACCGTGACGAGGTGTTCATCGAGACGAAGGTCTGGCTGTCGGACTACGGTTATGAGGAGACCCTGCACGCCGTCGACAAGTCCGCGGGCAAGCTCGGCGTCGACACGATCGACCTGCTCCTGCTGCACCAGGCGGTGCCGACGGACTTCGATCGCACGGTCCAGGCGTACACGGACCTCCAGATGCTTCTGGCCGAGGGGAGGGTCCGGGCGATCGGCGTCTCGAACTTCATGGCCGAGCATCTGAGCGCGCTGCGGGAGCAGACCGAGGTCGTGCCGGCCGTGAACCAGATCGAGGTGCACCCCTACTTCTCCCAGCCGACGGTGCAGGAGGCCAACCGTGCCCAGGGAACGGTGACGCAGGCGTGGTCGCCGATGGGCGGCATCACCAGCTACCGCGGCACCGGCACGAGCACCTTCGAGGATCCGACCCTCGGCGAGATCGCCGCTGCGCACGGCAAGACGCCCGCGCAGGTGATGCTGCGCTGGCACCTGCAGCAGGGGCGTGCGGCGATCCCGAAGTCGGTGAACCCGGAGCGGATCGCCGCGAACATCGACGTGTTCGGCTTCGAGCTCACCGTCGAGGAGCTGGCCCGCATCGACGCCCTGGACACCGGGGTGCGCGGCGGCCCGGAGCCGGCGGACGTGACCCGCGAGGCGTTCTGGCGCGACATCCCCGAAGCATGAGCGGGAAGCCGATCACCTCCGGGCCTCCGTCCTCCTCGCCGTGCACATGACCCGCCCCACCACAGGAAGGAACCCACCATGACCGACAACACCACCCTGCCCACCCGTCGCCTCGGAGACCTCGAGGTCTCCGCGCTCGGCATGGGCGTCATGAACGTCGTGCACGCCTACGGCCCGCCCCTCGACCGCGACGCCGCCGTGCGGCTCGTGCGCCACGCCGCGGACAAGGGTGTGACGTTCTTCGACACCGCCGAGGTCTACGGCCCCTTCGTCGCCGAGGAGATCGCCGGCGAGGCCCTCGCACCGATCCGTGACGACGTGGTGATCTGCACGAAGTTCGGCTTCGACATCACCCCCGGCGGGCAGGTCCACGGCCTGAACTCCCGTCCCGAGCACATCCGCGAGGTCGTCGACGGCGCCCTGCAGCGTCTGGGCACGGATCGGATCGACCTGCTCTACCAGCACCGCATCGACCCGCAGGTGCCGATCGAGGACGTCGCCGGCACCGTGGGCGAGCTCATCGGCGAGGGCAAGGTCAAGCACCTGGGCCTGTCCGGTGCCGGGGCTGCGACGATCCGCCGCGCCCACGCCGTCCACCCGGTCACGGCGGTGGAGAACCAGTACTCGTTCCTCGAGCGCGAGCAGGAGCCCGAGGTGCTGCCGGTGTGCGAGGAGCTCGGCATCGGGTTCGTGCCCTACAGCCCGCTGGGCATGGGCTATCTGAGCGGCACCGTCGCACCGGAGTCGGTGCTCATGGAGGGCGACCTGCGTGCCGCCGGCTTCCCGCGGTTCACCGTCGAGGGCCGGAGGGCGAACTGGCCGGTGATCGAGCTGCTCCGTCAGGTCGGCCACGCCCAGGGCGCGACCCCGGCGCAGATGGCGCTCGCGTGGCTGCTGGCGCAGAAGCCGTGGATCGTGCCGATCGTCGGCACCACCAAGGTCGCCCACCTCGACGAGGACGTCGCCGCCCTCGACCTGCACCTGGATGCCGAGGAGCTGCGGGCACTGGACGACGGGTTCGCGCAGCTCGAGGTGCACGGGAGGAGCAGCGGTGCGTCGCAGCTGGCGAACATCGACCTCGGCGCGAAGGCCGGCACCACCTCCGAGGGCACCCACGGCCTCTCGCCCCTGCCCGGCCAGCAGTCCTGACACCCCGTCGACAAGGAGACGCATCATGTCCACCTGGTTCCTCACCGGCTGCTCGACCGGCCTCGGCCACGCCGCCCCAGCCCCGACGGGCGCCTGGACCCGTCGGGCTGATCTGACCACGAGCACGGAGGTCGGCGCATGAGCGCCCGGGAGGGGACCGTGCGCACCGCGGTGATCACGGGCGCGTCCTCCGGCATCGGCGCCGCGACCGCCCGTGCGCTGCACGCCGCCGGGTACCGCGTGGCCCTGCTGGCCCGACGCGGCGACCGCATCGACGCCCTGGCCGCCGAGCTCGGTGACGACGCGATCGCGATCGTCGCGGATGTCACGGATCGGGACTCCCTCGTCGCGGCGGCGCAGCGCGTCCAGGACGAGCTCGGCGGCGCGGACGTGCTCGTCAACAACGCCGGGATCATGCTGCTCGGCCCGTTCGCCTCCGAGCGGCGGGAGGACTACCGGGCCATGGTCGAGACCAACCTGCTCGGCGCGATCACCGCGACCGAGGTCTTCCTCGGCCAGCTCGAGGACGGCGGCGGCGATCTGGTGAACCTCTCCTCGGTCGCCGGCCGCACCGCGCGCGCCACCAACGGCGTGTACGCCGCCACCAAGTGGGGCATGAACGGCTGGTCGGAGTCCCTGCGCCAGGCGCTCCTGCCCGACGTGCGGGTCACGCTCATCGAACCCGGTGTCGTGGACACCGAGCTGCCCACCCACATCACCGACGACGCCACACGCCAGGCCGTGCAGGAGAGCTACGACGCCGCCCGAGTCAAGCCCGAGGAGATCGCCGAGGTCATCGCCTTCGTGCTCTCGCGGCCCCGGCACCTGGTGATCAACGAGGTGCTGCTGCGCCCGGCCGACCAGGCGTGACCTGCTTCGCCGCGGCTCTTCGCCGTGGCGATCGACTCGGGGGCTCGCAGACCAGCTCGCCGCGGACGAGAAGCTCGCGATGACCCCGGCCGAGTCCGAGAGGCATGATGATGTCGCCGCACGAGCCCATCAAGGGTGAGATCCACGGTGAGCAGTCGATGGCATCCAGCGAAGGAGACTCCATGGCGAAGGACCGTGCGGTGTGCGTCTGCTTCGACGCCGACCGCGTCCTGCTGATGCGACGTGTCAAGGACGGGCGCCGCTACACCGTGCTGCCGGGCGGGGGAGTGGAGGACGGCGAGGTGCCGGCCGAGGCCGCGGTCCGTGAGCTCGAGGAGGAGACCGGTCTGCGCGGGGTCGTGGTCGAGCATCTGGAGGTGCTCGACCACGACGACCGTCGAGCGCACTACGTCCGGCTGCGGTGGCCCCGGGTGATCCCGTGCTCGGCGGCCCGGAAGCGGCGACGCAGACGGAGGACGATCTCTACCACCCGCTCTGGGTGCCGGTTGCGGACCTCGCTGGCGAGCCCCTGGTTCCCGCCGAGGCGAGAGCGATCGTGGCCGGGGCCCACCGCCGCGGCCACCTGGCGAAGCGCCCCCCGACCGTCCCCGACAGCTAGGCATCAGCGCCGCCGGGCTACTCTCCTCGCATGGACGCATCAGGACGCGAGGTCTCCGCGGCGATCGACGCCGACATCGTCGGCGAGACCGACATCGAGCTGCAGATCGCCGTCGCACGCCTGCCCGGCCTCGAGGTCGACGAGCACCTCGAGGTGACGCTCGACGGGACCGCCCTCGAGGTCGACGAGCTCGCCTCGGCGCACGGCGGGCGCATCCATCGCTTCACGGCCCACGAGGGAGAGCTCGCCATCCGGTACGAAGCCCGGATTCAGGGGCGGGCGGAGGCGTCGCAGGAGGAGCCGCTCGACGGCTCGATCTACCTGCGTCCCAGTCGCTACGTCGACAGCGACCGCCTGTTCGGGTTCGCCGGCGGACAGTTCGACCTCGAGCGCGAGCCCGTCGAGCTCGCGCAGGACATCGCACGCTTCGTCGCCGATCGCCTCGAGTACGTGCCAGGGGCGAGCGCTCCCACGGATGGGGCGTCCGACACCCTGCTCGCGGGCGCGGGCGTCTGCCGCGACTACGCGCACCTGGTCGTCGCGCTCGCCCGGGCGATGCAGATCCCGGCCCGGCTCGCCGCGGTCTACGCGCCGGGCTGTGACCCGATGGACTTCCACGCCGTCGCCGAGGTGCTGCTGGACGGCCGCTGGACCGCGATCGACGCGACGGGGCTCGCGCCGCGGGTCTCACTCGTCCGGATCGCGACCGGACGCGACGCCGCCGACACGGCCTTCCTCGACAACCACGGCGGCACGATGACCCTGCGATCCTCGGTCGTGACCGCGATCGTCGACGGGGCGCTCCCGGTGGACGACATCGCAGAGCTGGTGCCGATCCGCTGAGCGTGCCGCACGTCCATGCGAGCGAGGCGAGGAGGACGGTGCCTACGATGATCCGCATGGTCGATCATGCCCCTGACCTCCTCGTCCTCACCAACGTCCGACCCTGGGGCGGCGCGCCGTCCGACATCGTCATCGAGGGCGACCGCATCCGGTCCGTCGAGACGACCGGTGCGTCCCCGACACCGCCCGACGCGATCGACGGGGGCGGCCTGGTCGCGCTGCCCGGGCTCGTCAACGCGCAACGGCGTGCTGCGACGCCCCGGCGTGCTCGAGCTCCTCGAGCAGGCGGCCGCGCAGGGAGCCGAGCACATCGGCGGCCTGGACCCGATGCTGATCGATCACGACCCGGTCGGCCAGCTCGACGGGCTCTTCTCGATCGTCGCGGAGCACGGCTGCGGGCTCGACCTCCACCTGCACGAGCCCGGTGAGCTGGGGGCTTCCGAGTTCGACCTGATCCTGGATCGCGTGGAGCGCGACGGTGTGGGACCCGGCCGGGTGAACATCGCCCACGGGTTCGCGATGGTCGAGGTCGATCCGGCGCGGCGCCGCGACCTGCTGCAGCGCATGGCCGGGCTCGGTGTCACGATGACCACGGTCGCGCCTCTCCGCATGGCCCAGCTGCCGCTGCACGAGTTCGACGACGCCGGCGTCCGTTTCGGCTTCGGCACCGACGGCATCCGTGACCTGTGGGGGCCGTACGGCGACGGCGACGTGCTCAGTATCGCCTGGCAGTACGGGCGGGCCGGGGGAGTGGTGCGCGATGAGGACCTCACCCGTGTCGTGGAGATCGCCACGCGCGACGGGGCGGCGTTCGTCACCGAAGAGACGCACGACCTCGCGCCCGGCGCCCGGGCGGACATCGTTCTCGTCGACGCCGAGAACCCGATGGACGCGCTCGTCCGTCGGGTGCCCCGCTCGCTCGTCGTCGCGGGCGGGCGTGTGTTCCGCCACTCGGAGCTCGAACAGCATCCTTGGGAGTGATCGCCCGCGCGCGCCCGCCCGGTCACGGTGTCCCCGTCGACGCGTGCGGCGCCGTCCGAGCAGCGGACGGCGATGCGGCGGAGGGCGGACACGGTGCCGCACCAGCGTCTGTTGGCGGCGATGGTAGCGGCCGGCGGGCCCATGGTGACTCCCGGAGAGAGCGTAGTCAGGTCGGCGGTGGTGGCCTGGCGCTGAGGTCGGCGTTGGTGAACGGGTGGAACAACGGTGAATGAACAAGGGGTCGCATGGGCTCAATGTGGCACCGGGTTGTGTGCCGTGGGTAGTGGATGACGGCGCTGTGGAAAAGTCGACCTTGGGGGAGGGCGAGTTCCTGACGATCGACTGCTTTGCAAAGCGAGAGCTCCGTCTGTATTGCAGAGATCCCTTGCGCTGCGCCGCCTCTCCCCACCTGATGTCATCCGGTATGGCAGCACCCGTGTTCCCTCACCATGCAGAGTTTTCCACATTCTAGAAATCGTGACCGGGGCTGGATCTCGTTTGTCAGACCCCTTCGGAAGAATAGGGGCATGACGACGAGACGGGATCATTCGAGGGCCGAGGGTCCGGGGCGCGATGACCGCGCCCGGGCACGGGGTGTGGATGGTCCTGCGCTGTCGCGGTCGGGAGGGGGTGACCTTCCGTTGGGTGGCAAAGGCGCGGGGTCGATGCCCGCCAAGGGAACGGCATCGACGCGCGGTGACGGGTCGTTGCCCTCGGGAACCCGCGTGCCTTCGGTTGCTGCCGCGACTGACGGCGACTGCACGGTCCCAGCTGGTGATGCCCTAACTCAGGTCCTCGCTCAGGCGGAGGCTCTCAGCCGTGACGGGGCGGCGCGGGAGGTCGTGGCGTCGATCCTCGCGGGCGTCCTCGCGGCGGTCGAGGCCCCGGTGGCGATGCGTGATGGGTTGGTCGACACTGAACCCGGCTCCGTCGCGGAGGCCCTCGGTGTGGTGGGGGTGATCGATCAGCTTCGCTCCACCCTCGCGGCCCTGGATGCGACGTGGCAGGTCATGGCCGCGACCCGGATCGCCGACGCCGACGCCATACGTGGCGTCCCGACGGCGGAGCAGGGACGCGCCGCCGCGCAGGAGCTGAGCCTGGCACGCCGAGTCTCGCCATCGGCGTCGTCGATGTCTCTGGCCGCGTCACAGCGTCTGGTCACCCAGCTCCCCAGCACGTTCAGCCTGCTCGCCGCCGGCCGGGTCACCGAGTCCCAGGCTCGGGCGATCGCGGTCGCGCTCGATGACGTTGACCCTGATGTCGCCGCGTCCATCGACGAAGTCCTGACCGCCGATCCCGCACGCCTGGTGGGTGTGGGGACGCGGCGTCTGGGTGCGGAAGTCCGTGCTCTGCGGGATGCGCGGGACCCGGATGATGCCCGGCGTCGTACGGCGCGGGCTGCGCGGGGCCGGTGTGTGCGGACGCGCCTGTTGGAGGATCACATGGTCGCGGTCACCGCGACCGTGCGGGCCGTGGATGCCAGCGCGGTCATGAAAGCCCTTCGTCTCGAGGCCGAGGCCCGTCGTGCTCAGGGGTCGATCGACGGAGTCCGGGCGCTCGAGGCTGACGCCCTGGTCGACGCGATCACCGGCGGCGACAGGGCACTCGATCCCTCCGCTCCGCCCGAGTCGCTGCCGGATGCCGAGTTCGTGTCACTGCTCTCAGAGGCGACCGTGGTCGACGGGGATGGGCGCGTGACGCACACCCGGCCGCACGAACATGAGACCGAGCCTCCGGTGGTGGCAGGACTCGGTTCACTGAGCGGAACCGTCCTGGAGCCCGGCACCCATCGCACTTCGCAAGCTGTGCAGCGTAAAACAACCGATAACGGCCGTAGCGTCACGGACCGCTACCGTCACCGCCGTATCACCATCGGTGTGGTGATCACCGATCGGGCGCTCCTCGCGCCAGACGGGGCGGGAGAGCTGGCTCATCTGGAGGGCTACGGCCCGATCCCGGCCCAGATCATCACCGACAGTCTTCGTGGGAAGCCGCCGGGGTATAAGAACTACCCCGGGTGGGACGAACACCCCGACGCCTCGATGAACGCGGCCATGAGACGGCTGTACACCCACCCGAGGACGGGTGAGTTGGTGGCGATGGACTCCGGTGCCCGGGCGTTCCCTGCGTCGTTGGAGCAGATGGTGAGGTGGAGGGAGTCGACGTGTGCGAGCCCGTGGTGCAACGCGACCGTGCGCCACATCGACCACATCACCCCACACGCCCACGGCGGGAAGACCTCCTACAGGAACGCGCAGGGTCTGTGTGTCCGGTGCAATCTGCTCAAGGACCACGCGGGCTGGATCATCACCCCCACTCGGGACGGCGATGGCGCGCCGGCGGTGACGTGGACGAGTCCCGGGAACGCGAGCACCACCTGCCACCTCACCCCACTCGGGCCCCGCGAGAGGACCGGCGATCCCGCAGATGTCGTCGCCGAGAGCTCTTCGCACAGCGCCTCTGCGCCGACCAGCGGCGTCGACGGGACCGATGATGACCAGAGCGGGCCGACTGCCGCGAGTTCCGGCCCTGCGGACGATCGTGGTGTCGACGACAAGAGCACCGGCATGGGCAACAGCACAGACACCGGCACGGAGCGACCCGACCCCTCCGCCTCGGGGCCGTCATCCGACCCAGAGCGAGCCCCCAGCTCTCCTGACACCGACAGCCCTGGACAGAGCGATGACCACCCGTCCGGATGAAGCGGTCGCGCTACCGAAGAGGCAACCGACGAGACCGCCGCCACCTGCCCCGAGCAGATGCGACACCGGGCGGGACAACGCGACACGTGCTCGGCACCGCACTTGACGCCCGCCGCCGGTGCCTCGACATCGGTGCCCCACGCCGACGAGCCGACCACCCGCGTCCTGCACCCCGCTCCGTCCCGCCCTGACGTCCCCGAGAACACGCCGCCCGCCGGGGGTACCCACCAGGGACTCCCGCCCTCCGCACCCTCGGCCGTACCGTGGCGGCCATGACGTCGAACGACGATGTGCGCGAGTTCCTGGTCTCCCGGCGCGCCCAGATCACGCCGGCCCGCGCTGGGCTCCCCGACCTGGACGAGGAGCGGCGTGTGCCCGGTCTGCGCCGCGAGGAGGTCGCCGCCCTCGCGGGAGTCAGCGTCGGCTACTACACCCGCCTCGAACGCGGCCACCTCGCGGGCGCCTCCGAGAGCGTGCTCGGCGCGATCGCACGGGCACTGCAGCTGACGGAGATCGAACGCGAGTACCTGTTCGGCTTAGCCCGCTCCGGGACGACAGCCACCCCGTCGGCCACCCGAGCGTCCGCCCCGGCCGCGCCGACGCCAGCGCCCTCCAGCGCCCTCCGTTCCTCTCTCACACGACTGGTCGACAGCATCGGCGTGCCCGCGATCGTGCAGACGCCGCGCCTCGACCTCGTCGCCGCCAACACGCTGGGCCGCGCCCTCTTCGCCCCGGTCTTCGAGGACCCCCGCGGCGCCAACTTCGCGCGCTTCAACTACCTCGACCCGCGGGCTCGCGACTTCTACGTCGACTGGCCGTTGGCGCGGCGCACCGGCGCGGCCATCCTGCGCCTGGAGGCGGGCCGCAACCCCCTCGACGAGGCGCTCACCGATCTCATCGGCGAGCTGTCGACCCTCAGCCCCCACTTCCGCGAGGACAGGGCCCGGCGCGACGTCCACGAGCACCGCACCGGCGTCAAGCACTTCCGCCACCCGCAGGTCGGCCGGCTCGACATGGCCTTCGAGGTGCTCGAGACCCCGGGCGACCCCTCGCGCCGCCTCGTCACCTACAGCGCCGACCCCGGCACCGAGACCGCCCGACGCCTCGGCCGCCTCGGGACCGCGGCGTCCCCTCCGACCTCACCTCCCGAACCTCCCGAACCTTCCCGACAGGAGAACCCATGAGAATCGTCGTCATCGGCGGCAGCGGCCACATCGGCACCTTCCTCGTGCCGCGCCTCGTGCGCGCGGGCCACGACGTCATCAGCGTCACCCGCTCCGGCGGCACCGGCTACGCGAGCGCCCCCGAGTGGGACGCCGTCACGCAGGTGACGGCCGACCGCCGGCAGCAGGACGCCGACGGCACTTTCGGGACCACGATCCTCGGCCTCGACCCCGATGTCGTCGTCGACCTCGTGTGCTTCTCCCTCGAGTCCGCGACCGCGCTCGTCGAGGCGCTGCGGGGCCGCGTCGACCACCTGATCCACTGCGGCTCGATCTGGCGCTACGGCCCGAGCCGACGGCTGCCCATCGCCGAGGGGGACGACGACGCCGCCGGCGCCCCCTTCGACGAGTACGGGATCCAGAAGGCGGCGATCGCCCGGATGCTGCACGACGAGACCGCCGCGGGCGGCCTCGTCACGACCTCCCTCCACCCGGGCCACATCGTCGGCCCCGGCTGGCATCCGACCGGGCCGCTCGGCAACACGGACCCCGCCAGCTGGCATGTGCTCTCCTCCGGCGGGACGCTCCGCGTGCCGGGCAGCGGGACCGAGACGCTCCACCACGTGCACGCCGACGACGTCGCTCAGGCGTTCGCCCTGGCCGTCGAGCACCGGGACGCCGCCGCCGGCGAGGACATGAACATCGTCGCTCCGACCGCCCTGTCCGTGCGCGGCTACGTCGAGATCGCCTCCGCCTGGTTCGGCCAGGCCGCGGAGGTCGAGAGCATCACGTGGGAGGAGCATCGGGCCTCGACCACCGAGCACCTCGCGCGCGAGAGCTGGGGACATCTGCACCGCAGTCACGTGTTCACGATCGAGAAGGCCCGTCGTCTGCTCGGCTACGCGCCGCGGTACGAGCCGCACGAGGCGATCCTCGAGTCGGTCCGGTGGCTGATCGACCACGGCGAGCTCGAGGTGGCAGGTCCGCTCAGGGTGTGAGCGCTGCGCCCGCCGATCCCGAGTGCGGGTGCGACAATGCGTCGATGCGCGCAGTCGTCGTCGAGGCGGTCCAGGGCCGCCCGGAAGTCCGTTCCGTGCCGGTGCCCGCCGTGCCCTCCGACGGCGTGCTCGTGCAGGTCAAGGCCACGGGGATGTGCCGCAGCGACTGGCACGCCTGGGCCGGGCACGACGAGATCGCCTTCCCGCACGTGCCCGGTCACGAGCTCGCCGGTCTCATCGTCGAGGTGGGCTCCGACGTGCGGCGCTGGGCGGTGGGGGACCGCGTGACCGTGCCGTTCGTGTGCGGCTGCGGGCGCTGCGCGTGGTGTCTGGCCGGCCAGACCCAGGTGTGCCCCGATCAGCAGCAGCCGGGCTTCACCCACTGGGGCTCGTTCGCCGAGTACGTGGCCCTGCATGCCGCCGACGTGAACCTCGTGGCGATCCCCGGCGACGTCGCCTTCACGACCGCGGCGAGTCTCGGCTGCCGCTTCGCGACCGCGTACCGGGCACTCGCCGGGCGCGCGCGACTGCGTCCCGATGAGTGGGTGACGGTGCTCGGGGCCGGGGGAGTGGGGTTGAGCGCCGTCATGATCGCGCGCGCCCTGGGCGCCCGCGTGATCACCGTGGACCGCAATCCGGGTGCCCTCGCCGTCGCCGCACGGCTCGGCGCCGAGCACACGGTGGCCGCCGACGGCACGGACATCCCCGCCGCGATCCGGGATCTCACCGGAGAGGGGAGCCACGTCGCCGTCGACGCGGTCGGCAGCGAGCAGACCTCGGCCGACGCGATCCTCGGCCTGCGACGGCACGGCAGACACGTCCAGGTCGGCCTGCTGCCCCCGGTCGAGGGGCATCCGCGGCTGCCGATGGACCGGGTCATCGCCTGGGAGCTCGACGTGCTCGGCAGCCACGGCATGGCGGCCACCGACTACCCGAGCATGATGCGACTCATCGAGGACGGCACGCTGCGGCCCGACATGCTCGTCGAACGCACCATCGGCCTCGAGCAGGCCGCCGAGCTGCTCCCGGTGTTCGACCAGGCACCCGTGGCCGGCATGACGATGATCGACCCCACGCGCTGACGGGCCGCCACAGGTCCCGGTCCAGGCGGCGGCGCCGGCAATATCGTGAGTCCGTGACGACGATGACGCGTGTGCTCCAGCCCTCCCGCGCCCTGCAGGGCGCCCTCGGGGCCGTCGCGTGGCTGAACCTGGTCTCCGCGCTGATCGGCATGGCCGGTCTCACGATCGGGGGCGGCCTCGGCATCCCCGTGGAGCTGCTCGAGGGCAGCGTGTTCCACTCCTACGCATGGCCCGGCGTGATCCTCGGCGTCGTGGTCGGCGGAGCCCAGGTGCTCGCTCTGCTCGCCCAGCACCGGCGCTACGGCCTGGCATGGGGACTGCACGCCGCGGCGGGTCTCATCATGATGATCTGGATCTTCGCCGAGATCTCGATCATGCTCGTCTGGTCACCGCTGCACGGCCTCTACTTCCTGACCGGCCTCGTGCAGACCGTGCTGGCCGTGCTCGCCCTCGGCGCCCGGCCTCACCCGTTATGGGGCCGCGAGTCCCGTGCGCCGCGCCACAGCCCGATGTCCGTGCGATAGCCCTCCGGGAGCGGGAGGGCGGCGACCGCACGAGGCTCGTGGAACCGCACGCACGAGTGCTCCGAGGACGCCACGAGGGTTCCGCCCCGCAGCTCGCAGCCGAACGTGCCGATCAGGACGCTGCTGCCGGGCACGGGATCGAAGACCCACGTGCGCAGGAGGAGCACGGGCCGGACGTCGAGCCCCGCCTCCTCGCGGATCTCACGTCGGACCGCCTCGTCCGGCGACTCCCCGGACTCGAGGCGTCCGCCGAGCAGCTCCCACTCGTCGCGATCGTTCCTGCCCAGCAGCACGCGCCCGTCCTCGTCGAGGACGACGCCCTTCACGGAGACCGGCCATCGCATCTGTCCATCCAAGCGCATCGTTCGGGCTCCAGATGCCGGTCGGCCCCTCGGACACCCCTCCACACCGCGCCTGAAGCCTCGTACACTTCGCCCCCAAGGACACTGCGCACGACGCGGCGGGACGGGGGTCGCCGCGGCTCGCCGACAAGCCCTGCCCCCGTCCTGTCCCGCGGCGCTCGCGGTCACGAGGAGGAGGACCTGCTGTGCCCTATGACGTCGCCGTCATCGACGATCACCCCTTCATGGAGCAGGTGGTCGGCTCCGCGGTCGCCAAGCTCCCCGACGCCCGGTTCGTGGGCATCGCGCCCACCGTCACCGACTTCCTCGGCACGATCGGGCGGGCCGACGTCGTCGTGCTCGACCTGAGGCTCGAGGACAAGTCCCTCCCGGCCGACAACGTGCGCCGCCTCGCGACGCTGGGCATCGCCGCCCTCGCGTACACGGCGGGGGAGAGCAAGTACCTGCTGCGCCTGGCCGCCCAGAGCGGCGTGCGCGGCGTGGTGCGCAAGTCCGCCCCCGAGCAGGTCCTCATCGACGCCCTCGAAGAGGTCGTCGCCGGTCGTGCCCTCATGACCCCCGAGCTCGCCGCCGCGATCGACACCGATCCCGACGTCGCCAACGCCCGCCTGAGCCCGCGCGAGCGTCAGGTCCTCGCCCTCTACGCCGACGGCTGCACGACCGAGTTCGTCGCCACCACGCTCGAGCTCTCGGCCAACACCGTCGACAAGTACGTCAAGGACATCCGCTCGAAGTACATGCGGGTCGGCCGCGCGAGCGGCACGAAAATCGACCTCTACAAGCGGGCGGTCGAGGACGGCGTGCTCGGAGAGCCCGGGCTCGCCCCGTGAAGGGCAGCCCCGCCGACGGCTCCGTCGCCGCCAGCACGACACGGATCCTGGTGGTCGGCTACGTCATCGGGAGCCTGCTGTTCGGGGCCCTCGCCCTGCCGGTCGCGATGGAGCAGTGGGATCGCTTCGCCCCCGTCTGGTCCGTCGCCGCGATCGCCCTGCTCGTCGTCTATCCCCTCGTGCTCGTCGGCATGGTCCGACGGGCCTCCGTGCTCGCGCTGCGGCGCGCCATGTGGTGCGCCGCCGGCGGGTACGTCGTGCTCCTCGCGACCCTCGACCTGGCGTTGCGCGAGCTCTTCCCCGCCGACCCCGGCCCCTGGTTCCTCCACATCGCGATCGTCGGCTCCGCGGCCGCGGCCATCGCCGGGCCGTCCACGCTCGCCTGGTCGAGCGTGCTCGTCATGGGCCTCGGCGTCGGCGTCGTCCGCTATGCCGCGGCCAGCCCCGACATCGTCGCCTCCGCGGTGCAGGACGGCATGTACTCGCTGCTGTACGCGAGCGTGCTGGTCGGCCTCGTGAGCCTGATCTTCCTCGCCGCCCGGCGCGTCGACGCCGCGAACGCCCGCGCGCGCGACGAGGTCCGCGAGATCTCGCGGCGCCAGGTGCTGCGGGAGGAGCAGCAGTGGCTGCGCCAGTACCTCCACGACGAGGTGCTCAGCGTGCTCGTGCTCGCCGCCCGCGAGGACGACACCCTGCGCGAGGTGGCGCGCGCTCGCGCCGTGAGCACGCTCGAGTCCCTCCGGCAGGGACCGGACGCCCACACCTCCGGCCCGCTCTCCGTGCGGGACTTCGTCTCCCTGCTGCGGGAGGCGACGTTCGACATCGTCCAGGGCACCGAGTTCCACGAGGACATCCGCGCGGACATCCAGATCCCCGTCGACGTGCGCCGGTCCCTGCTGGCGGCGATGGGCGAGGCGCTGCGCAACAGCGTGCGCCACGCCCAGGGCATCGGCGGCCCGGTGACGTACCGGGTGGAGGTCCGGGCCGACGCGACGAGCCTCGACATCGCGGTCGTCGACGACGGCTCCGGCTTCGACCTCGACGACGTGGCCGAGGACCGCATCGGCATCTCGGAGAGCATCCTGGCCAACGTCGGGCGCCTGGCGGGCGGCCGGGCGCGGGTCGAGAGCGTGCCGGGCCAGGGCACGCGTGTGCTGCTGAGCTGGAGCGGCCGCGCATGAGGCGGCCATGAGCACCGGCTTCCGCCTGCCGTTCCCGCCCGCCGCCTGGTGGCTCGTCGCGCTCTTCGTGCTCTCCAACGTGCTCTTCGTCGTGGTGTCGGCTCCCCACACCCTCGTGCAGGGCACCGGGGAGATCGCGCTGCTCAGCTCGACGGCCGGCGCCGTCGCGCTCGTCGCGGGCGACGGCCGCCGGCCCCCACGCGGCACGACCGCCTTCGTGCTCGGCGCCGTGCTCGTCACGACCATCGCCAACGAGGCGACGCTCGCCGACGCCGACCCGCTCGGCTACGAGTCCTGGCACTTCGGCGCCTGCACGGTGCTCCTGCTGACGCTCGCCGTCCGGGGACGGGTGCTCATGGCCTGGTGCGGCATGGCCGCGCTCCTCGCCGTCACCGCGCTGTGGGCCGAGCACGTCGGTCGATCGCCCGCGTACGCCGTGCCGCTGACCATGTGGCACATGGGCGTGCTCGTGATCGGGACGACCGTCGGCCTGGGCCTCGGGCTCCTGCAGCAGCGGCTCGACCGGGTGCGGGTCGCGGCCTCGGCGAGGTCGACGGCCGAGGACGTCGCGACGGCGGCGCAGCGCGAGAGCCGCGCCCGCGCCGAGACGATCCTGCAGCGGGTCGAGCCGGTGCTCGAGGTCGTCGCCTCCGGCAACGCCCTCACGGTCGAGGACCGCACCCGCGCGCGGCTGCTCGAGGCGGCGCTCCGGGACGAGATGCGGGCGCCGTTCCTCGTGCGCGAGGGCGCCTTCGTGACGGCGCTCGACCATGCCCGCAGGACCGGTCAGGACGTGCTCCTGCTCGACGACGCCGACGAGAGCGAGGAGGCGCAGCGGCAGCGGGGTCTCCTGACCCGCCGGCTCGCGCCGTGCATCGCCGCGGTGCCGGACGCGCAGATCACCATCCGCTTCTCCGGGCAGTCCGGGCGCTACCGTCTGACCCTCGTCTCCGCGTCCCACTCCGAGACGTTCACCCTCGGCGAGGGCGCGTCTATGCCCCCCTCCTAGGGCACAGGGGGTACCCGTTCCAGGAGCCCCCCTTTTCCGAATCTGGTGGCGCGTGTGGCACGCGCCATAGGGTCTCGACCAGGGGGTGGGGCGGACGTCCCAGCGGAGAACGGCAGATTGTGGGGGGAGAAGCGGCACGGTCCACGTGCCGCGCGCCGGACGGCGGAGGTCGGGGGGATATCGACCACCGTCATCGGCGTCAGGGGTGGATCGTGAAGCCACGGGGGGTGGCGCCGCGATCCGACTGCAAGACCATGAATCGCTGGGACGTCCAGAACCACACCCGGGGTGCGCACCACGCGGCACGTGCATCGGCGCACCACGCGCTCGGGCACACTGTGGGCATGACTCTCGACGACTGCCTGGACGCCATCGTCGCCGCCCGCGACCGGTCGGACATGCAGCCCACGATCGACGCCCTGCTCCCGATCCTTCGCGCGCATCCGCGGCACCCGCGAGTGCTCTACGAGGTGGGCGGCGCCTACGACACGGCCGGTGACGAGGCCGTCGCCGCGACGTATTACGAGCGCGCGCTCGAGGAGGGGCTGAGCGGTGACGAGCTCAGACGGTGCCGGCTGCAGTACGGCTCCACCCTGCGCAACCTGGGGGAGCTGACACGCTCGGCGGAGGTGTTCGCCCAGGCCCGCGAGGACTTTCCGGACTCCCCGTCGCTCGCCGTCTTCGAGGCGCTCACGCTCCACGCCGCGGGGCGCGACCACGAGGCGGTCGCCACCCTGCTCGAGGTGATCGCCGAGGAGGTCCCGTCACCCGATCTCGAGCGCTACCTGCCGGCCCTGCGCGGCAACGCCGAGCATCTTCGCGCGCTGAGCCGCGCCGACCGGGCCACCTGACCGGCTCACGCCCCGGCGACGTCGCCCGGCGTGCCCGAAGCGCGCAGGCCGCTCGCGATCTGGGTGATGTGTCGGGGCGTGACCCCGCAGCAGCCGCCGATGAGGCGGGCACCGGCCGTCGCGAGCGCGGGAGCCACCTCGAGAATGCCCGGCCCCGGGCGCCGGCTGCCGGTCCAGCGCCTCGCCCGGGCGTCCCAGACCTCGCCGATGTTCGGATAGGCCAGCAACGGCACTCCTGCTGCGCCGAGCACGCCGAGCGCCAGGATCGCGTCGGCAGGATCGCAGCAGTTGACGCCGACGGCCCGGATCGTGGGGGAGTCCTGGACGATCCCGGCGACCTCCGTGAGCGCGGTGCCGTCCCGCAGCCGATCCCCGCCGACGGTCACGCTGAGCAGGGCCGGGGCGTCCACCGCCGCGAGCTCGAAGGCGAGGGCCTCGACCTCGCGCACGCTCGGGATCGTCTCGGCGAGCAGCACGTCGGCGCCGCCCTCCGCGAGCACCTCGAGCCGCGGACGGTGCCAGGAGCGCAGCGCCGCGACGTCGAGGCCGTAGTCGCCGTCGTACTCGGTGCCGCGCCCGGGGCCGGCGCCGTAGGGGCCGACCGAGGCGGCCACCCAGCGCGGCGCGGGATCTCCCGCGATCTCCTCGGACGCCTCTCGTGCGAGACGCACGCTCGCACGCAGCAGCTCCTCGGTCTCGGTCCGGCTCGCCCCGGCCGCTGCGAGCCCGTCGAACGTCACCTGGTAGGAGCAGCTCGTCGCGACCTCGGCGCCGGACCGGAAGAAGTCGACGTGCGCCGCGCGCACCTCCTCGGGCCGGTCGCGCAGGATCCGGGCCGACCACAGGTCGTCGGTGACGTCGTTGCCGCGGGCCGCGAGATGCGTGCCGAGTCCGCCGTCCAGCACGACGATCCGATCGGGGTCCAGCAGGGGGGTCGCAGTCACGGTCCCAGGATACGGAGACGCCGCGTCCGCCCGGCCCGCGGGCCGAGGGCGGCGCCGTCCCATGCCGCCCTGTGCCGTCCTGTGCCGCCGTGTGACGGCGTGTGACGCCAGGGGCACGGAGAGGCCGTCGGCACCCGGCCGCGTGGTTAGGGTGAGCCGGATTCCGAGCAGAAGGGGGTCGCCGTGAGCGCACCCGCCACACCCGAGCACACGACGCTGCGCCGCACGATGGAGTCGCGGCACCTCGTGATGATCGCTCTCGGCGGCGTCCTCGGCTCGGGGCTGTTCGTGTCCTCCGGGGACACGATCTCGCAGGCCGGGCCGCTCGGGGCGGTCCTCGCCTACGGGATCGGAGCTCTCGTCGCCTACCTCGTCATGAGCTGCCTGGGCGAGCTCGCCGTCGTCTACCCCGTGTCCGGCGGCTTCCACGTCTACGCGACGCGCAACCTCGGCCCCGCGTGGGGCTTCGCGACCGTCTGGCTGTACTGGCTGTGCTGGGCCGTGGCGCTCGGCAGCGAGTTCACCGCCGCCGGCATCCTCATGCAGCGCTGGTTCCCGGGGGTGCCGGTGTGGCTGTGGTGCCTCGTGTTCGCGACGGTCCTGTTCACGCCCTCCAGCGCGCCACCGCACAGCACGCGCTCACCAAGCACCTTGCCGCGACCTTCGAGCACGTCGCGATCGAGGACCTCAACGTCGCGGGAATGTCCGCGAGCGCGCGCGGCAGCCTCGAGCAACCTGGCCGGAACGTCGCCGCGAAGGCTTGAATCGCCCCGGGTCTGGTGGAGGCTCTGAACCCACGGGAGGATGAGGAGCATGGCAGCACGGAGGCAGTACCCCGACGAGCTTCGGGAGAGAGCCACGAGGATGGCTGTTCAGGCACGGCGCGATCCACCGCCGCAGTCATGGTCAGTGTCGCCCAACGCGCCGGCGATGGTCGGTGCCATCGAATGGGTGGCGTCTGACCGTGTGGGATGCGTCAGGTGAAGGTGAGATGGGGGATACTGGCGGCGTGCCGAACCTCGAACCGCAAGCGGATCTGGAACGGATCGCCGCCACGTCCCTCCCCACGCACGGCATGAGCGCCCGCGAGGCCTACACGTCCGTGCACGACGAGCTCATGCTCGACGGCAATGCACGGATGAACCTCGCCACCTTCGTCACCACGTGGATGGAGCCCGAGGCCGAGCAGCTCATGACGGAGGCGTTCGACAAGAACTCCATCGACCACGACGAGTATCCGTCGACCTCACGCATCGACACACGCCTGGCGTGCATGGTCGCGAGCCTCTTCCATGCGCCGGGCATCGACCCCGATCGCCCGGAGTCCGCGACGGGGGTGAGCACGATCGGCTCTTCGGAGGCGGTGATGCTCGCGGGCCTCGCCTTGAAGTGGAGGTGGCGGGCAGCACGTCGATCCGCCGGGGCTCCGGCGGATCGACCGGTGCTCGTGCTCGGCAGCAACGTGCAGGTCGTGTGGGAGAAGTTCTGCCGCTACTTCGACGTCGAGCCCCGCTATCTCCCCGTGGAGCCCGGACAGTATGTCATCACGCCCGCACAGGTGCGCGAGGCGGTTGACGAGAACACGATCGGCGTCGTCGCGGTCCTCGGCACGACCTTCACCGGCGAATACGAGGACGTCGTGGGCATCGCCGGGGTGCTCGACGAGATCGCGGACGCGGGCGGCCCCGACGTGCCGATCCACGTCGACGCCGCATCCGGCGGCTTCGTCGCGCCGTTCCTCGACCCGGATCTCGAGTGGGACTTCCGCTTGCCCCGGGTGCGGTCGATCAATGTCTCGGGGCACAAGTACGGCCTCACCTACCCCGGGATCGGCTTCGCCGTCTGGCGTGGCCCGGAGGATCTTCCCGAGGAGCTGATCTTCCACGTGAACTACCTCGGCGGCGAGATGCCGACCTTCACGCTGAACTTCTCGCGACCCGGCAACCAGATCATCGGGCAGTACTACAACTTCCTCCGTCTGGGCGTCGCCGGCTACACGCGGGTGATGTTCGAGCTGCGCCGTCACGCGCGGTGGCTGGCCCGTTACGTCGGCGAGGAGCTGTCCGCGTACGAGGTGATCAGCGACGGATCCGCCCTTCCGGTGATCGCGCTGAGCCTTCCGGATGACAGCCCGTTCAGCGTCTTCGACGTCTCGCATGAGCTCCGCACCCACGGATGGCAGGTGCCCGCGTACACGATGCCGGCGGCTGCCGAAAGAGTCGCGGTGCTGCGCATCGTGCTGCGCCACGGCTTCACCGCGGACCTCACCGGGCGCTTCGCCGAGGATCTCACCACCGTCACCGCCGGGTTGCAACGGCACGGATCGACCGGCTCGACCGCCCGCCACTTCGCCCACTGAGCCGCTACGTCTCTCACCGAACAGCCAGCCGCCAACCCGCCGAAGGAGAGCAACGACGGGAGGGCGGGGCGCCGCGCAGGTGACCGGTGCGCAACGCGATGACCCAGATGACGGCGAGCCCCGTGCTGCAGACCCCATAGCTGCGCATGCCGAAACCATGCACCCCCGCAAACGTGTGGTGTGGCTGTGGGTTCTCTGGGAGGCAGTGAATCTTGGAGTGGTCTCAGAGCGGGGTCGTCACGCTGTGGTCATGACCGCGCAGGCGACCTTCTCCGAGACCACTCCCGTGCCGCCCTCTGTGCCGTCGCGAGGGGGACGTCGCACCACCGCTGCCATGTGGCGCCTGGCCGCGACGGTTGCGATCTGGGGCACCAGCCTGGCCGTGCTGGTGCTGTGGGTGCGCGGCGGCGGGGTGCAGGCCACGCTCGGGCTGAACGCCGAGTCGTTGACGACGATGGGGCGACTCACCGGGTTGGTCTCGGCGAATCTGCTGCTGTATCAGGTGATGCTGATGGCGCGGGTGCCGGTGTTCGAGCGCGGGTTCGGGCGGGATGCGATCGTCCGGATGCACCGCCATGTCGGGTTCTGGTCGTTCTGGCTGCTGGTGGCCCATATCGTCCTGGTCGTCCTGGGATACGCGGCCACCGCGGCGGTGAACCCGCTCGTGCAGTTGTGGGAGTTCGTGTGGGAGTACCCGGGGATGCTGCTGGCTGCTGCGGGGACGGGGCTGCTGGTGATGGTGGTGGTCACCTCGATCCGTCGTGCCCGCCGGAGGCTGCGCTACGAGTCCTGGCACCTGCTGCACCTGTACGGGTATCTCGGGGCAGGGCTCGCGATCCCGCACATGCTGTGGACCGGCGCAGACTTCGTCTCCAGCCCCACCGCGACCGTGTACTGGTGGACGCTGTGGGCAGTGACCGCGGCAGCGGTGCTCGTGTTCCGTGTCGGCCTGCCCCTGGCCCGCTCCCTCCGGCATGACGTCCGGGTCACCGGCATCGCCCCGGATGGCGCGCACGGGGTCGCGGTGCGGATGACGGGACGCGCGCTGCACGCCCTGCGCGCGGAGGCCGGTCAGTTCTTCGTCTGGCGGTTCCTGGACGGGCCGGGCTGGACCCGTGGGCACCCGTTCTCGCTCGCCGCGGATCCCGCGTCCGGGGAGCTGGTGATATCCGTGAGGTTGGCCGGTGACGGCACCCACCGGCTCACGGGGCTGCGCCCCGGGACGCGGGTGCTGATCGAGGGGCCGTACGGGACGATGACCGGTGCCCGGCGGCAGGGCCGCAAGCTGTTGATGATCGGGGCGGGTGCGGGCGTGGCACCGCTGGTCTCGCTGCTGGAGTCCGAACCGTATCTGCCGGGTGAGGCCACGTTGATCACTCGGGACCATGCCGATGCGGAGGCCCTCCGTGTGGAGGCGATCGGGCAGCTGGTGCACACCCGGGGCGTCCGCCATTTCACCCTCAACGGGCCGCGCGGCCAGAGCGGGCCGAGTTGGCTGCCCCAGTCGCATGCGGCCTGGAGCGGGGCGGACCTGGTCCGTCACGTCGCACCCGATCTCGACGACTACGACGTCTACCTGTGCGGGCCGGGCCCCTGGATGCGTGCGGCCGAGACCGACCTGCGCTCGGGCGGGGTGCCCGCGGACCGTATCCACCGTGAGACGTTCAGCATCTGACCCTGGGGAGTGAAGAATATGAAGAAGATCGTGTACTGGGTGATGGCGACGGTGACCGGGGTGGTGCTGCTGTTCAGCTATCGCACCTCTCTCGGCGCCGACCTCACCGCCACGACCACCCCCGATACCGTGTCCTCGCCTGACTCCCTGGCCTCGCCGGACACATCGACCGGTGACGGCGGCGCCCCGTCGAAGTCGGACGGCGGCGGGGCGACGTCGTCGCAGGACAGCTCGGTCAGCGGGTTCGTCGACGGTTCCTATACCGGGTCGGCGGCGCGGACACGGTATGGGGATGTTCAGGTGCAGATCACGGTGTCGGGCGGGCGGATCACCGATGTGCAGGTGCCGGTCTACCCGGACGCCAACGGCCGGGATCGGCAGATCAACGCCCATGCCATCCCGCAGCTGGTCGCGGAGACCACCGAGGCGCAGAACGCCGACATCCAGATGGTCTCCGGCGCCACCTACACCAGCAGCGGCTACACCCAGTCGCTGCAGTCCGCACTCGACCAGGCCCGCGCATGACCCCGCCGGCGGGCGCGGTGATGGTGGAGGAGGTCATGGGCACCGTGGTCAGCATCCACGCGCACGGGCACGCCGCCGCGGACGCGCAGCAGGCGATGGCCGCGGCGATCGCGCGGATGCGTGACGACGAGCGTGTCTTCAGCACCTTCCGGCACGATTCGGACATCTTCCGGCTGCGCGACGGGACCCGCACGCTCCAGGACGTGGACCCTCGGATCCTCGAGGTGCGGGAGCGGTGCCTGGCGTTGCGGGAGCAGACCGGCGGGCGGTTCGATGCGTGGTGGCG
The DNA here is from genome assembly GCF_025725725.1 of Brachybacterium huguangmaarense. Lineage (NCBI taxonomy): Bacteria > Bacillati > Actinomycetota > Actinomycetes > Micrococcales > Dermabacteraceae > Brachybacterium > Brachybacterium huguangmaarense. The sequence continues at coordinate 2,519,647 of NZ_CP107020.1, forward strand.
GGGCTGGTTCGACCCGACCGGCCTGGTGAAGGGATGGGCGACCGAGCGCGCCGCACGTGCGGAGCTGGAACCGCTCCTGGACCGGCCGGGCATTCACGCGGTCGGCATCAACGCGGGCGGCGACCTGCAGGTGTTCACCGCCCCCGGTGCGGACTGGGTCTGGCGGGTCGGCATCGCCGATCCGCTGCACCACGGGACGCTATTGGCCACTGTGGAGCTCGTGAACGGTGCCGTGGCCACCTCGGGGACCGCCGAGCGTGGCGCGCACCTGATCGACCCCGCCGCAGGCCAGCCCGTCGCATCCGGGATCGGCGCCACGGTCGTCGCGGACGCGCTGACCGATGCGGACGCCTGGGCCACCGTCGCCGCCATCGCCGGCATCACCGACCTGTCCTGGGTGCCCGCCGCCCCGGCCGGCGTGCGATCCGGCCTCGTGTCCGACGGCACCCGCACCCGGAGATGGGCCGGCGGTGTCGAGGTGACGGCCGCGTCGTCGCCGTGGCTGACGACCTCACCGTGTTCAGGTTAGACAGCTGGTATGCGCAGCAGAAAGGTCGTGCCCTGTGGTGAGGTGTGCTCGAGGCTGATGCTGCCCCCGGCCCGGTCGGCGGCCTCACGGACCAGGGCAAGGCCCAGCCCGAACCCGCGCCGCCTCCCAGATTCGCTGCCGCGCGCGAACCGCTGGAAGATGCGGTCCTGCTCCTCCGGTGGGACGCCCGGCCCGTTATCGGCGACCCGGATCTCCACCACGCCGGGCACCGGCCGTGCCGAGATCGTCACCGCAGAGCCTGCCGGGGCGTGCTGGATCGCGTTGTCCAGCAGCGCGACACAGAGCCGGGTCAGCGTCACCGGCGGCATCGCCGCGTCCGCGGGCACGACATCCACGACCAGCCTCACCCCGGCCTCCTCCGCGAGCACGGACACCGTCGCGCCCGCCGCAGCGACGCAGTCCCCGACCGCCGCAACCTGGGTGCCGGTCGCGTCGCCTTCGGCGGACAGCAGCATGTCGGTGAGCACGTCGTCCATCACCGCGGCGTCTCGACGCAGCTGGGTGAGCGTCGTCGCGATCGCATCGCCGCGCTCATGGCGGCGCTGCAGGATCTGGATCCGGCTGGTCAGCGCGGTCAACGGGGTGCGCAGCTCGTGGCTCGCGTCCGAGACGAACTGACGTTGCAGGGTGAGCGCGTCGGCCAGGGGGCGCACCGCCCACCGGGCCGCCAGCCAGCCGATAACCCCGAGCAGCACGACCCCGACGATCCCCAGGCCCACCACCCACGGCAGCACCCGATCCAGATCGACCACCATCGCGTCCGGGTCGGGCCTGCCCCCGTCATGCCCGTGCTCCATCCGGGCGGTGCTCAGCAGCACGCCGATCAGGATGCCGACCCCGCCGAGGATCACCAGCGTCGACGCGATCGCGACCAGCACCCCCACCCGCACGGCGGAGCGACGCACCCGCTGCCGGTCGGCGGCCGCGCTCATCCGAACGCCCCGGCCCGGTAGCCGCGGCCGCGGACCGTCTCGATCAACTCGGGCGTGCTCTTACGCCGCAGGTAGTACACGTACGTGTCCACCGACCCGGGCGACTCGCCCTCGGTGAACACCGTCCGCAGGATCTCCTCCCGGGAGAACACATGCTCGGGGCTCGCGGTGAGCAGCTCCAGCACCGCGTTCTCGGTCGCTGTCAACGCGATTCGCGCCCCAGTCGGGGAATACAGCGCCTGCACGTCGGGCGTGAACAGCCACTCGCCGATCTCACGCCGACGCCCCTGCGCCCGGTACCCGCGCACCAGCGCCCGCAACCTCGCCAGCAGCTCGTCGAAATCGAACGGCTTCACCAGGTAGTCGTTCGCCCCCGCATCCAACCCCTCCACCCGGTCCGCGACCGCTCCCAGCGCGGTCAGCACCAGGATCGGGGTGGTGATCCGCGCCGTGCGAACCGCCGCGATGATCTCCGCACCATCCACACCCGGCAGACGACGATCGATCAGCATCACATCGAACCGCCCATCCAACGCCCGCCGCCGCCCGGCCGTCCCGTCAGCGACATGCTCCACCTCATACGCCTCGGCCAGCACCTCGCACGTCATCTCCGCGATCACCGGATCATCCTCGAGATACAGCAACCGGGGCCGGACACTGGTCACCGTCGTCATCCCCACATTCTCCCGCACCGCCCCCGCCCTGCACACGAGCGTTTCGACGGCGAGCCGGGCGGGCCCCGTCAGGCTCGAGGCGAGCGGCGAAGTTCTTCCACGAACGCGGTGACGCGCTGTTTGATGTCGTCACGGATGGGGCGCACCTCGGCAAGGCTCTTGCCGGCAGGGCCGGTCAGGTCCCAGTCCTCGTAACGTTTGCCGGGGAAGACCGGGCAGACATCGCCGCAGCCCATCGTGATCACCGCGTCCGCTTCGCGCACCTGGTCGGTGGTGAACAGCTGCGGGACGGTGCCGGTGACCTCGCCGACGACAAACGCCCCGAGGCCGCGGCCGTGGTCTCCTGGCCGAGGGCGAACGGTGTCGAGCGGATCGCGATGCTCACCGGCGACGTCGAACCGACCGCCGCGGCGATCGCAGGCCAGGTCGGCATCGACGACGTCCACGCCGAACTGCTCCCGGCGCAGAAAGTCCAGCTCGCCGCTGAGTTACGGCCTCGTCCGATGATGATGGTCGGCGATGGTGTGAATGACGCGCCCGTCCTCGCCGCCGCTGACATCGGCATCGCGATGGGCGCCAAAGGCGCCACCGCCGCAGGAGACGCCGCCGACATCGTGATCCTCGTCGACTCCCTCGCCCCGGTCGCCGACGCCGTCGCGATCGGCCGGCGGACCGTCCGGGTCGCGTTGACCGCGATCTGGATCGGCATCGGCCTGAGTGTGGGGCTCATGCTCGTCGCCACCACCGGGATCATTCCCGCCGTTGCTGGAGCGCTCACCCAGGAGCTGGTCGATCTGACCACCATCCTCTACGCCCTTCGCGCCCTCCGCGGCCCTACCAGCACCCTGCTGCGGGGTCAGGATCAATCCACGGGCGAACAGTCACGCTCGCCGCGCACCTCGGTAACGCCCCGATAGGCACCGGTAACGCCCGGGTAGTCTAGGGGGTATGACAGTGCCCGCCGGAACGCACCCGAACGAACCGCATCGCCCCGGTCTCACCCAGCGGTTGAACTGGCTTCGTGCGGGTGTCCTCGGCGCGAACGACGGGATCGTCTCCACCGCCGCGGTCGTGGTCGGCGTCGCCGGTACGACCGCCACGGTCGCGCCCGTCTTCCTCGCCGGCGCGGCCGCCCTCGTCGGCGGGGCCGTCTCGATGGCGCTCGGCGAGTACGTGTCGGTGTCCAGCCAGTCCGACTCGGAGAAGGCGCTCATCGAGAAAGAGCGCGGCGAGCTCACCGACGACCCCGACGCGGAACTGGCCGAGCTGACCGGCCTCTACCAGGCCCGCGGCCTGACGCCGGAGACCGCCGCCCGCGTCGCCACGGAGCTCACCGAGCACGACGCCCTCCGAGCGCACCTCTCGATGGAGCTGAACATCGACCCCGACGATGTCGTCAGCCCCTGGCACGCCGCCTTCGCCTCCGCAATCGCGTTCACCATCGGAGCACTGCTCCCGCTCGCCACCATCCTCCTGATCCCGCACCCGGCGAACATCGTCTTCACCTTCATCGCCGTCCTCCTCGCCCTCGCCATCACGGGATACGTCGCCGCATGGATCGGCGGGGCCAGACCCTGGCGCGCGGTCACGCGCACCGTCATCGGCGGCGCCATCGCCCTGACCGCGACCTACCTCGTCGGCACACTCTTCGGCACCACCATCGGCTGACACACCATCTCAGCCCGAGCGTGAGGGCCGGTGCGTCGAGAGCCATTAGAACCACTCTCGGTGGCGCGCGGAAGGATGCTCATCGCTTTGGGCGGCTGCGCCCTCCGCGACGCCTACCGGCACCCCGACCTAGCCGAGGGGCAAACGCTTGCCGAGCGAGTTCTTGATTCGTTCCCAGACTGCCCGATCCCCGAAATGGCGCGGCTCGGCCGCAACCTGAAGCAGTGGCGTGGCGCGTTCCTGGCCTACCGGGCGACAGACCGCTCATCCAACGACGGCACCGAGGCAGTGAACGGACTCATCGAACTCGTCCGCCGCATCGCCCGCGGCTTCACAAACTACGACAACTACCGCCTCCGCATGCTCCTCATCGCAGGCGGCCCCGACCCCACCACCCCCACCTGAAGTGCGCAGAGCCGTTCATGGAGTCGCCTGGAGCGTACCCACCCGGTTGTGATCTGTTCTTATTTGGGGGCGATCCTTTATACTTTTTACATGTCTTCGAACTTGTTCCGCCCATCGTTCGGCACGTACCCGCACGTCCTCGTCGGCCGCGATGCTCTGCTCGACGAGTTCGAGGACACCTTCGACGGCCTCCTGGACCTCACCGGGCTGACGGTGCTCCTCTCCGGCCAGCGAGGCATGGGCAAGACCGTGCTGCTGGACGCCTACGCCCGCGCTGCACGATCGGCAGGCTGGCTCGTCATCAGCGACGCCTCGAGCGACGGGCTCCTGGACCGGCTCAGCCGCGACCACCTCCCCCGTCTCCTCCAAGTGCACGCCGAGCAGCCTCGTACGAAGCTCACCAGCGGCAGCGTCTCCCCGGGACCCGTCGGTGCTGGCGGCGGGTGGGACGAGCGCTACCCCGCCGAGTCCACCCTCCGCTCCCAGATCGCCGAGCTCACCGACGCCCTGCGCCCCAGCGGCCGCGGCCTCGTCATCACCGTCGACGAGATCCAATCCGCTGCCCTCGAGGAGCTCCACAAGCTCGGCGAGATCCTCCAGTACGCCCGCCGCGAGGACCGCATGCTCGCCTTCGCCGGCGCCGGGCTCTCCACCCCGATCGAGGAACTGCTCGACCACCCCGGCGCGACGTTCCTCCGCCGCGCCGAGCACCACACCATCGGCCCCGTCTCCCGCCCCGACGTCCGCACCGCTCTCGCCCAGACCATCGCCGACGGTCACCGCGAGATCGACGTGCACGCACTCGACCGCGCCGCCGACGCCGCCGCCGGCTACCCCTTCATGATCCAGCTCGTCGGCTACTACACCCTCAAGAACGCAGCGCCGACCGGACCCGTCGACGCCGCCGCCGTCGACGCCGGAATCACTGCCGCCCGCCGTCGACTCGGCCGACTCGTCCACGCCACAGCTCTGCGCCCACTGTCCGACGTCGATCGCACCTACCTACTCGCCATGGCCCAAGATGACCGGCCGTCCCGCACCGGAGAGATCGCCAAGCGCATGGGCGTCACCGCCCAGTACGCCGGCGAGTACCGTCGCCGCCTCATCCGCGACGGCATCATCGAGCCCGCCGGTCACGGCAAAGTCCGCTTCACCATCCCCTACACCGCCGACCACCTGCGCGAACACGCCGCCCACGACGCCCTCGAGGACCTCGCCGACGAGACCTCCTGAAGCGGTGGGGTACATCTGCCTCCCACAACACGAGACGAAGAAGGAGGCCTCGTCATGAGCATGACTCAGCCGCCAGCGTTCGACGGCTTCCTCGCCTTCGGGGACGAATCGGGGTCTGATCGACGACTGGATCCCGATGCCTACATCCTGGCCGCCGCGGTCATCGACCCGGAGCATGTCGAAGACGTGCGAGAGATGGCCCGGGTGCTCAAGCGCCCAGGTGCCAGGAAGGCTCACTGGCGCGACGACTCCAACAAGCAGCACGACGCCGTCATCGCGACGATCTCGCAGATGCCCATCGAAGGTGTGATTGTCGTGCGCCGGGGAAGCTCTGACGAGGTACCGGAGCGCAGACGAAGGAAGTGCATGGAACCGTTCCTGACCAGTGTCGAAGACTACGGGTGCAACTGGCTCATGCTCGAATCGCGAGGCCCCGCCGACGACAAGCGAGATCGCGATCTATTGGACACGATGCGTGCGAAGCATCAGTCAGGTGGGCTCCGACTCAACCACAAGCCAGGCCCCGAGGAACCCCTGCTCTGAATCCCTGACGCACTCTGCGGCGCTCTGACGTCCTCACGCACCGGGGAGGGGCGTTGGCTCGAAGAGATCGAGGAACGGATCCACATCACCGAGATCGATGAGCGACCCCAGACATGACGCAAGCCCCAGGCCCTGTCGTCCGGCAGGATCTCCTGAGGCTTACTTCCAACACCACCGCAATGGTGAGGCGATACCCCCATCGTAGAGCACGGAGGATCCCCTGTCACGGGCGGGCCCTTGGGAACACGCCGTCCTGTGCACCACACTGGGCCCAGGCTCGAGGAGGGACTCACCATGTGCGGACGATTCACGCTGGCGTTCGACGGCGACGGGCTGCTGCACTCGTACGTCGCCACGAGCGATGACCGAGCAGCTCAGTGGGAGCCGACCTACAGCATCGCACCGCGCACGAAGGCTCCCGTGGTGCGCGAGTTCGTCGACGACGACGGAGCGAAGCACCGCACCCTCGAGCTCGCCCGCTGGGGACTGCACCCGTCCTGGGCGAAGGACACGGGCCCTCGGCCGATCAACGCACGCCTGGAGACCGTGAGCAGCAACGGCATGTTCCGCGGCGCGTTCTCGAGCTCCCGGGCCGTGATCCCGATGACCGGCTACTACGAGTGGGTCGAGGCTGCCGACGGCGGCAAGGATCCGTACTTCATCCACCACCCTGACGGGGAGCTGCTGCACGCCGCCGGTCTCACGGCCGCCTGGAAGGCCGAGGGCGACGTATGGGACGTGTCCTTCACGGTGATCACGCGCGACGCGCGGGATGCCGGCGGCGAGGTCCACGACCGGATGCCGACCTTCCTGACCGAGGACGCGATCGAGGAGTGGCTCTCCCCCGGGAAGCTCGAGGCCGACCAGAAGGCGCCGCTGCTCGCGCAGCTCGAGGACTCCTCGTCCACGATCGCGGGGCAGCTCGTCACCCGCCCCGTAGATCGGCAGGTCAACAGCGTCCGCGGCCTTGACCGCTCCGATCCTTCCCTGATCGCACCGATCTGACCTCGAGCACAACTGATCGAATGGAGCAGAAGCCATGGCCACACCCGAAGGGTTCTCCGGTCTGCACAGGGTGCTGACCGGCGAGGATGCGAAGGCGATGGGGCAGGAGATCGTCCGCGCGTCTGGCCGACCGGAGGCCCAGAGCGCCGGCCTCCGACCCGGCCGCATACAGCCGAGCGACGGACCCTCCGCTAGCCCTCGCCGCGGTGAGCTCAGCGGCTCTTGATCTTGCAGTAGGCCTGCACGGCGATATCGACGCCGGTATCCGCCGCCCGCCGGCGTCTCGCTCCCCATAGGGTGTCAGCGTGAACACTCCTGCTCGACCGCCACGCTTCATCTATGTCGATGACTCTGGCACCGAGCACACGGGCTTCGCCACCTACAGCTGGGTCACCGTTGCATTCGACCACTGGCGCCAGGCCCTCAGCAACGTCCTCTCCTGGCGTGCCCACCTCACCAGTACCTACGGCATCCCCAAGAACTACGAGCTGCACGCAACACAGTTCGCAAATGGACGTGGAAACCCGTCCTTGGGCGGGGGAGGCGAAGGACCCGCAGCGCGCGATCCCGCGAGCCGTGCGCACGGCCGTGCTGCGCCTGACCATCTTCTTCGTCGGCGCGATCGCCGTGATCGCCGCGATCGTGCCCTTCGACACCGCCAGCACGAACGAGAGCCCGTTCGTCACCGTCTTCGACCTCGTGGGTCTCCCGGCGGCCGGAGACATCATGAACGTCGTGATCATCACGGCGCTGCTCTCGGCCGGCAACTCCGGGCTGTTCTCGTGTGCCCGCATGCTGCACTCGCTCGCCGCGGAGGGGCAGGCCCCTCAGGTGCTCGCCCGCACCACGCGCCGCGGGATCCCCCTCGTCGCCCTGAGCGTCTCGATCCTCTTCGGCCTCGCCTCGCTCCTGTCGAGCGTGATCGCGCCCGGCAGTCTGTTCCTCGCCCTCGTCTCGATCGCGGGCTTCGCGGTCGTCGCGGTGTGGATTGTGATCGTCGCCTCGCAGATCGCCTTCCGCCGCCGCTTCGTCCGCGAGGGCGGCCGGATCGAGGACCTCGCCTACCGGTCCCCGCTGTTCCCCGTCGTGCCGATCGTCGCGCTCGTGCTGCCGGGGCTCTCCCTCGTGGGGGTCGCGCTCGACCCGGCCCAGAGCGCGGCGCCGTGGTTCGGGCTGCCCTTCACCGCCCTGTGCCTGGTCTACTTCCGCGTGCGGCACGGGGCGGGCGTCTTCCGAGCCGCCCCCGCGGCGCCTCCGGCCGCGGAGCCGGAGCCGCTCGTCGCCTGAGCGGGCGGGAGGTCTATCGTTCACTTCCAGGTGAGCGTGCGCGGCGAGGGGAGATCGATATGCAGCCCCCGGAGGGATGGGGAGAGTACCTGGTCACGCACCTGGGGATCGAGCTGTACCGCATCCCCGTCGTGATGCTCTCGGCCGTGATCATCTACGTGGTGTTCCTGATCCTCGTCCGGATCTTCGGGTCGCGCGTGCTCACGGTCACGAGCGGTTTCGACACGCTCGTCGTCATCATGCTCGGCGCCGTCGCCGGGCGCGCCATCCTCGGGCACCCGCCCACGGTCGCGGCCGGCGTGATCGGACTCGCCACCCTGATGGGGATGGAGGCCGTGTTCGGCGCCGTGGAGCGGACGTGGGCGTCCCGACGGCTCATCAGCGGCCGGCCCGTCGTCGTCTTCGCACACGGGCGCCCGGTCCCCGCTGCGTGTCGGCGCACCCACACATCGCCGGCGGACCTGAGCTCGGCCATGCGGCGGGCGGGGATCGCACAGCCCGCCGACGCCCAGTGCATCATCCTCGAGCCGCACGGCGACTACTCGGTGATCCGGGAAGGCGCGCCGATCAGCGCCGATCTTCTCGTCAACGTCGACGGTGCTGATCTCCTCGGCCCGCGGGAGCGGAGCTGAGGCGTGGAGGAGCACGAGTGAGGAGAACGTCGATGTTCGACGACGACATCCGGTCCTCGGATGAGCGTGTCCGGGAGGCTGCCGTGGACCGACTGGAACGAGACGTCCTGGACGACGCGGACGGCTCACGAACCCTCGAGGCGTGGGAGCGGGTCACAGCGGAACTCGACGATGATGCTGTCAACGTCTCCTTCCGTCTGATCGCCGCTGCCTCGATCCTCCATCTCGATGCCGCCCGGGAGTGTCCACGCCTGAGGGCCGAGGACCTGGCCGATCCTCTGCAGCGTCTGCTAGCCGCGTGGGCCGTGATCGCTCGTGGTCGGCCGCCGGGGTGGACGCCCGACGTCGGGTGGATCCATGTCACGGCTCACGGCGCCGACCTGGTGCTCGCGGCGGCGCGGCATGGCGGGGCACCGGGAGACTGCCTGGACGAAGCGTTCAGCACATGGATCGACGTGACACGCGCATGCGGGCCGCTCCTCGCCGAGGAGGAGGATCGGCTGGGTCTCGCCCTACTCGGGCTCCTGAGGCGTCGGTGGACGGACGCCGGTGCGCTCTGGTCGCCCGACGTGCTCTGGCAGGGGCCCTTTCCCGCCGACCCCGCGTCGCCGCGGTGGGAGGAGCTGATGGCCCTGCGCGCCATCACCCGCTCGGCCGCCGCGCTCGCCTGCGCGGGCGTCCGCATCCGCGAGCTCGGCCTCGTGTGGGGACCGGCCTCGGCCGAGGCCCCGGTCCTCACGACGTGGCTGATCGATGCCCTGCGCGCCACCGACAACCTCGGGGTGATCGCCGACGGGCAGTAGGGTCGCTGCCGTGACGGCACAGACGCGATCGACGGTTGGACGAGGCACACGGGTCGCAGAGGCCCTGCTCGGCATCGGCTGCGCCGTCGTGGGCCTGCTGCCGTGGCTCCTGGGCGGCATGGAGCTGCCGCTGCAGAACCTGTGGGCCGACGACACGATGATCGGCACATGCCGCGCGTCCTGCTGCCCTTCAACCAGTACTACGTGGCCATGCTCGTCTCGCTCCTGGGCTTCGGCGCGGCGCTCGCCGGTCTCGCGGCACGAAGGCTCGTGGCCCGGCGAGATCGGCGCAGCGCCCTTCAGGTGATCGGCGGCATGCTGCTCGTCCAGCTGATCGCACTCGCCCAGACCGTCGCCGTGGTCCAGGGCGGTCTACGGCAGGGCACCGACTCGCGCATCTACCTCGTCGGGATCACCGGGATCGTGCTCCTGGCGATGCTCATCGGGCTGCTGGCCTCGGTGCTCATCGCGCTCGCCCCGGCCCCCGGGGCGCTCCTCGGCCTCACGCTGGGCGCTCTGACCGTCACCTGGTGGGCATCGACCCTCGTCGCCGCGATCGTCGGCCAGGACGCCCTCGCCCTCGGCGTCCAGCCTCTGCTCGCGCCCGTCCTCGTCGGGATCGCGATCGCCTAGTGCGGCATGGTGGGAGCGGTGCGGGTCACGGCCGTGATCGCGAGTCTCGTGCTGCTGTGGGTGCTGCCCTCGGCCCTCGCCGGACTGCAGCACGCGCTCGCCTCGAGGGCGATGCTGGGACTGCCCCGCGACCTGGCGCAGACGGCCGCCGCGGAGTCATGGACCGTGTTCACCGGCCCCGCGCTGCACGGCGTCGAGATCGCCATCGTCGTCGCGCTGGTCGTGCTCGTGGCACGTGTCCTGCTCGCGCGTCGGGCACAGCGAGCCCGGTAGCTCGCCGCGGGGGCGCTCAGACCTCGAGGTCCTCGACGTCGCTGTCGAAGGGGCGAGGAGAGTGCACCACCCAGCGCTTCGCGGCGCGCGGTCGCAGCCGGAGGAGCACGGTCGCCGGGCCCTCGTGCGCGGACGCGCCCGCGCCGCCCTCCGGTACGTCGCCGCCCACGAAGTGCGCCATCGCCCGGGCCACGAGAGCAGGGTCCTCGACCACCTCGGCATCCGCCTCGATCGCGTAGAAGCCGTCGGGCGTCGCGCCGGCGAGGGTCACCGCGGGCCGCTCGCGCACGTCCGCGGCCTTGCGCGCCTGGGCGAGGGTGAGCACCGCGGCGACGCCGGGCTCGTCGAGCGGGTCGGGCTGCACCGCGACCGGCCGGGTGCGTGGCCCGTCGGGCCCGAGCGTGGTCAGCAGTGCGGTGCGGTCGACGGGAAGGACGTCGTTGAGCGAGGTCATGGGCTCATCGTGGCATCGTCCCGGGCAGGCGCCCGGGACGATCGGCCTGCCCGGCTCAGGTCCTCAGCCAGTACAGCCCGACCAGGACCACCAGCAGGATCACGAGACCCACCAGCCAGGGCACCGCCGCACTCCAGGTCTGGGCGGCCGGCTCATCGCGCGTGTCCCGCCGTGAGGTGCGTCCGGCCGTGCGCACGAGCACCACGACCAGGCTCGCGAGCAGGGCGAGACCGACGAGGACGAGGAACAGCGTGGACGCTCCGGAGGACATGCCCCGATCCTGTCAGGCCGCCCGCGGGCAGCGCCACCGGGCACGCGGCGCCGCCGGGCGGTCGGGGCCACCACGCGTCGGGCGCCGGAGACGACGAACCCGGCCGCTGCCGCACGGGCAGGACCGGGTTCGGGACGGAGGATGACGGGGTCGTCAGCCGCCGTGGAAGTAGGGGATCACGAGGTACAGGCCGAACAGCACGGCCAGACCCGCGAGGGCGAACATGCTCCACCCGCCCATGCGGCGGGAGGTGCTCACGGCCCCCGAGGGGCCGGCCTCGAGCAGCCGGGCCCCGATCGAGACGACGGAAACGAGGACGACCGCGGAGACGAGGGTGACGACGGCCACGAGGCCGAGGGCGGCGAAATCGATGTGCATGAGAGCTCCTGAGAACCGGTCGCGGATCAGGCGTGGGTGGGGGTCGGGGCGGAGGTGGACGACGTGACGGGGACCTCGTGGGTCTCGTGCACGTTGTCGGCCGTGACCTTGTGGCGGTTGGCGACCACGAGCACGGCCACGACGCCTACGACCAGCAGGGCCAGGACGATGCCGACGCCGATCGGGCCGAGCAGCGTGATCGCGGCGGCGACGGCGCCCACCGCGGCGGCGGCCGGGAGGGTCACGAGCCAGGTGATCGCCATGCGGCCGGCCACGCCCCAGCGGACCTCGGCGGCGTTGCGCCCGACCCCGGAGCCCATGATCGCGCCGGAGGCCACGTGCGTGGTCGAGAGGCCGAAGCCGAGGTGGCTCGAGGCGAGGATCGCGGCGGTCGTCGAGGTCTCGGCCGCGAAGCCCTGGGGGGCCTTGATGTCGACGAGGCCCTTGCCGAGCGTGCGCATGATGCGCCAGCCGCCCGAGTAGGTGCCCAGGCCGATCGCGAGGCCGGCGCACAGGATGACCCACAGCTGCGGAGCCGTGCCGCTGGCCTGGAAGCCGCCGGCGACGAGGACGAGGGTGATGACGCCCATGGTCTTCTGGCCGTCGGAGGTGCCGTGGGCGAGCGCGACCATCGAGGCGGAGATGGTCTGGCCGTGGCGGAAGATGCCCGAGGACTTGCCCTCGGCGTCCGGCGTGATCCGGTAGGCCAGGCGGGTGGCGATCGCGGCGGCGATGCCGGCGACGAGAGGAGCGGCGAGGGCGGGCAGGAGGATCTTGGAGATGATGACGCCGAAGTGGACGCCCGCGACGCCCGCCGAGACGAGCACGGCGCCGATCAGGCCGCCGAACAGGGCGTGGGACGAGCTCGACGGCATGCCCAGCAGCCAGGTGAGCAGGTTCCACAGGATCGCGCCCGTGAGACCGGCGAACACCATGATCGGCGTGATGAGGGTGTCGTCGACGATGCCCGAGGAGATGGTCTTGGCGACCTCGGTGGACATGAACGCACCGGCGACGTTGAGCACGGCCGCGAGGGCGACGGCGACCCGGGGCTTCAGTGCGCCCGTGGCGACCGACGTCGCCATCGCATTGGCGCTGTCGTGGAACCCATTGGTGAAGTCGAAGGCCAGGGCCGTGATGATCACGATGGCCACGATCACGAGAGTTGAGGTGAGCACTTGGTCTCCTGGAAGAGGTGGGCGCGGTTGCTCCGCGTCCCTGTCAGAGTAGGCCCGCTTCGACGCGCGTAGAACCCCCTGAATGTCCTGGTCGGATGGGGGTCTGACCCCCTCATGACGCCCAGGTGAACGGGAGGTGAACGACCCCGCAGTGGCGCAGTTCAGGGGCATTCTGTGTCGATTCTGTGCATCTTCTGCGAGATGCTTCACATCGGGCGCGTCACGACCCTCTCGCCCCGTCCGAGCGCCAGGACGAGGGGTGCGGCGAGCGCCGCGCACACCGCCATGGCCCCGAAGGCGAGGGCGGGGGAGAGATCGAACCAGTGCCCCGCGACCGCCGTCATGACGGCCGTCCCGCCGCCCGTGCCGAGCGCCGCGTAGAGCCCCTGCGCGGGCGCGACGAGCGTCGGGTCGATGTGCCGGCGCAGGGTCTGCACGAAGGCGACCTGCATCATGCCGAAGGTCAGCCCGTGCAGCGCCTGCATGCCGAGCAGCACCGGCACCGAGGGCGAGAGGGTCCACACCGCCCAGCGCACGACCGAGCCGGCCACGGCCGTCCCCATGAGCGCGGCGAGCGACCAGCGCTCCGCGACCGCGCCGGTGAGGCGGAAGACGATCAGCTCGGCGAGGGGAGCGAGCATGAGGAAGACCGCGATCAGCGCCGCCGGGGCGCCGAGGCGGTCCAGGCGGAGCGTGCCGAAGGCGTAGTAGGCGGCGTGCGAGCTCTGCACGAGCACGGAGGCCAGCAGCGCGAGCATGAACACGCGGTGGGTCAGCAGCGGCCCCCAGGCGCCGAGCGAGCCCGAGCGCTGGGCCGCGACGACCTCGTCGCCGATCGGGAGCAGCGCCGCGCACGCCATCGCGAGCAGCGCCAGGATGAACACCCAGAGCAGCGCCCCGATGCCGAGCCACGAGGACACCGCGCCGTCCACGGCGGCGCCCGCGATGAAGCCGATCGATCCCCACATGCGCGTGGGCCCGTACGCCAGCACCCGGCGCTGCGCCCCGAGCGAGGCGGTCGTCTCGAGCACCGGCATCGCGGTCGGGTACAGCACCCCGAAGACCGCGGAGACGGCCATCAGCCCCGTGAACGACGTGCGCGGCACGAAGCACACGGCCACCACGAGGCACAGCCATGGCAGCACTCGCGTGATCCGCCCCATCGGGACCACCCGGTTGACGAGCGGGAAGAGGGTGACGACGGCGAGGGCGCGGGTCACGAGGGAGACGGTGATCGACAGGCCGATCTGGTTCGCGTCGAAGCCCCGATCGGTGAAGATCGGCGCCCAGTAGGACACGAACGTGGTCCAGCTGAAGAAGAACAGGAAGAACTGGATCCGCATCCAGGACTGCACGGCGGGCTCCTCGGGGGGTCGGGGCGGTGCCCCGGCACGGACGCCGCCCGGCCCGCCGCTCGAGGAAGGCCCTCGCGCCCGGCCCGTCCGCCGACAGCGGACAGCAGCTCTCGTTCACGCCCGATGAGGCTCCCGTCACGGTATCCCAGGCCGGGGCGTTCCTATACTGGCCAGGCGGGGCGAGGAGCCCTCCCGACGAGCCCCGGGACCCGCCGCGGCGCGCCCGCGCCAGCCCCTCGTCGCCACCGACCGCACCCCTGCCCAGGAGGCCCACTCGGCATGACCGGCACCCCTTCCGCGCTGAACGTCGAGAGGATCCGCGAGGACTTCCCGATCCTGCGGCGGACCCTCGCCGACGAGCGCCCCCTCGTCTACCTCGACTCCGGCGCCACGAGCCAGCGACCCGAGCAGGTGATCGAGGCCGAGGCCGCGTTCCTGCGCACCGGCAACGCCGCCGTCAAACGCGGCGCCCACCAGCTCGCGGAGGCCGCGACCGAGGCCTACGAGAGCGCCCGCGAGCGCGTCGCCGCCTTCGTGGGCGCCCCGCGCCCGGACGAGATCGTGTTCACCAAGAACGCGACCGAGGCCCTCAACCTCGTCGCCTACTCCCTCGGCAACGGCGGCCCCGGCGTGCCCGAGGGCCTCGTGGTCGGCGAGGGCGACGAGATCCTGGTGACCGAAATGGAGCACCACGCCAACCTCGTCCCGTGGCAGGAGCTCGCGCGCCGCACGGGCGCGACGTTGCGCTGGATCCCGCTCGGCGACGACTTCCGGCTCGACCTGACCGACCTCGACGCGCTCCTGACCGAGCGCACCAAGGTGTTCGCCCTGACCCACCAGTCCAACGTCGTCGGGACCATCAACCCCGTCGACCTGCTCGTGGCCAAGGCCCGCAGCGTCGGCGCCCTCGTCGTCCTCGACGCATGTCAGAGCGTGCCGCACATGCCCGTGGACGTCGCCGCCCTCGACGTGGACTTCGCGGCGTTCTCCGGGCACAAGATGCTCGGTCCCACCGGCATCGGCGTGCTGTGGGGCCGCTACGAGCTGCTCGCCCAGATGCCGCCGTTCCTCACGGGCGGCTCCATGATCGAGATGGTCCACATGGAGGGCTCGACCTACGCCGAGCCGCCCGCCCGCTTCGAGGCCGGGACCCCCATGGTCTCCCAGGCCGTGGGCCTCGCCGCCGCGTGCGACTACCTCGACGCCCTCGGCATGGAGGCGGTCGCCGCGCACGAGCAGGTGCTCACTCATCGTGCGGTCGCCGGGCTGCAGGGCATCGACGGCGTGCGCATCATCGGCCGCGACGCCGCGCCCGACCGCTTCGGAGCGGTCGCCTTCACGCTCGCCGGTCGCCACCCTCACGACGTGGGGCAGGTGCTCGACGCCCAGGGCATCGAGGTGCGCGTGGGCCACCACTGCGCATGGCCCCTGCACCGGCGCTACGGGATCCCCGGCTCGACCCGGGCGAGCTTCTCCGTCTACACCACCGAGGCCGAGGTCGACGCCCTGATCGAGGGCATGGGCCAGGTCGTCGACTTCTTCCAGCGATTCGAGTGACAGCGGTACCCACCATGACCAGCACCCACCTGAACTCCCTCTACACCGAGATCATCTTCGAGCACGACAAGCGGCCCCAGCACGCCGGGCTGCGCGAGCCCTTCGACTCCGAGGTCCATCACGTCAACCCCACGTGCGGAGACGAGATCACGCTGCGCCTGCACCTGACGGGCTCCGACGAGACCGCGACGATCCAGGACGTCAGCTATGACGCCCAGGGCTGCGCGATGTCCAGGGCCTCCGCCTCGATCCTGGCCGACCTGCTCCGCGAGCAGAGCGTGCACCACGCCAACGAGATCGCCGACAGCTTCGAGCTGTCGATGGCCTCGCGCGGCAAGGACCCGGGCGACGAGGAGCTGATCGGCGACGGCGTCGCGCTGCTCGGTGCCTCGAAGTTCCCCGGCCGCGTCAAGTGCGTGCTGATGGCTTGGAAGGCCTACCGGGCCGCGCTCGTCGAGGCCCAGGCCGCGATCGACCGGCGCGGGGCCTGAGCGCCGTGGCGGACGCCTCGCCGCGCACCCTCGGCGACGTCGTCGGGGTGCTCGAGCAGACGTACCCGCTCGCATGGGCCGAGGACTGGGACCGGGTCGGCCTCGTCGTCGGTGACCCCGCCGCGCCCGTGCGCAGCGTCCTGCTCGCGGTCGACCCGACGCTCGACGTCGTCCGCGAGGCCGCCGGGCACGACCTGCTCGTGACCCACCATCCGCTCCTGCTGCGCGGCGCGAGCGCTCTGCCCACGACGACCGGCAAGGGCGCCGCGGTCACCGGGCTGATCCGCTCCGGGACGGCGCTGTGGTGCGGGCACACGAACGTCGACCGCTCGAGCCTCGGCACCGTCGGCGCGTGGATCCGCGCCCTCGACCTGCACGACGTCGGCCCGCTGGCCGCCGGGCCCTCGGCCCGCGAGGAGACCGTGGCCGCTCACGGCTCGCGTCTCGTGGGGCTCGGCGCCGTCGGCTCCCTGCCGGCCGTCACCACGGTGCGCGAGCTCGCGACCCGGATCGCCGCGACCGTGCCCGCGACCGCCCAGGGGGTGCGCTGGACCGGCGACGCCGAGCGCCCCGTGCACCGGGTCGCGGTCTGTCCCGGCGCGGGGGACTCGTGCCTCGCCGACGCGGCCGCGAGCGGCGCCGACGTCTACGTGACCTCCGACCTGCGTCATCACCCGGCGCTCGAGCACGTCGAGTCGGCCGCCGACGCCGACGCCGTGCCCGCCCTGATCGACGTCGCCCACAGCGCCTCCGAGGCGCTGTGGCTCCCGCTCGCGCGCGAGCTCCTCGCCGACGTGCTCCCCGAGCTCGCGGTCCACGTGAGCGAGGCGTCGACCGATCCCTGGTCGGGCAGGGTCGGATGAGAAGGGCGCGGCTCGTGCTGCTGAACGGGCCGCCCGGCGCGGGCAAGTCCACCCTGGCGCGCCATCTGGCCGAGGACGCCCCGCTCGCCCTCGCGCTCGACGTCGACCAGCTCAAGCATGCGCTGGGTCGGTGGGACGAGGAGCTCGACCGCGCGGGCCTGCACGCGCGGGAGCTCGCCCTCGCCCTGGCCGCGGCACAGCTTGCGAGCGGTCGTGACGTCCTCGTGGGCCAGTACGTCGCCCGCCCCGCCTTCCTCGACCAGCTCGCGTCCGTGGCCGCCGCCGCGGACGCGAGCTGGGTCGAGATCCTGCTCGACGTCGACGAGGCCACGCTGCGCGCCCGGCTCGACGCCCGGGCCCGGCGCCCCGAGCGTCCCGAGCAGCGGGTCAACGCGCGGCTCGTCGGCCCGGACGACGCGCCCCGCCTGCTCGAGTCCCTCACGGCGGTGCGCGCGCAGCGTCCCGGCCTGCACGTCGTCGACGCGCGCGGGGATCTCGAGGCGACGGCGGCCGCGGTGCGCGCCGTGCTCGACGCCGTGCGCTGAGAGGACGACGGGCCCGGGCCCGCGGCCGCTCACTCCACGGGATCGACGATGACGAGCCGGTCCCCGTCGAGCTCGACGCGCAGGCCGCGGCCTCCGGCGCCGCTCAGCGAGGCCAGGCGCGGGCGCAGCAGGTCGACGAGGGCGTCGGCGTCGGCGGGCGGCTCCGCGGTGGCGAGCAGCTCGCGCGTGACGAGGCCCCGATACCGCTTCGCGTCGTGCGAGATGACCGTGCGCGTCTCCCCGCGCTGCTGGACGGGGGAGACGGCGAGCACGCGCACGCCGTGGCCCGTGCGCAGCGGCAGCATGGACCGGTAGGCGCCCGAGCGGGCGTCGATCACGAGCGGCGAGGCGTCGTCGGCCTCGCGCTCGAGCAGGGCCAAGCGCAGCGGGCGCAGCTGCGCGGACCACCAGGGTCCCGCCGTGCCCAGCCGGTGCAGACGCGAGGACGCCGAGAGGCGGTAGGCGGGGATCCGATCGTGCGCGGCGTCGACGAGGCCCAGCAGGGCGCTCGCGACCAGGACGCGGCGGTCCCGGGGGACCGCCGCGGAGGGGTCGAGCTGGTCGTACAGCACCCCGGAGTAAACGCCGAGGGCGGGGCCGGCCGGCTCGGCCTCGATCCGCGCCATCCGGTCCACGAGCTCCGGTGCGGACGGAGGTACCCCCAGATGCTCGGCCGCGCCGCGTCCCGCGGTGGTGCGGGCGACCGCGCGCAGCACCGTGCGCCGGGCCGACGTCAGCTGCGGGTGGGCGAGCGCCTCGAGGTCGAGCACGGGGGCGTGCTCGTCGGGGCGGGTCTTGGTCTCGGACGGGGGGAGCAGCAGGAGCACCCGGCCATCCTCCCAGGGCGAGAGGGCGAGCACTCGGCGCGGCGCCGAGAGCTTCCGCACGTCAGCGCGAGACAGCGGGAGGGCCGGCGTAGACTCCCGGGCGGACCAGTCGGCCGGGCAGTCGCGTCCCCGAGGCATGAGCGTCGGGGCCGAGGAAAGTCCGGGCTCCATCCGGCACGGTGGTGGGTAACGCCCACCCGGAGCGATCCGCGGGACAGTGCCACAGAGAGCAGACCGCCGAGCCCCGCCTGCGGGGCCCGGTAAGGGTGAAAGGGTGGTGTAAGAGACCACCGCGGTCGTGGTGACACGACCGGCACGGCAAACCCCACCGGGAGCAAGGTCAGACAGGGGATGTCCGAGGGCGCCGGCCCGAGTCCCCGGGTGGACCGCTGGAGATCGTCGGCGACGGCGATCCGAGATGGATGACTGCCGATCACAGAACCCGGCTTACAGGCCGGCTGGTCCGCCCCCCGGGGTGCGTGCCGTGCGCGGACGCGCCCCGGCCCGCTCAGCTCGCGTGCTTCTTGGCCTTCTTGTGCGCGGCGCGCGCAAGGGCCGCGGCGCCGATGATCCCGGCCTCGTTGCGGGTCTGGGCCGGCACGATCGGGGCCCGCAGGTCCAGCAGCGGCAGGAAGTGCTTGTGCTTCTTGGAGACCCCTCCGCCGACGATGATGAGGTCGGGGCTGAACAGGAGCTCGAGCACCGAGTAGTAGCCCTGCAGGCGCTCGGCCCATGCCTCCCAGTCCAGCTCGTCGCGCGTGCGCGCCGAGTCCGCGACGTGCTTCTCCCAGTCCTCGGCCTCGCCGTCGAAGGGGATGTGGCCCAGCTCGGTGTTGGGCACGAGCTCGCCGTCGTTGAAGAGCGCGGTGCCCACGCCGGTGCCGAGCGTCGTCATGAGCACGACGCCCTTGACCTTGTGGCCGGCGCCGAACTCCATCTCGGCGATGCCGGCGGCGTCGGCGTCGTTGACCACGAACACGTCGTGGCCCGTGCGCTCGGTGAGCAGGGAGTCAACGTCGGTGCCGATCCACGACTTGTCGACGTTCGCGGCCGTCATCGCCACGCCGTGCTGGATGACCGCGGGGAAGGTGACGCCCACGGGCAGGTCGTCGTCGATCGTGAAGGCGTCGAGCAGCTCGGCGACCGTGTCGGCCACGGCCTCCGGGGTCGAGGGCTGCGGGGTCGGGATCCGCAGGCGGTCCGCGGACAGCTCGCCCTTCTTGAGGTCGACCGGGGCGCCCTTGATGCCGCTGCCGCCGATGTCGATGCCGAACGCTGCTTTGCTCATGGCTTCTCCTGAGGGAGTCGGCGGCTCCGTAGCCGCACGGTGAGGGACGTGCCTGTCAGTGTTCCAGATGGCGCCGCCTCGTGCGGCGCCGGTTCGTCGATCAGACGACGGTGAGGGTCTCGTACCCGCCGTCGGTGATCAGGAAGGTGTGCTCGAACTGGGCCGTGAACGAGCGGTCGGCGGTCACGACCGTCCACCCGTCGTCCCACTGCTCCCACGCCTGCGAGCCGAGCGTGACCATGGGCTCGACCGTGAGCGTCATGTTCGGCTCGACGATGTCGTCGAACAGGGGCGCGGAGTCGTAGTGGGGGATCACGAGGCCGTTGTGGAAGCCCTCGGCGACGCCGTGGCCGGTGTAGTCGCGCACCGACTCGTAGCCGAAACGGCCCACGTACTTCTCGACCACGCGCCCGATGACGTTGACCTGCCGCCCGGGCTTGGCCGCGCGGATGCCGCGCCACATGGCCTCCTCGGTGCGCTCGATGAGGTCCGCCGCATGCGGGTCGACCTCGCCGACCGGGAAGGTCGCGTTGGTGTCGCCGTGCACGCCGTGGATGAACGCGGTGACGTCGACGTTGAGGATGTCGCCCTCCTCCATCACGGTGGAGTCGGGGATCCCGTGGCAGATCACTTCGTTCAGGCTCGTGCAGCACGACTTGGGGTAGCCGAGGTAGCCGAGCGTGGAGGGGTAGGCGCCGTGGGAGACCAGCACGTCGTGCACGATCTCGTCGATCCGGTCGGTCGTCACGCCCGGCTCCGCGGCCTCGCCGGCCGCCTGCAGCGCGAGGGCCGCGATCTGGGACGCCTCGCGCACCCGCTCGATGACCGAGGCGCTCTGCACGAAGGGGCCCACGTCGTCCGAGGCGGCCTCGTCCTTGCCGACGTACTCCGGCCGCTCGATCGAGGCGGGGACCGACCGGATCGGGGAGAGGGTGCCGGGAGTGATGAGGGCGCGTCCCGCGGGACGCAGCCATGGCTCGTGCGATGCGCCGTGCTCTACAGTCATGGCCACCAGTGTCTCATCGTCTCATCGCGGCCGGTCCGGCATACGACCGGCCGCGTGCACCCGATCCAGGAGGACGGCCATGGACTACTACTTCAACCTCGAGACGAAGCAGGTCGAGGAGGGGCCGCAGTCGCCGAGCAACGAGCTCATGGGCCCCTACGCGACGCGCGAGGAGGCCGCGCGGGCCCTTCAGATCGCCGCGCAGCGCAACGAGTCGTGGGACGACGAGGACGCCGCCTGGAAGGGCGAGCAGGGCTGAGGCGTCACTCGAAGGAGTGCTCGGCGCCCGGGTAGCGGCGGCCCTCGACGTTCTCCCGGTAGGCCGTGGCCGCACGCCGGAGGTCGTCGCCGATCTCGGCGAAGCGCCGCACGAAGGCCCCGCGGAAGTCCGACAGGCCCGCCATGTCCTGCCACACGAGGACCTGGCCGTCGCACGCGGGCCCCGCGCCGATCCCGATCGTGGGGATCTGCAGGATCTCCGTGACCCGCTCGGCCACCGCGGCCGGGACCAGCTCGAGCACGACCGCAAACGCGCCCGCCTCCTGCAGCGCGAGGGCCTCGTCGGCGAGCCGGTCGGCCGAGGCGTGGTCGCGGCCCTGGACCCGGTGGCCGCCGAGCGCATGGACCGACTGCGGGGTGAAGCCGAGATGTCCCATGACGGGGATCCCCGCGTCGACGAGCGCGCGCACCCGGTCGGTGATCGCGTGGCCGCCCTCGAGCTTGACGGCGTGGGCCCCCGCCCGCATGAGCTCGACGCCGTGGGTGACGGCGTCCGCGACGGAGGTCTGGTAGGAGCCGAAGGCGAGGTCCGCGACCACGAGCGGACGGGTCACCGAGCGCGCGACCGCGCCCGTGAACGTGAGCATGTCCTGGTGGGTCGTGTGCACCGTGGAGTCGTAGCCGAGGACCGTCGTGCCCACGGAGTCCCCGACCAGCAGCACGTCGATGCCGGCGCTCTCGAAGATCCTCGCGGAGAACTGGTCGTACGAGGTCAGCATCGCGAAGCGGCGGCCCGTGTCCTTGGCGTCCTGGAGGTGGCGGATGCGCACGCGGGCGGGGCGGGACGGATCGGTGGGGGCGTTCATGAGGGCTCTCCTGGTTGGTGCGAGGCCGGAATACGTGACATCATCCCCCATGCCGTCGTATGACGGGGACCACACGCCTCGAGGGAGAACCACCATGATCACCACGATCCGTTCGATCCGCAGTGCCGCCGTTCTCGGCCTCGGCGGCACCGCCATCGCGATCTCGCTCGCCGCCTGCGGTGGCGGCGGCACCGTGACGGCCGACGAGACCACCTCGGCCGCCGCGGAGACGACCTCGGCGAGCGAGTCCGCGACCGAGTCGGAGTCGGCCGAGCCCAGCGCCACCGAGAGCGAGACCGAGTCGGCCGCGCCCGCGACGAGCGAGGCGGCCGCCCCCGTCACCGAGGACGACCTCAACGCCGCGAAGCAGAACTGGATCGACTTCTACACGGCCGTGGGCAACAAGGACTACGAGGGCGCGTGCCGCCTCGTGGTGCTGCCCGGCTCGAAGCAGCCGATGACCGACGACCTGGTCAAGCAGTGCGCCGAGGGCGCGAGCTCCGACCCGAACGTCGACCAGATCTCGCCCGAGCTCGCCGCCCAGGTCACGCCCGACCTGCTCGAGGCGCGCGACAACGGCGACGGCACCATCATGGTGTCGATCCAGGGCCAGGACATGCCCTACCCCAACATCAAGGGCGACGACGGCAAGTGGTACCTCGAGGCGCAGCTCTGATCGGCTCCGCCCCGCTCGACGGGCCGTCCCTCCCCTGCGGGAGGGGCGGCCCGTCGTCGTGAGCGGGCCTGCTGCGGCAGACTGGTCCCATGGAACGCCACCAGGACGTCGTCATCCGCACGGTCGAGGAGAGGGACATCCGCTTCGTGCGGCTGTGGTTCTGCGACGTGCTGGGCACGCTCAAGTCGATCGCGATCTCCCCGTCGGACCTCGAGAACGCCTTCACCGAGGGCATCGGCATCGACGGCTCGGCGATCGAGGGCCTCACCCGCGAGTACGAGTCGGACATGCTGCTGCGTCCCGACCCGGCGACGTTCGAGCTGCTCCCGTGGCGCGGCGAGGTGGCCGGGACCGGCCGCATGATGTGCGACGTGCTCACCCCCGACGGCCAGCCGGCCGCGTCGGACCCGCGCCGCGTGCTCAAGGACGCGATCGCGCGCGCCGAGGCCAAGGGCCTGGAGTTCTTCACCCATCCCGAGATCGAGTTCTACCTGTTCGAGCGGGGCTACGAGCCCGGGCAGCCGCTGCGCCCCGTCGACAGCGCCGGCTACTTCGACCACGTCCACCGCGCGAGCGGACAGGACTTCCGGCGCACGGTGATCCAGTACCTCGAGGCCATGAACATCCAGGTCGAGTACTCCCACCACGAGAACGGCCCGGGCCAGAACGAGATCGACCTGCGCTACGCCGACGCGCTCACGACCGCCGACAACATCCTGACCTTCCGCACCGTGGTCAAGGAGGTCGCGCTCTCGATGGGCCAGGTCGCGACCTTCATGCCCAAGCCGATGATCGACAACCCGGGCTCGGGCATGCACACCCACCTGTCGCTGTTCCAGAACGGGCGCAACGCCTTCCACGAGCCCGGCGCCGAGTACGGCCTCTCCCGCACCGGGCGCCAGTTCATCGCGGGGCTGCTGCGCCACGCCCCCGAGTACTGCGCGGTCACGAGCCAGTTCGTGAACTCCTACAAGCGCCTGTGGGGCGCGCAGGAGGCGCCGAGCTACGTGTGCTGGGGCCACAACAACCGCTCGGCGCTCGTGCGGGTCCCGTTCCACAAGCCCACCAAGGGCACGAGCTCACGCGTCGAGTTCCGCGGCGCCGACTCGGCCGCCAACCCCTACCTCGCGTTCGCGGTGCTGCTGGCCGCGGGTCTCGCCGGCATCGACGGGGAGTACGACCTGCCCGAGGGCGCGGAGGACACGGTCTGGCAGCTGACGGACCGGGAGCGGCGCGCGCTCGGCTACGAGCCGCTGCCGACCGACCTGTTCCGGGCGCTCGAGACCTTCGAGTCCTCCGAGCTCATGGCCGAGACCCTGGGCGAGCAGGTCTTCGAGTACTTCCTGCGCAACAAGCACGTCGAGTGGGACCGCTATCGCGAGCAGGTGACCTCGGTCGAGCTCGACGCCACCTTCTATCGGATCTGAGGCCATGGTCGGGCAGATGAGCACCGGCGCGCTCGCGCGGGCCGGCTTCGGGGACACGGATCGGGCCCAGCGCTTCTTGGGCGACCGCGCGCTGCGCGGGCTCGACGCGGCGGGGGCCGAGGCCATCGGGCACACCGCCGACGCCGACGAGGCGCTGCTGGGGCTGCTCCGCGTGGCCGAGGCCGCCCGCGCCGACCAGGAGGCGGGGATCGACGTCGACGCCCTGCTCGGCTCGGTCGGCGAGCAGGGCTCGGCGGGCTCGCGCCTCGTGACCGTGCTGGGCTCCTCGGTCGCCCTGGGGGACTTCCTGGCCCGCCATCCCGAACGTCTCGAAGCGCTCGGGGACCGCACGGGCGAGACGATGCCGCGAGAGCAGGTGCGCGCGCACCTGCTGCGCGCCGTCGGCGCGGACCCGGAGGCCGATCCGCCGGTCTCCGCGCTCGACGGGCGCGAGGCCCGGGACGCCCTGCGCGTGGCCTACCACGAGCGCCTCCTGCAGATCGCCGTGGCCGACCTGACCGCGGAGCGGGCGATCGACGTGCAGCCCGACGTGTCCCGCGCCCTCGCCGACCTCGCCGACGCGTCCCTCGAGACGGCCCTCGCGATCGCGCGGGCGGGCGTCGAGGGCCATGAGGGCGTGCGCCTGGCGATCCTCGCGATGGGCAAGACGGGGGCCCGCGAGCTCAACTACATCTCCGACGTCGACGTCATCTACGTCGCCGAGCCGCGCACCGCCGAGGGGGCGGCGGACGGCGAGACCTCCGGGGACGAGGACGCGCTGATCGCCGTCGCCGCGGCGCTCGGGCGCGAGATCGCACGCGTGTGCGCCGACCGCACCGCCGAGGGGTCGCTCTGGCAGGTCGACGCGAACCTGCGGCCCGAGGGCAAGGACGGTCCGCTCGCCCGGACCCTCGACTCGTGCCGCCGCTACTACCGCCAGTGGGCCAAGTCGTGGGAGTTCCAGGCGCTGCTCAAGGCGCGCCCGGCCGCCGGGGACCTCGAGCTCGGCCAGGACTTCGTCGACATGGTCTCCCCGCAGGTCTGGCAGGCCTCGACCCGCGACTCCTTCGTCGAGGACTCCCGGGCCATGCGGCGGCGCGTCATCGACCACATCCCGCGCGGCGAGGTCGAGCGCAACCTCAAGCTCGGCCCCGGCGGCCTGCGCGACGTCGAGTTCACCGTGCAGCTGCTGCAGATGGTCCACGGGCGCCACGACGAGTCGATCCGCGCCCGCGGGACCCTGCCCGCCCTCGCGGCCCTGCGCGACGGCGGCTACATCGGCCGCCGGCCCGCCGCGGAGCTCGACGAGGCCTATCGCTTCCTGCGCACGGTCGAGCACCGCCTGCAGTTGCACCGCATGCGCCGCACCCACGTGCTGCCGACCGCGCCCGCCGACATCCGCCGGCTCGCCCGCAGCCTCCGCCTGGCGCCCGAGGACTTCGTGTTCGTGTATGAGCGGACCCGGCGCCGGGTGCGCCACCTCCACGAGGAGATCTTCTACCGCCCCCTCCTGGTCACCGCCTCGACCCTGTCCGACGGCCAGGTGCGGCTGTCGCCGGAGGCCGCCGCGTCCCGGCTCGCGGCGATCGGCTATCGCGACCCGCGACGGGCGCTCGGCCACATCGAGGCGCTCACCGAGGGGATCTCGCGGCGCGCCGCGATCCAGCGCCAGCTGCTGCCGAGCCTGCTCGAGTGGTTCGCCGACGGCATCGACCCCGACATGGGGCTGATCGCCTTCCGGCGCCTGTCCGAGCAGGTGGGCTCGGCCCACTGGTACATGGGCATGCTGCGCGACTCGGGCGTCGCCGCCCAGCGCCTCACGCGCGTGCTCGCGGACTCCCGGTACGTGGGCCAGCAGCTCGAGCAGATCCCCGAGGCCGTGCGCTGGCTGGCGCGCGACGACGAGCTGCGGCCGCTCGACCGCGACGAGCTGCTCTCCGAGTTCGACGCCGTGATCCGGCGCGTCGACACGGCCCAGGCCGCGACCGACGTGCTGCGGCGCACCCGTCGCCGCGAGCTGCTGCGCGTGGCCATGGCGCACCTGGTGCACCTGATCGACCCGCCGGCCGTGGCCGCCGCGCTCACCGACATCGCCGAGGCCGTGCTGCGCGCGGGGGTGCGCGTGGCCGCCTACACGGTCCTCGTGGACGAACGGGCGGCGCGGGGAACAGGGGAGGAGGCCGAGGGCGCGTCCCAGGAGGTCCCGCGGACGGCGACCGCCCTCGAGAGCCTCGGCATCGACCTCGCCGTGATCGCCTTCGGCAGCTTCGGCGCCAAGGAGATGGGGTACTCCTCGGACGCCGACGTGCAGTTCGTGGTCGACGACCGCGGGGCCGGGGACCGGGCCGGCGAGCTCGGCGTCAAGGTCGCCTCGGCCGTGCAGAAGATCCTCAACGCGCCCTCGGCCGGTGCGGACATGAAAGTGAGCGCCGACCTGCGCCCCGAAGGCCGCAACGGCGTGCTCGCCCGCACCGTCGAGTCCTGGACCGACTACTACGCCAAGAGCGCCGAGACGTGGGAGAAGCAGGCCCTCGTGCGCGCCCGGGTGGTGGTCGGGTCCGACGACGTCGCCGCGCGCCTGACCGCGGTCATGGACTCCCACCGCTACCCGCGCGGCGGCCTCGCCGTCCGCGAGCGGCGGTACATCGTGCGCATGAAGGCGCGCGTGGAGTCCGGCCGCCTCCCGCGGGGTGCCGACCCGTCACGCCACCTCAAGCTCGGACGCGGCTCGATGACCGACGTCGAGTGGGTGGCCCAGCTGCTCGTGATGGACCACGGCTCCGCGTGCGCGAGGCTGCGCGGCACGACGGGCACGCTCGCCCTGCTCGGGATCCTGGCCGACGAGGGACTGCTCGGCCGCGGCCAGGCCGACGACCTCGCCGAGGCCTGGTCCCTCGCGTGGGGGCTGCGGCGCGCCCTGTTCCTGTGGAAGGGACGCGAGTCCGACATCCTCCCGCTCGACCGCACCGAGCTGCAGGCCGCGGCGCGCGTGGTCCAGGGGGAGACGGGCACGGCGGCGGGCATCGAGGAGACGTATCTGCGCGTGACACGTCACGCGCGCGGCATCGCCGAGGAGCTCCTGTTCGGTGGCGGGGAGTCGGGCGCGTAGCCTGGGGGAGCTGCCCGCCTCACAAGGCCCTGCCCTGCCCTGCTCCGCCCCGCCCTGCCGTCTCCGAGGATCCATGACCACACCCAAGCTCAGCGCGGACACCCCCCGCGGCCGCATGTACCGCCTCGAGCCGGACGGCCCTCTCGTCTATCCGTCGATCACGACGGTCGCCGGGATGCGCGCCAAGGACCATCTGCAGGGCTGGTACGCCGCGATGGCGTCCAAGCGGGCACTCGAGATGTACTCGTGGCTCGATCGCAACCCCGCCCGGGCCCAGACGGAGATCTCGCGCGTGACGCGAGACCGGTGGGGAAGTCAGAAGCGCATCGCGGCCGCCGCCGAGGAGCACACCCGGCGCGCCTCCGACTTCGGCACCCTCGTGCACGCGGTGTGCGAGGACTGGGAGCGTAGCGGGCAGCGCCCGGACCGCGCGGCGGTCGCCGCACACGTCGAGGCCATGCGCACGGGCTCCGGCGCGTTCGCGACCGAGCCCTCCCTCGACGACCTGCTCCAGCGCGCAGGGGTCCGCCTCGACGGCTTCGACGAGTTCCTGCAGGACTTCTCCCCGGAGTTCGTGGAGATCGAGCAGACCGTGGTCAACCACACCGTCGGCTACGCCGGCACGACCGACTGCATCGTGAGGATCGGCAACACCGTGCTGTCGGGGGACATCAAGACCTCCAAGAAGGTGCGCGGCGACTACGCGCTGCAGGGCGTGGCCGTGGTCAACGCCGAGCAGCTCCTCGACGACGACGGTGCGGTGCGCGAGGCCCCCGAGATGACGGGCGCGTTCATCATCCACCTGCCGGAGGCCGGCGGCTACCAGGTGGTCCCCCTGAAGACCACGCGGGCCGAGTTCGACGTGTTCCGGGCCCTCAAGCAGGTGTGGGCCTTCGAGGCGGATGCGTGCGCCCTCGAGGCCACGGGCGACCCCAAGTCGCTCCTGCTGAGCCTGCTCAAGGCCAAGGGCGGTCTCGACGCGCTCGGATGAGCCCGGCGACCTGACCATCCAGCTGCGACGAGTTCCAGACACTTCTCAGAGTCTGTACAGTTGACGGCTTGTGCTCGACGAACCCCGAGGAGATCCGGCATGACCACGCCCAAGAACGACGTTGACGCCTGGGCTGCCGCCCTCGGGCAAGGCCTCACGGTGCCCTTCAACTTCTCCCGCGGCAAGACCGTGTTCATGATCGTCGTCTCGCTGATATTCGTCCTGATCGGCCTGGCGATGGCAGGTGGGGACAGCATCCTGTGGAAGGTCATCGGGTGGCTCGCTGTCGTCCTCTTCGCCATGAGCGTCGTCGTCCAGATCCGTCGACTGTTCCGCCGTGAACCTGCCATCGAGGTCTCGCCCGAGGGAGTCACGATGACGACGGCGAAGGCCGGCACGATCCCGTGGTCGCACATCCTCGACGTGCGCGGCATCAAGCAGAGCTCGAACATGTTCATCGAACTCGTCGTGACCACGGAGGAAGCTGACCGCCAGGTCGCATCCGGCCTCTCAGTCGGAGAGCGCGAGCTCGAGGACGGGACCTCGCAGAAGGTCCTGTGGGCTCCGAACGGAGTTGCCGTCTCCAAGCCCGCCCTGTGCTCGTGGCTCCACCAGGAATCGATGGCACGTCGCGTTGCGTGAGCTCGAGCTGTTCAGGACCTCGCTCTCGGAGGCTTGAGCGTTCCCCCCGCGTGAACGGTATGGCTCATGAAGCTCCCCGGTATTGGGCCAGGACGGGGCATTCGAAGGGATCCCGTGCAGCGAGACCGACGTCATTGAGGTAGCGGACCACGATGAGGTAGGAGCGGTGGATCGGCTCTTCGACGTACGGGACGGCCAGTCGCTCGCACTGCGCGCGAACGATCTCTCGGGCCTTCGCGAGGTGGGGGCGTGGCATCGAGGGGAAGAGATGATGCTCGATCTGGTAGTTCAAGCCTCCGTAGAGCAGGGTGGCCCACCAGCCACCCCTGATGTTCCGGGAGGTGCGGACCTGCTTGGAAAAGAAGTCGAGGCGCGCTCCGGGGGCGATGACCGGCATCCCCTTGTGGTTCGGGGCGAAGGAGGCGCCCATGCACACCCCGAAGACAGCGAGCTGCACACCGAGGAACGCGAATGCCATCCCGAGCGGCAACAGGATGAACACCGGCACGACGAGCGCAGCGAAGCGCCCCGTGATCAGTGCCAGCTCAGTGAAACGATGAGTTGTCCTCTTCGGTGAGAACAGGTGCCGGAAGCTGTGGCCGTGGAGGTTGAGGCCTTCGAGCGTGAGGAGCGGAAAGAACAACCACCCCTGGCGTGAGGTGATCCAACGGCGCAGCCCGCGGGCCTGGGCGGCGTCAGCAGCCACGAAGGAGACGGTGTCGACAGCAATGTCCGGGTCCTTGCCGACCTGGTTCGGATTGCCGTGGTGGCGGGAGTGCTTGGAGTCCCACCAGCTGAAGCTGAGTCCGACGACGCCCGCGAGCAGCCGCGCAAGACGTGTGTTCGCCTTCCCGCTCGAAAGGACTTGTCTGTGGCCTGCCTCATGGGCGATGAACGCGACCTGGGTGAAGACGATGCCGAGGACGGCGGCGATTACGAGCTGGAACCAACTTGTGCCGAGCACGACGAATGCCGTCACGCACCCGGTGAAGATCAAAGCCAATGCAGCGCCGACGAGCACGTAGTACCAGCGTGCCCGGTCCAGCAGGCCTTCGGCTTTGACAGCATGGGACACGTCGACGAATGCTCTGAGCTGCGGCGGGAAGGAGTCGGCGTCTACGTATACCTGGCGCTGATTCATGAGTGCTGTGGGGTCAAGGGTCGCCATCACGGGCCGCCTTCGGTGTGGCGCGTGAACCGGCGCCGAGTCTGCCGAGGGGCTCCCCAACACCTCAACCATAGCCCCGAGGGCTGGTAGAACCATGTGCACCTACCGGGAGATGCATGATCGCATGCGGCCACGAGTGATCGGGTATGGCACCGGTACGCGTCATCGCTGATCCGCTCCGGCCTGTCCGCGAACGAGGTCCAGGCGCGGCTGTGCCACGGAGGAGTCCGCACGATCCGCTGTCAGGGACGCTCCCGCGGATCGTGCGGACATCATGCGGACACCGGGGCGTCCGCAGCCGCTGTGACCTGGATGGGACGATCAGATGTCGTAGTACAGCTCGAACTCGTGGGGGTGAGGACGGAAGCGGAAGGGATCGATCTCCTTGGTCCGCTTGTAGTCGATCCACGTCTCGATCAGGTCCTCGGGGAACACGTCGCCCTCGGTGAGGTAGTCGTGGTCGGCCTCGAGGGCCTCGAGCGCTTCGTCGAGCGAGGACGGGAGCTGCTTGATCTGCGCGTGCTCCTCGGGGGGCAGCTCGTACAGGTCCTTGTCGATCGGCTCGGGGGGCTCGATCCGGTTGCGGATGCCGTCGATGCCGGCCATGAGCTGCGCCGCGAAGGACAGGTACGGGTTGGCCGAGGGGTCGGGCGCACGGAACTCGATGCGCTTGGCCTTGGGCGACGTGCCCGTCACGGGGATACGGATGCACGCCGAGCGGTTGCGGGCCGAGTAGACCATGTTGACGGGCGCCTCGAAGCCCGGCACCAGGCGCTTGAACGAGTTCACCGTCGGGTTGGTGAACGCGACGAGCGAGGAGGCGTGCTCGATGAGGCCGCCGATGTACCAGCGGGCGGTGTCCGAGAGGCCGCCGTAGCCGCGCTCGTCGTAGAACAGCGGCTCGCCGTCCTTCCACAGGCTCTGGTGGGTGTGCATGCCCGAGCCGTTGTCGCCGAACAGGGGCTTGGGCATGAAGGTGACGGTCTTGCCGTTCTCCCACACCACGTTCTTGACGACGTACTTGAACTTCATGACGTCGTCGGCCGCCTGCAGCAGCGTGTTGAAGCGGTAGTTGATCTCCTGCTGGCCGCCCGTGCCGACCTCGTGGTGGGCGCGCTCGACCTCGAGGCCGGTCTCGCCGAGGACCGCGCAGATCTCGTCGCGCAGGTCGGCCATCTGGTCGTTGGGAGAGACGGGGAAGTAGCCGCCCTTGACGCGGGTCTTGTAGCCGAGGTTGCCCCCGAACTCCGACTCGTCGCGTCCGGTGTTCCAGACCGCCTCGTCGGAGTCGATCTTGTAGAAGCCCTCGTTGATGCTCGTCGAGAAGCGCACGTCGTCGAAGATGTAGAACTCGGCCTCGGCGGCGAAGTTCGCGGTGTCCGCGATGCCGGTCGAGCGCATGTACTCCTCGGCCTTGGCGGCGACGGTGCGCGGGTCGCGCGAGTACGGCTCGTCCGTGAACGGATCGACGATCGAGAAGTTGATGATGAGCGTCTTGCGCTCGCGGAACGGGTCGATGTAGGCCGTCTCGAGGTCCGGGACGAGCTTCATGTCGGACTCGTGGATCGCCTGGAAGCCACGGATCGACGAGCCGTCGAACAGCTGGCCGGTGGCGATGGCCTCCTCGTCGAACGACGCGGCCGGCACGTTGAAGTGCTGCATCACGCCGGGCAGGTCGATGAAGCGGATGTCGATGAACTCGACGTCCTCTTCCTCGATGAACTTCGCGACCTCGCTGGGATTGCTGAACACTCTTCCTCCATCCGCGCGGAACCCCGCGCGTGTCTGATCCCCTGGGGGCGGACGTTCGGTGGTGCGGCGGCGAGGCGGGCCCGCTGCCCCGTCGTACCGGGTCGGACCCGGCCCGGTCAGTGTAGGCAGAGGTGCTCCGTCGTCCTCGGCATTGCCCGGATAGAGTGCAGGACGTGATCGATCGCGAAGACCTCGGCTCCTGGATCGAGGGAGTGCCCACCGACCCCGACTACGTCAAGGGCTCGGGGCTCGGACTGCCCGCGAGCGGGCCCGGGTCGGTCGCGCCGATCGGGCTCCGCTTCGTGTCCTACGCGATCGACTGGAGCCTGTGCCTCGTCCTCTCGCTGCTCCTGCACGACACGAGCCCTGCGCTCGTGTGGCCCCTGTTCACAGCCATGAACCTCGTGCTCCTGACGCTGTTCGGCGCCACGGTCGGACAGTTCGTGCTGCGCCTGCGCGTGGTCCCCGTGGCGCGTCGCTGGCCCATGGTGCTGCGCGCCCTCGTGCGGACCCTCCTGCTCCTGCTCCTGCTGCCCACGCTCGTGTGGAACCGCGACGGGCAGCCGCTCCAGGACGTCGCGGCGGGCACCGCCGTCGTGCGCGCGTGATCGCCGTCACAGCGCGCTGACCTGCGCAAACATCGTTTATCACAGTCCGGTAACGAAGATAACGGAACGGTAACGGTGCCGGCGTCCCGGGGACGACGTGCCTGGTGGCAGGCGATTCGCGAGGGCGCCGAGGCCATCGCGACGCGCCGTTCTCGGTCGATGCCTTCGAAACGGCGAATGCCCTGTCAGGACGCCTCTCCGCGGGGACAGGCGTCGTGACAGGGCATGGGGTTGGGCGGGCGCCCGACTGGGCGCGCCGACGGGCCGCCGGCGGGGCTCAGCGGCCGCGCATGGCCTTGCGGTTGGGGCGGGCGCGCATCGGGTCGACGCCCTTGGGGATGGCCTGGCGCACGGGGCTCGGCATGGCGTGCAGGCGCTTGGAGACCGCGCCGGCCTCGTCCTTGGTCAGGGTCGGGCGCATGCGGGTCATGTGGCTGGCGAGCTTGGGCAGGGGCACCTCGCCCTTGTCCTTGTCGTCGCCGACGACGATCTGGTGGACCGGGACGTTGGGCAGCAGCCGGCTCAGGCGTCCGCTCTCCTTCTCCAGCAGGCGCAGCGCGCGACCGGAGGAGCTCTCGGTGACGAGGGCGACGCCCGCGCGGCCGCTCGCACGGAACAGCATGTCCTGGCTGCGCGGGTCGATCGCGCACGGCTCGTCCTCGACGCTCCAGCCACGACGGATCGACTGCATCGTCGCGAGAGCCGCGCCCTTCTGCCCGGCGATGCGGCCGTACGCGGCCGACTCGGCCTTGCGCGCGAGGATGTACATCGCGGCAAGCAGGCCCACCATCAGGCCCAGCAGGATCGTCACGAAGATGACGTAGGCCGAGCCGTTGAACACGAGCAGCGCCAGCAGGATCGCGATCACGAGCGGCACCAGGAGCCCGGCGAGCATGATCGGCAGGGTGCTCCGGTCGATCTGCTGGGTCTGCTGGAAGACCTGGTACATCTGCTTGAGGCGACCCGGCTTCTTCGCGGGCTTGGGGGCGTCGGGGCGTGCGGTATTGCGCGGCATGTTCTCTTCTTTACGGGGAGATCAGGAGGCGGACGGCAGACGGCGCCGGGCCACGACGCTCGCGGCCTCCTGATAGGCGGGGGTCTCGGAGTCGAGGTGGCGCAGATCCTCCGGGATCTCGCGGCCGAGCTTCTTCATCGCCTGCGACCACAGGCGCCCCGAGCGGTACGAGGAGCGCACCATGGGCCCGGCCATGACGGCCAGGAAGCCCATCTCCTCGGCGGCCTCGGACAGCTCGAGGAACATCTCGGGCTTGAGGAACCGCGCGATCGGATGATGGAGCTTGGACGGGCGCAGGTACTGCGTGATGGTCAGGATGTCGCAGCCGGACTCGACCAGCTGCTCCATGGTGTCGATGATCTCCTCGTCGGTCTCGCCCATGCCGAGGATCAGGTTCGACTTGGTGACCAGGCCCGCGTCCTTGGCGGCCTGGATCACCTCGAGGCTGCGCTCGAAGCGGAACGCGGGGCGGATCTGCTTGAAGATGCGCGGCACGGTCTCGAGGTTGTGGGCGAACACCTCGGGCGCGGAGTCGAAGATCGCCTCGAGCGCGGCCGGGTTGCCCTTGATGTCGTCGACGAGCAGCTCGACGCCGGTGCCCGGGTTCATCGCGTGCACCTGGCGGCAGGTCTCCGCGAACAGCCACGAGGCGCCGTCGGGCAGGTCGTCGCGCGCGACACCCGTGATGGTCGTGTAGCGCAGGCCCATCTCCTTGACGGAGCGCGCCACCTTGAAGGGCTCCATCGGATCGACCGCGAGCGGCTTGCCGGTCGCGATGTTGCAGAAGTCGCAGCGGCGGGTGCAGGTGTCGCCGCCGATCAGGAACGACGCCTCGCGGTCCTCCCAGCACTCGAAGATGTTGGGGCAGCCCGCTTCCTCGCACACGGTGTGCAGGCCCTGCCCGTGCACCCGCTTCTTCATGTCGGTGTACTCGGGGCCCATGACGGCCCGGGTCTTGATCCAATCGGGCTTGCGCTCGATAGGCGTCTCGGCGTTGCGCGCCTCGACGCGGAGCAGCCGTCGACCTTCCGGTGCGATCGTCACGCTGGGGTCTCCTCCCGTCGCAGTGTCTGCGGCAGTCTATCGGCCCGGCGCCCTCGGGCGGGCATGCACGGGATCAGTCGGCGCGGCCCGCCGTGCGCTCGGCCACGAGCTCGGCCATCGCGGCCTCTGCGCGACCGATCACGTCCGCGACCCGGATCTCCCGGCCGCTCTCCCGGCTGAGGCTCGTGACGCCCGCGTCGTCGATGCCGCACGGGATCACGTTCTGGGCCCACGACAGGTCGTTGGCGCAGTTCAGGGCGAAGCCGTGCATGGTCGTGCGCCGGGAGACGCGCATGCCGATCGCGGCGACCTTGCGGTCCTCCTCGCCGGGGCGTGTGACCCAGACGCCGCTGCGGCCCTCGACGGGCACGGTGTCGACCCCGAAGCCGGCGCACACGGAGATGAGCGCGCGCTCGAGGGCGCGCACGAAGCCGACCACGTCGATCGGGGCGGGCAGACGCACGATGGGGTAGCCCACCAGCTGCTGGGGGCCGTGCCACGTGATCTTGCCGCCGCGGTCCACGTCCACGACGGGGGCACCGTCGCGCGGGCGCTCGTGGTCGGCGGTCAGCTTCCCGGCGGTGTAGACCGCCTGGTGTTCGAGCAGCAGGAGGGTGTCCGGCCGCGTGCCGGCGACGACGTCGGCGTGGACGGCGCGCTGGACGTCCCAGGCGGCGCGGTACTCGACGGGCCCCGGCGGCAGGCCGAACTCCTCATGGCGGTCGCCGCCGTCGAGGGGATCGGAGAAGCCGAGGCGGATCACGTCGAGCACACGGCGATCCTACGCCTCACCTGCGGATTGTGGACGAGCGCGATCGTGCGTCCGCCGCCGTGTGTTCACTGGGCCCATGACGGAGGGACGGCGGGCGGCACGCATGCCGCACGAGACGGGAGAGCTCGCGCCGAGCGCGTGCACGGCCATCGAGCACGTGACGGGCGACGAGCTCCGCGTGGTCGAGTCCGCCCGCACCCCGGCGGGGCGCCGTGTGGTCGTGGTCCGCGCGATCGCGCCCGGCGGCATCGCCGGCGTGCTCGAGGAGGCGCAGCTGCTCGGCGAGCTCGAGGCGGCCGGTGCGACGGCGCTCCCGCGGGTGCTCGGCACGTCCGCGACGGCCTACGTGCGCGAGGACGCCCCGCCCTGGGGCGCCCGCCCGGGGCGCCGGCGGGCGGAGACGGGCAGCCCCGCGACGGCCGAGCGCGTGGCCCTCGCGGCCGCGCGGGAGCTGCTCGACGCCTCCGTGTCCGCGCTCCACGAACGCGGGTACGTGCTCGGCCTCGAGGGGCGCGAGGGCCTCGCGCTGCGCCCCGACGGGAGCGTGGTGGTCACGGAGCTGGGCTCGCTCCGGCGCGCGGAGGACCTCGCCTCGCGCCGTGCGGACCAGCGCTGGGTCGACGGGGTGCTCGGCGACCAGGGCCGCACTCTGCGACGCCGCCACGAGACCCTGACGATCGCACCGAGGACGAGCGACGGAGAACGGGAGACGCCGGTGCGGTCAGGCCCGGCTGCGGCCCCGCCGGCGGGATCCGACGACACCGGCCGGAGCGGCGGCGCCTGGGCGGCGCCGCCGGCACCGGCGACCTGGCATCGGAACGCGACGGGGCGTCGTGCCCAGCGGCGACGCCCGCGCCCCCGGCGCCCTCGACGCCTGCTGGCAGGAGCGGTCGCCGTCGCGCTGGTCTCGATGACGCTCACGCTGCTGATCGCCACGCGGGCCGAGGCCCCGACCGGATCGCGCACGACCGCGCGGCCCGCCGCGACACGCCCGACCGAGAGCGTGGCCGAGGCCCCGGCCGAGACCTCCGCCGTGGTGGCTCCCGAGGATCCCGTCGCGCTCGTCGCCGCCCTCGCCTCGGCCCGGCGGGCCCATGTGGTGGGCAAGGCCGGGGACAGCGCGACCCTGCCCTCCTCGCCCGCCGCCCAGGAGGACGGCCGGCTCGCCGAGGCCTACGCCGGGATCGACGTCGCCGGCTGGGAGACCCAGGTGGTCTCCGCGGAGGTCACGGCGCTCGACACCGCGGCCGGCACGGCGACGGTCCGGGCGCGGGTCGCCGAGTCGCCCTGCACGCTCACCTATGCGGACGGCTCGTCCCGGGTGGTGCCGGCCGCCGCCGAGCACGACGTCGAGCTCCGCCTGGCCTGGGAGGACGGCCGATGGCTGCTGACCGAGGTGGCACCGGCGTGAAGCAGGCGGACACGGGCCCGGGGGAGCGGCGGGCGGCGGCGGAGGCGTCAGAAGTGTCAGGGGTGGACGAGGGGCCCGTCACCTCGCGGTGACGGGCCCCTCCGGCGTCTCGAGCTCCTCGCGGACCTCAGGGACGCGACGTGGTCACAGGCCGAGCTCGCCCTCGAAACGGCCGTCCTCGAGACGGCGCTTCATGTGGGTGAGGAAGCGGGCCGCGTCGCCGCCGTCGACCAGACGGTGGTCGTAGGACAGGAACAGGTACATCATCGAGCGGATCGCGATGACCTCGTCCCCGGCCTCCGTCGTGATGACGGCGGGCCGCTTGACGATCGTGCCGCAGCCCAGGATGCCGACCTGCGGGTTGGGCACGATCGGGGTGTCGAACAGGGCTCCGCCGGAGCCGGTGTTCGTGATCGTGAAGGTCGCACCCTGCAGATCGTCGGGGCCGAGCTTGTTGCCCTTGGCCCTCGCGCCGAGCTCGCCGATCTGGCGCGCCAGACCCGCCAGGTTGAGGTCGCCCGCGTTCTTGATGACCGGCACGACCAGGCCGCGCTCGGTGTCGGCGGCCATCCCGATGTTCTCGGAGCCGTGGTAGACGATCGAGTCGCCGTCGATCTCCGCGTTGAGCTTCGGGTAGGTCTTGAGCGCCTCGACGGCCGCCTGCATGATGAACGGCAGGAAGGTCAGCTTGGCGCCCTCGCGCTGGGCGAACGCGTCCTTGGCCTTGCCGCGCAGCTTCGCCACGTTGGTCATGTCGACCTCGACCGCGGTGGTCAGCTGGGCCTGGGTCTGCAGGGACTCGACCATGCGCGACGCGACGATCTTGCGCAGGCGCGACATCTTCTCGGTCGTGCCCCGCAGCGGGGAGGCCTCGACGGGAGCCGGTGCCTTCGACGGCGCGGCAGCCGGTGCCGAGGGCGCGGCCGGGGCGGACTGCTGCTCGGCGGCCTTCTTCTGCTCGTCGATGGCCTGCTGCACGTCCTGCTTGCGGATGCGGCCGCCGACGCCCGTGCCCGCGACGGAGCTCAGGTCGATACCGGCCTCGTGCGCGAGCTTGCGCACGAGCGGGGTCACGTAGCCGGGGCCGTCCGACGAGCCGCCCGAGACGGTCGAAGAGGCCTGCGGGCGCGGGGCCTGCTGCTCCTTCGTGTCCGTCTGCGGCGTGGAGTCGGTCTTGGGCTCCTCGGGCGCCGGCTTCTCGGCGGACTTCTCAGGCTCCGGCTCGGGCTTCTTCTCCTCGGCGGGCGCGGCCTGGCCGCCACCGCTCGGGGCGGGGGCCGAGCCGTCGCCGACGATCGCGAGCACGGCGCCGACCTCGGCGTCCTCGTCCTCCTGGACCCGGATCTCCTGGATGGTGCCGGCCACGGGGGAGGGGATCTCGGTGTCGACCTTGTCGGTCGAGACCTCGAGCAGCGGCTCGTCGACCTCGACGGTGTCGCCGACCGCCTTGAGCCACCGGGTGACGGTGCCCTCGGTCACGGACTCGCCGAGCGCCGGCATGGTGACCTCCTGGCCGCCGCCGCCCGAGCCCTGCGCGGCATCGGCGTCCTCGGCGGCGCCCGAGTCGGCCTGGCCCTCGCCAGGCTTGCTCTCGGAGCCCTGGGGCGCCTCCTCGTCGGTGGACGGGGCGGTCGTGTCGTCGGAGGCGAGGTTCTCGCCCGCGCCGCTGCCGGAGTCGTCCGCGGACGACGCGCCGGAGCCGTCGCCGATGACGACGAGGTCGGCGCCGACCTCGGCGTCCTCGTCCTCCTCGACGAGGATCTTCTCGATCGTGCCCGCGACGGGCGAGGGGATCTCGGTGTCGACCTTGTCGGTCGAGACCTCGAGCAGCGGCTCGTCGACCTCGACGGTGTCGCCGACCGCCTTGAGCCACCGGGTGACGGTGCCCTCGGTGACGGATTCGCCGAGGGCCGGCATCTTCACGGTTTCGGACATGGTGTTCTCCTCCTGCGGGGGCGGCTCAGGCGTGGGCGTGCAGCGGCTTGCCGGCGAGCGCGAGATGCGCCTCGCCGAGAGCCTCGTTCTGGGTGGGGTGGGCGTGGATGAGGGCGGCGACGTCCTCCGGGAAGGCCTCCCAGTTGACGATGAGCTGGGCCTCGCCGATCTGCTCGGACATGCGCGAGCCGATCATGTGGATGCCCACGACGGGGCCGTCCTTCTCGCGCACGAGCTTGACGAAGCCCTGGGTGCCGAGGATCTGGGACTTGCCGTTGCCGCCGAGGTTGTACTCGTAGGTCTCGACGCCGTCGTCCCCGAACTGCTCCTTGGCCTGCTTCTCGGTGAGGCCGACGGAGCCGAGCTGGGGCTCGCAGTAGGTCACGCGCGGGATGCCCGACTCGATGATCGGGGCCGGGTTCAGGCCCGCGATCTGCTCGGCGACGAAGATGCCCTGCTGGAAGCCGCGGTGGGCCAGCTGCAGGCCGGGCACGATGTCGCCGACCGCGTAGACGCCCTCGACGCTCGTCTGCAGGGTGTTCTTGTCGGCCAGGACGAAGCCGCGGTCCATCTCGACGCCCTGCTCCTCGTAGCCCAGGCCCTTGGTGTTGGGGCCGCGGCCGACGGCGACGAGCAGGTAGTCGCCCTCGAAGGTGGTGCCGTCGGCGAGGGTCACCGTGACACCGGAGTC
Organism: Brachybacterium huguangmaarense; assembly: GCF_025725725.1. NCBI lineage: Bacteria > Bacillati > Actinomycetota > Actinomycetes > Micrococcales > Dermabacteraceae > Brachybacterium > Brachybacterium huguangmaarense. The sequence continues at coordinate 2,558,824 of NZ_CP107020.1, forward strand.
GGTCTGCTCGGCCTTCTCGAAGAAGGTGCCGAGGGAGAACTTGATGCCGCGCTTCTTGAAGGCGCGCTCGAGTGCCTTGGACAGCGACTCGTCCTCGTTCGCGGCGAGGTGGGGCAGGCCCTCGACGATCGTGACGGACTCGGCGCCGAGCGACTTCCAGACGCTCGCGAACTCGACGCCGATGACGCCGCCGCCGAGGATGATCGGGTTCTTGGGCAGCTGCGGCAGCTGGAGGGCGACCTCGGAGTCGATGATGCGGCCGCCGAGCTCGAGGCCCGGGAGGGTCTTCGAGAAGGAGCCGGAGGCGAGGACGATGTTCGTGCCGGTCAGCTCGCGGGTGCCGCCCTCGGTCTCGACCGTGACGGTGCGCGGGCCGGTGAGGCGCCCGAAGCCCTCGACGTACTCGATGCCCTTGGCCGCCTTCACGAGGCCCTGGAGCCCCTTGTAGAGACGGCCCACGATCTTGTCCTTGAACTTCAGGACCGAGTCGACGTCGATGGACTCGACGTTCATGGTCACGCCGACCTCGGCGCCCTCGGCCGCGGTGTCGGCGACCTCGCCGACGTGCAGGAGGGTCTTGGTGGGCACGCAGCCGCGGTGCAGGCACGTGCCGCCGAGCTTGTCCTTCTCGACGATGGCGGTGCGCAGTCCCAGCTCGGCCGCCCGCAGCGCAGCGGCGTAGCCGCCGCTGCCGGCGCCCAGGATCACGAGGTCGAAGTTCTGGTCAGTGGTCTGTTCCGCCACGTTCGTGCTCCCTTGAGATGTGAGGGGATGTCGGGACCATGCTAGGGCACAACCTGCGCGCACGAACGCCCGTCCCCGCGTTCGGGTCCGGGGGTTCGTGCACCTGGGCGGCGGTCAGGCGGCGCGGTCGGCGAGCACCTGCAGCACGGTGCGCACGCTCATGCCCGTCGCCCCCTTGCCCATGTAGCCCAGCGGGCTCGAGGCGTAGGCCGGGCCGGCGATGTCGAGGTGGGCCCATTCGGTCTCGCCGACGAACTCGCGCAGGAAGATCCCGGCGGTCAGCGCGCCGCCGGCCCGGTCCCCGACGTTGCGGAGGTCGGCGACGAGGCCGTCGAGGTCCGCACGCAGCTCGGAGGGGAAGGGCAGCGGCCAGAACGGCTCCCCGGCGGCCTCGGAGGCGTCGAGGACCGTGCGGCGCCCCTGCTCGGTGCCCATCACGGCGGCCGTGCGCTTGCCGAGCGCGACCACGGCGGCGCCCGTGAGCGTCGCGACGTCCATGACCAGGTCGGGCGCGTCGGCGACCGCGTCGACGAGGGCGTCGGCCATGACCATGCGGCCCTCCGCGTCGGTGTTGAGCACCTCGACGGTGGTGCCGTTGCGCATTGTCACGACGTCGCCGGGGCGCTGGGCGCCGCCGCCGGGCAGGTTCTCGGCGAGCGCGAGGTAGGTGGTGACGTGCACGGGCAGGCCGAGGGCCGCAGCGGCGACGGTCGCCGACAGCACGGTCGCGGCGCCCGTCATGTCGGAGGTCATCTCGTCCATCCCGGCGGCCGGCTTGAGCGAGATGCCGCCCGAGTCGAAGGTGATGCCCTTGCCGACGAGCGCGACGTGCTGGGACGCGTCCGCGGGCCGGTAGTCCAGACGCACGAGGCGCGGCGGGCGCACGGAGCCCTGGCCGACGCCCACGATGCCGCCGTAGCCGCCCTCGTCGAGCTGGTGCTCGTCGAGCACGGTGACCTCGACGGGGAGGTCGGCGACCGCGGCGGCGGCGCGGCGCGCGAACTCCTCGGGGAACAGGAGGTTCGGCGGGGTGTTGACGAGGTCGCGCGTGAGGTTCACGGCGTCGGCCACGATCCAGGCGCGGTCGAGCGCACCCTGGACGGTCGACGCGTCCTGGGCGCCGAGCACCTCGACGCGCTCGAGCGCGGACCGGGCGTCCGCGGTCTTGTGGGCGGTGAAGGCGTAGGCGCCCAGCAGGGCGCCCTCGGCCGCGGCGGCGAGCTGCTCGTCGGACGCGCCGGGCACGGCGAGCGCGGCCGAGCCGGAGCCCGCGAGCGCACGGGTCGCGGCGCCCACGGCGCGTCGCAGGTCCTCGGCGGGCACGTCGGCCAGCGCGGAGGCGCCGAGACCGGTGAGGACCACCGAGGCGGCGGCCAGTCCCGCGGGGGCGGGGATGCGGCGCACCTCGTCGAGGGTGCCGCGCAGCCCGATCGCGCCGGCCACGGCGGTCAGGGACTCGGGACCCAGCACGCGGGGGCCGGCGTCGCCGTGGCCCGTGAGGACCGGGAGGATGAGGACATCGGCGGTGACGTCCTCGACGGATGTCGAGGTCAGAGAGATATCAGCCATGCGTTTATCGTAGGGGAGGCTGTCGGCGCCCGGGTCCCGGGGAGACGGCCGCCGGTCGCGGATCCGTCGGCCGGCTGGCGCACGAGGTCCTGCGGGGCGGGAGCGGACGGTCGATGTGACGGTGCTCGTGATCGCGACGTACGTCGTGTGCGCCCTGACGGCGCTGCTCGGCGTCTACTACGTCGTCAAAGATCTCGCCGCGGACCTGGTCCTGCTCGGGGGCTGCGCGCTGCTGCTGATCGTCTGGGGCGTGCAGGCGTCCGTGCTGGCCGTGCACGATGCGACCGGCGGCGTCGTCGAGGACCCGATCACCCTCTACGGCTACCTCCTGAGCGGCATCGCCCTGCCCGCGGCGGGGATCTGGCTGGGCTTCGGAGAGCGCAGCCGCTGGGGGAGCGCGGCGATCCTGATCGTGGCCGTGACCATGGCGGTGCTCGAGCTGCGCCTGCCCCAGATCTGGCCGGGAGGCTTCTGATGACCCGACGTCCCACCCGCGCCCCGGCACGCCGCGGCGAGCGCGGCTTCGCGACCGTCCTGATCGCCCTGTACGGCGTGCTCGCCTTCGCCGCGACCGGTCGCGCGGTCTACGAGGTCGCCGTCAAGTTCGGCGAGGCCCCGCTCTCGTATGTGCTCTCGCTCGTCTCCGCGGTCACCTACGCGGTCGTGACGGTGCTGCTCGTGCGCCGCGGCGGAGACTCCCGCGCGGCGCTGTACGTGTGCCTCTTCGAGCTCGCGGGCGTGCTCGTGGTCGGCACCCTCACGGTCGCCGCTCCCGGCCTCTTCCACGCCCACACGGTGTGGTCGCAGTTCGGCGTGGGCTACGGGTTCTTCCCGGTGCTCCTGCCCGTCGTCGCGATCTCCTATCTCCTGTGGCGTCGCCGCGCCGTGCGCGCCGGGCTCGGGGACGGACGGCCCGTCCGGGCCTGAGACGCCGTGACGTACCGTGAGCGCGTGAGCCGCAGCCCCTATCGCGTCCTGTTCGACCTCGTGCTGTCCCGCCTCGATCCCGAGCGCGCCCACCACCTGACCGTCGACGCGCTGCGCGCCGCCCAGGCGGTGCCCGGAGGGCGCGCCGTGCTGCGCCGCGTGTTCGGCCACGGCACCGGCGACGCCGCGCCCCGCACCGTGCTGGGCGTCCGCCACGGCAACCCCTTCGGCCTCGCCGCGGGCTTCGACAAGGACGCCGAGGTCGCCCTCGCGCTGCTCGACCTCGGCTTCGGCCACGTCGAGGTCGGCACCATCACCCCGCGCCCCCAGAGCGGCAACGACCGCCCCCGCTCCTTCCGGCTCGTGCCCGACGAGGCGCTCATCAACCGGATGGGCTTCAACAACGAGGGAGCCGAGGCGGCGGCGCGACGCCTGCGCCGCGTCCGCGCGACCCGCCGGGGCCGCGACGCGGTGATCGGCGTGAACATCGGCAAGAACAAGACGACGCCGCCCGAGCGCGCGGCCGACGACTACCGGATCGGCGCCCGCGTGCTCGGGCCCTCCGCGAGCTACCTCGCCATCAACGTCTCCTCGCCCAACACGCCCGGTCTGCGGGACCTGCAGAGCGTCGACGCGCTGCGCCCGATCCTGCGGGCGGTCACCGAGGAGGCCGCCGTGGTCGGCCGCCGGCGCGGGCGGGCTCTCCCGGTCCTGGTCAAGATCGCCCCCGACCTCCACGACGAGGACCTCGTGTCGATCGCCGAGCTGGTCCAGGAGGTCCCGCTCGCCGGCGTGATCGCGACGAACACGACCATCGCGCGGCCCTCCTCGCTGCGCACCGACCGCAAGCGCGTCGAGGCGATCGGCGCGGGCGGCCTCTCGGGCCCCGTGCTCGCCGACCGCTCGCGCGCCGTGCTGAAGCTCCTGCGGGACGCCCTCGGCCCCGACCCGGTCCTGATCAGCTGCGGCGGGGTCACGACCGCCGAGGACGTCCAGGAGCGCCTCGAGGCGGGCGCCGACCTCGTGCAGGGCTACACGGCGCTCATCTATCAGGGGCCGTCGTGGCCGGGCAGGATCGCGCGCCGGCTGCGCCCCGCGCCCTGAGCGTCCGACCCCGCGCCTACCCTGGAGACATGGACGACGACCTGTTCTCCCTGGCCGGCGACGCGCCGGCACCGCGCACCCTCGGCGATCGCAACCGCGACCACCGGGCGCCGCTCGCGGTGCGGATGCGGCCCCGCAGCCTGGACGAGGTCGTCGGCCAGCACGCCGTGGTCGGCGAGGGCTCGCCGCTGCGGAGGCTGATCGCCGCCGACGACTCCCGCACCTCACCGGCCTCCGTGATCCTGTGGGGGCCGCCCGGCACCGGCAAGACGACGCTCGCTTACGTGGTGGCGGCGTCCGGCGACCGGGAGTTCGTCGAGGTCAGCGCGGTGCTCGCGGGCGTCAAGGACATCCGCGAGGTGGTCGACGCGGCACGTCGACGGCTGCGCACGACCGGGCGCGAGACCGTGCTGTTCGTCGACGAGGTGCATCGCTTCTCCAAGTCGCAGCAGGACGCGCTCCTGCCGAGCGTCGAGAACCGCTGGGTCACCCTCATCGCGGCCACCACGGAGAACCCGTACTTCTCGGTGATCTCGCCCCTGCTGTCCCGCTCGATCGTGCTGACGCTCGAGTCCCTCGACCGGGAGGACCTCGACCGTCTCGTCGATCGCGCCCTGGGCGACGAGCGCGGCCTGGCCGGGGCCGTGACACTCACCGACGCGGCGCGCGAGGCACTCCTGCGCCTCGGGGGCGGTGACGCCCGGCGCATCCTCACCTCGCTCGAGGCGGCCGCCGCCGCGGTGCTCATGGACGGCGGCACCGAGATCGACGACGAGGCCCTCGCCAAGGCCGTCAACGTCGCCTCGATCCGCTACGATCGCGCCGGCGACCAGCACTACGACGTGACGAGCGCGTTCATCAAGTCGATGCGCGGGAGCGACGTCGACGCCGCCCTGCACTACCTCGCACGCATGATCGTCGCGGGCGAGGACCCCCTGTTCATCGCCCGTCGCGTGGTGATCGCCGCGAGCGAGGAGGTCGGCATGGCCGATCCCACCGCGCTCCAGGTCGCGGTCGCCGCGATGCAGGCGGTCCAGAACATCGGCATGCCCGAGGGGCAGCTGGCCCTGGCCCAGGCGGTCATCCACATCGCGACCGCCCCGAAGTCCAACGCCGGGACCGTCGCGATCTCCGAGGCGATCGCGGACGTGCGGGCCGGGCGTGGCGGGGCGGTGCCCGCGCATCTGCGCGACGCCCACTACTCCGGCGCCACGAAGCTCGGGCACGGCTCGGGCTACACGTACGCCCACGACGCTCCCCACGCGGTCGCCGCCCAGCAGTACGCCCCCGACGACCTCGTGGGCACGGACTACTACCGGCCCAAGCCCTACGGGGCGGAGGCCGACGTGACCCGGCGCGTCGAGGTCCTGCGGCGCATCACCCGGGGCGGCTGACTGTCCTGGTGCCGGGTGATGCACTCCACAGCGGCGCGCACGTGACCTGCGGCGTCGTCGGTTGAGCGGGGCAGGGGCGTCCGGTAATGTTCCCGGATGAATCCGCGGCTGCCTTTCTTGGATTCATTGCGTTCGAACAGAGGTTAACTTCGTGACCAACGTCACCCGTGCGCGTCGTCAGGCGCGCCTCTCCCGAGCCCTCGGGCTCCCGCTGACCCCGAAGTCCGTCAAGTACTTCGAGAAGCGCCCGTACCCCCCGGGCGAGCACGGCCGTGCCCGTCGTCGGACCGAGTCCGACTACGCCGTCCGTCTCCGCGAGAAGCAGCGTCTGCGCGCCCAGTACGCGCTGCGCGAGAAGCAGATGCATCGCGCCTACCTGGACGCCCGCAAGGAGTCCGGCCTGACCGGTGAGTCGATGGTCGAGCTGCTCGAGATGCGTCTGGACTCCCTCGTGCTCCGCTCGGGCTTCGCCCGGACCATCCTCCAGGCCCGCCAGGCCGTGACCCACCGTCACGTGCTCGTCGACGGCAAGATCGTGGACCGCCCCTCCTTCCGCGTGAAGGTCGGCCAGACCATCCAGATCAAGCCCAAGAGCCAGGCCATGGAGCCCTTCCAGATCGCCGCCGAGGGGGGCAACGCCGACGTGCTCGCGTCGACCCCGTCGTACCTGTCGGTCGAGCTCCCCGAGCTCAAGGCGAAGCTCGTCTCCCGTCCCAAGCGCGCCGAGGTCCCCGTGACCTGCGAGGTGCAGATGGTCGTGGAGTACTACGCCCGCTGATCCCAGCATCATCGGCGAGAGCCCCGGCAGCCGTACTCCGGTACGCTGACCGGGGCTTTCGCGTCCACCACGCCCCGCACGCCCCTCGCCAGGGCACCAGGAAGGACAACCCTCATGCGCACATCCGAGGTCCGCCGTCGCTATCTCGACTTCTTCGCGAAGAAGCGCCACGAGATCGTGCCCAGCGCCTCGCTGGTCTCCGCGGACCCGTCGATCCTGTTCACCGTGGCCGGCATGGTGCCGTTCATCCCCTACATCGTGGGAACCGAGCGCGCCCCCTGGCCGCGCGCCGCGAGCGTGCAGAAGTGCATCCGCACCAACGACATCGAGAACGTCGGGCGCACGACCCGCCACGGCACGTTCTTCCAGATGGCGGGCAACTTCTCCTTCGGCGACTACTTCAAGGAGGGGGCCATCGACTTCGCGTGGGAGCTGCTGACCTCCTCCCTCGAGGACGGCGGCTACGCCCTGGACGGCGACCGCCTGTGGGTCACCGTCTGGGAGCACGACGAGGAGTCCTACGACGTGCTCACCCGCAGGATCGGGATGGACCCGCGCCACATCGTCAAGCTCACCCGCGAGGAGATCTTCTGGTCGACCGGGCAGCCCGGCCCCGCCGGCCCGTGCGCCGAGTGGCACTACGACCGGGGCCCCGAGTTCGGCCCCGAAGCGGTCGGCGGCACCGTGGACCCGGGCGGCGACCGCTACCTGGAGATCTGGAACCTCGTGTTCGACCAGTTCCTGCGCGGCGAGGGCTCCGGCAAGGACTACCCGCTCCTGGGCGACCTCGAGCAGACCGCGATCGACACCGGGCTGGGCATCGAGCGGCTCGCCTACCTGCTCCAGGGCAAGAACAACATGTACGAGATCGACCAGGTCTTCCCGGTCATCGAGAAGGCCCAGGAGCTGACCGGCAAGGTCTACGGACGCGGCGGCGAGGACGACGTGCGCCTGCGCGTCATCGCCGACCACGTGCGCAGCGCCATGATGCTCGTCTCCGACGGCGTGCGCCCCGGCAACGAGGGCCGCGGCTACGTGCTGCGCCGCCTGATCCGTCGTGCGGTGCGCTCGATGCGCCTGCTGGGCTACGACCGCCCGTCGATGTCCGAGCTGCTGGGCGTCTCCGTGCGGGTGATGGCCGAGTCCTACCCGAGCCTCGAGACCGACTTCGCGCGCATCTCGGACGTCGTCCTCGCCGAGGAGGACGCGTTCCGCCGCACCCTCGAGACCGGCACCGCGATCTTCGACCAGGTCGCCGGCGGCGTGAAGTCCTCCGGCGGCGCGACGGTGTCCGGCCAGGACGCGTTCCGCCTGCACGACACCTACGGCTTCCCGATCGACCTGACCCTCGAGATGGCCGAGGAGGTCGGGCTCCGGGTCGACGAGGAGGGCTTCCGCTCCGCGATGGCCGAGCAGCGCGACCGCGCCCGCGCGGACGCGGCCTCCAAGAAGACCGGCCACACCGACACGGCGCTCTACAACCAGCTGCTGAGCGCGCGCGGCGGCGAGAGCGTGCCCTTCCTCGGCTACACCGACGACACCGCGGCGGCCACCGTCGAGTCGGTGCTGCTGGACGGCCGGCTGGTCCAGCGCGTCGAGGCGCCCGCCGAGGTCGAGGTGATCCTGGACCGCACCCCGTTCTACGCGGAGATGGGCGGCCAGCTCGCCGACCGCGGCCGCATCTCCCTCGAGGGCGGCGGCATCGTCGAGGTCGACGACGTGCAGGCTCCGATCAAGGGGCTGACGGTGCACCGCGGCCGCCTCGTCGAGGGCGCCCTCGAGCAGGGCAGCCCCGCCATCGCGAGCATCGACGTGATGCGGCGCGGCGCGATCGCGCGCGCCCACACCGCGACCCACATGGTCCACAAGGCCCTGCGCGAGGAGCTCGGCGAGAACGCGACCCAGGCGGGCTCGGAGAACTCGCCGGGACGTCTCCGCTTCGACTTCCGCTTCGGCTCGTCCGTGCCGCGGTCCTCCCTCGAGCAGGTCGAGGGGCGCGTCAACACGCTCCTGCAGGACGAGCTCGAGGTCACCGATCAGCAGATGCCGATCGACGAGGCGCGCGCCGCAGGGGCGATGGCCCTGTTCGGCGAGAAGTACGGCAACGTCGTGCGCGTCGTCTCGATCGGCGGGGACTGGTCCAAGGAGCTGTGCGCGGGCACGCACGTGCGCTCGACCGGCTACCTCGGCACCGTCCAGCTCATGGGCGAGGCGTCGATCGGCTCGGGCGTGCGGCGCATCGACGCCCTCGTCGGCCAGAACGCCTACCGCTTCCAGGCCAAGGAACACGCGCTCGTCTCCCAGCTCAGCGAGCTGATGCGGGTGAGCGCCGACGACCTGCCCGAGCGGGTCCGCTCGCTCACCCAGCGCGTCAAGGACATGGAGAAGCAGCTCGCCGCGATGCGCGGCGCCCAGCTGCAGGCGCAGGCGGGCACGCTCGCCGCGCAGGCGATCGAGACGGCCGGCGTCCGCCTGCTCGTGCACGACGCCGGTGAGGGCGTGGGCGCGGGGGATCTGCGCACCCTCGTGACGGACCTGCGGTCGCGGCTCGGCGACGACCTGCCCGCCGTGGTCGCGGTCGCCGGGTCCGCCGACGGCCGTGCCGCGCTCGTGGTCGCGACCAACGCTCCGGCGCGCGAGGCGGGCCTCGCGGCCGGCGCCCTGCTGCGCACGGGCGCCGAGGCGATGGGCGGCCGCGGCGGCGGCAAGGACGACCTCGCCCAGGGCGGCGGCGGAGACCCCGAGCGCTCCGGCGCCGCGCTCGACGCGGTGCGCGCGGCCGTCACGGCGGCAGGGGAGCGGTGACCGGCACGGCGCACGAGGCCGGCGGCGCCCCGGCACGCTTCACGCGCCTGGGCGTCGACGTGGGCGACGTGCGCGTCGGCCTGGCCCGCAGCGACCTCGACGGGCTGCTCGCGACGCCCGTCGAGACCCTCGCGCGACCCGACGCGGCGCGTCGCGTCGCCGAGGTCGCGGCGGCCGAGGAGGCGCGTGTCATCATGGTCGGGCTGCCGCGCTCCCTCGACGGTCACGAGGGCCCGGCGGCGCACAAGGCGCGGAGCTTCTGCGACGAGCTGGCGCCCGCGCTGGACGCGGTCGGCAGCCCCGCCGCGATCCGCCTCATCGACGAGCGTCTGACGACGGTGTCCGCGCATCAGGCGCTGCACACCTCGGGCCGGCGCGGGAAGAAGCACCGCAGCGTGGTGGACCAGGTCGCGGCAGTCATGATCCTGCAGCAGGCGCTCGACGCCGAGCGGGCGACGGGACGCGAGGCCGGTGAGACGTTCGTCCGCACCCCTGCCGGTGCGGACGCCCCTTCCGCGGGGACGAGCCCCCAGGACCAGGAGACCGCATGACGAACGACGACGAATCGCTGCTGGACGAGCTCGCCGGCGCCCACGACGGGGACCACCACGACGAGCACGACCAGCACGAGGACGGCCACGCCGCCCCGGCCAGGGGCCGGCGCCGCGGCGACCGGCATCGTTCGCCCCTGCGCGCGATCCTCCCCGTCCTGCTCGTGGTCGTCGTGCTGCTCGGCGCCGGCATCGGCGGCGTCTACGGCTACCGGTGGGTCACCGGCAACGTCTCCGTGCAGAAGGAGGAGACCGACTACCCGGGCCCCGGCACGGGCGAGGCGACGATCGTCGTGCACGACGGCGACTCCGGCGGCGACATCGCCAAGTCCCTCGTCGAGGCCGACGTCATCAAGTCGACGGGCCCGTTCACGACGCAGTTCGCCAACAGCCCCGACGCCTCCTCGATCTCCCCGGGCACCTACCGGCTCAAGAAGCAGATGAGCTCCTCGGACGCCCTCAAGCTGCTGCTGGATCCGTCGAGCCGGGCCGGCACGCGCGTGACGATCCCCGAGGGCATGCGCATGTCGGCGATGTTCGAGAAGCTCTCGTCGTCCACGGGCATCCCCGTCGCCGACTTCGAGGCCGCGATCAAGGACTACACCGCGCTCGGCGTGCCCGCGAACCCCGCCAACAGCCCCGAGGGCTACTTCTGGCCCGGCACCTACGACGTGCCGGAGGACGCGACCGCGGCCGACGTGCTCACGATGATGGCCGGGCGCATGCAGGACGAGCTCGCCAAGCGCGGCGTCAAGCCCGAGGACGAGCACCGGGTGCTGACCCTCGCCTCGATCGCCGAGAAGGAGGCCCGGTCCTCCGACGACTACGGCAAGGTCGTCCGCACGATCGACAACCGCCTGGCGGGCGTGGGCGAGGCCGGCGGCAACCCCATGCGCCTCCAGCTCGACTCGACCGTCGCGTACGCCTCGGGCAAGAACACGATCTCGACGACGCCCGAGGAGCGCGCCTCGGACTCCCCGTACAACACGTACGTGCACGACGGCCTCCCGATCGGCCCCATCTCCAACCCGGGCGGTGCGACGATCGACGCCGCGCTCAACCCGCCCGACGGCCCATGGCTGTACTGGGTCACCGTCAACACCGACACCGGCGAGACCAAGTTCGCGGCGACCAAGACCGAGCACGACGCCAACGTCCGGGAGTGGCAGGAATGGGCCAAGACGAAGGGATGAGCGTGCCGCGGACGCCCGCCGCTCCGCGGCGCTTCGCGGTCGTCGGCTCGCCGATCGGCCATTCCCTGTCGCCGGTCATGCATCGCGCCGCCTATGCGGCCCTCGGCGTCGAGGACGCCTCCTACGACGCCCACGACGTGCCCGAGGGCCATCTCGCGGCCTTCCTCGAGGGGCCCGTGGGGGAGGACCTGACGGGCCTCAGCGTGACGATGCCGCTCAAGCGCGAGGCCTTCGCGATCGCGACGGAGCGCGATGCGACGGCCGAGGCGCTCGGCATCGCCAACACGCTCGTGCGCCGCGCCGACGGATCCTGGCGCGCCGAGAACCACGACGTGCACGGGATCGTCGCCGCCATCGCCGGCCTCGGGGCCCCCGCTCCGAGGACTGCGACGGTGATCGGCTCGGGGGCCACCGCGCTCAGCGCCGTCGCGGCCCTCGCCGAGCTCGGCGCGCACGACCTCTCCCTCACCGCCCGCCGGGAGGCGGCCCTCGAGCCGCTCGTCGCGCACGCGCGCGCCCTCGGCATGCGGACCCGGATCGAGCCCTGGGCCACGCGCACACGCACCCTCGAGGTCGACGCGGCCGTGTGCGCCCTGGCCCTCCCCGGCGCCCAGGACCTCGCCCGCGAGCTGCGGGAGGACCCCGCCGCGCCCCGTCCGGCCGTGCTCATGGACGTGCTCTACGACCCGTGGCCCGCCCCTGTCGCCGCGGTCCTCGGACGGCGCGGGAGCGCCGTCGCGAGCGGCGTCGACATGCTCGCCCATCAGGCACGACGACAGGTCGAGTCGATGCTGCCGGTGCCGCGCGCCCCCCTCGAGCCGATGCTCGAGGCGGCCTGGGCCGCGCTCGCGGCGCGCGCCTGACGCCGGGTCACGAAAGGGCAAAGACTCGGGCGAGGCGGTCCCCGCTCCGGCCGATCCGTGGTGTGATGCCGAGCACGTGCCTGTCCTGCGACGGGCGCTCCCGGGTCCCCCCGCCCGGGTCTCATCCCCCAGGAGACTCCTCATGTTCGGACATCCCGTGCGCCTCGTGCGCAGGCAGCGCCGAGGCGCCCTCGCGGCCGTCGCCGGCGCCGCCCTGATCGCGGCGGGCCTCGTCGCGCCGCCCGCCCTCGCCGAGGACGACGTCACCGACCTCGGCACCGCCTCCGACCACGGCGCCGAGGCGCCCGCGCTCGACGACACCCGCCTCGACGGCTCCGACACGGCCGTCAGCGGCAAGTACCTGGTGCAGGTCGCCGGGAGCCCCGAGGCCCAGGGCGGCGCCCGCTCCCGCCTGCAGTCGGCCCAGCGCGACGTCGCCGACGACGCGGAGGCCGCCGGCATCGACCTCGCGGTCGAGACGACCTACACCCGCGCCTGGAACGGCATGGCCGTCGCGGTCGACGACGCCGACGTCGGCAAGCTGCGCGCCCTGCCGGGCGTCGAGGGCGTGTTCCCCGTGCTCCAGGTCGCCCTGCCCGACGAGCACGACGCGTCCCCGCAGGACGAGTACGCCAATGCCATGACCGGCGTCGACCAGGTGCAGAAGGTCGACGGTCTCGACGGCAGCGGCATCACCGTCGGCATCATCGACTCCGGCGTCGACTACAACAACCCGGACCTGGGCGGCTCGGGCACCGACGACGAGCGGCGTGACTTCCCCAACGCGCGGGTCACGATGGGCTACGACTTCGTCGGCGACGACTACGACTCCTCCCAGGACGGCGCCGCGCACGCCCCGCGACCCGACGCCTATCCCGACGACTGCGGCGGCCACGGCTCCCACGTCGCCGGGATCGTGGGCGCCGAGGGCGAGGTGACGGGCGTGGCCCCGCACGTCTCGCTCGCCTCCTACCGGATCTTCGGCTGCGAGGGCACGTCGAGCTCCGACGTCATCCTCGCGGCGATGGACCGCGCGTACGCCGACGGCGTCGACGTGGTCAACATGTCCCTCGGCGCCTCGTTCATGACGTGGGGCGACTACCCGACGGCGCAGGTCGCCGACGAGCTGACCGCCAAGGGCGTCGTCGTGGTCGTCTCCGCGGGCAACGAGGGGGAGTCCGGGACCTTCTCGGGCGGCGCCCCCGGTGTCGCCTCGGACGTCATCACGGTCGGCTCGGTCGAGAACTCCCACGCCCGCAGTCCGTACTTCACGGTCGGCAAGACCAAGATCGCGTACACCGCCGCCACGGCGGCGCCGGCGCCGCCCACGAGCGGCAAGGCGCCGCTCGTGTCCGCCGGGCCCGAGTCCGCGGACGCGGCGGCTCCCGTGCTGGGCTGCGACCCGGCGACCGTGCCCCGGGCGACCGGCACGAAGCAGGCGCTGCTCGTCAAGCGCGGCACCTGCTCGTTCTACGACAAGGCGAAGAACGCCCAGGACGCCGGCTACGCCGCGCTCGTGATCCACAACAACAGCGCCGGCGTGATCGCCGCGACCGTCGAGGGCGCCGAGCCCATCACGATCCCCGTCGTGACCATCACGCAGGCCGACGGCGCGCTCCTGCAGGAGCGCATCGCGTCCGGCTCGCCGAAGCTCACGTGGGCCGCCGACCAGGTGGTGCTGCCCAACGCGGGAGCCGGTCTGATGTCGTCGTTCTCGTCCTACGGCCTGACGGCGGACCTCACCCTCAAGCCGGACCTCTCGGCCCCCGGCGGCCAGATCTGGTCGACGCTCCCGCTCGAGGAGGGCGGCCACGGCTCGATGTCGGGCACCTCGATGGCGGCACCACACGTCGCGGGCGCCGCGGCGCTCCTGCTGCAGGAGCACCGCGCATGGAGCCCCGCGCAGATCAAGGGCGCGCTCGTGAGCACGGCCGACCCCATGGACTGGTCGCTCGAGCCCGGTGCCGGCTACCTCGAGCCGGTGCACCGTCAGGGCGCCGGGCTGCTCGACATGGTCGAGGCCGCCGCGACCTCGACCTCGATCGCACAGCCCACCGTCTCCCTCGGCGACAGCGCCGACGGCGGCCACAGCGTGACGGTGCGCGTGCGCAACGACGGGGACACCCCGAAGACCTACAGCGTCGGCGTGCGCCAGGGGGTCGCGACGGGCGGCTCCACGAGCGACCCGAGCTTCGAGGTCGCCGACGCCTCGGTGCGTCTGTCGGCCCGGACGATCACCGTCCAGCCCCACCGCGCCGAGCCGATCACCGTGCGCATCAGCGAGGACTTCGGCGAGGACGGCATCATCTACGGCGGCTGGATCGAGCTGACGAGCGCCGACGAGGATCTCTCGGTGCCGTTCGCCGGGCTCTCGGGCTCCTACAAGAAGCTCACGGTGCTGACCGACCAGGGCATCGGCCTGCCGTCGCTCGCGAGCGCGGACGCCGCCGGCGATCTCTCGCTCGTGGGGGAGGGCGCGACCTTCACGATGAGCGGGAACGACGTGCCCCACCTCGTCTACCACCTCGAGTACCCGGCCCGCCGCATGGAGGTCGTGGCGTACCACGCCAAGGCCGACGGCACGAAGGGCAAGCTCGTGAACCCCGCCGTGGGGCAGGTCGCCTCCGAGGACTTCCTGGGCCGCGACACCGACTACGAGGTGTTCTCGTGGGACGGCTCGTACCCGAACAAGAACGACAAGCTCAAGCAGGTCAAGGACGGGCAGTACATCCTCGAGCTGCGCGTGCTGAAGGCCTCGGGAAGCGCGTCCCGGGCCAAGGACTGGGAGGTGTGGACCTCTCCGGCGTTCACCGTCCAGCGCGGCGGCGACCAGCAGTGACGGCAGCAGGCAGGTGACGGCAGCGGGCGCCTGAGCGCCTGCTGCCGGACTTGCCCGTGGCGGCGGCAGGGGGAGCCCGGCTCCGCCTGCTGCCGCCGGCGCGTTCAGGCGGCGGGGCCCGCTCCCGCGTAGCCGAGCTGACGCCACGCCTCGTAGACCGCGATCGAGGCGGCGCCCGCGAGGTTCAGGGAGCGGCGGGCGGGCAGCATCGGGATCCGCACCCGGGCGGTCACGCGCGGGTGCGCCATGACGTCCTCGGGCAGTCCCGTGGGCTCGGCGCCGAACAGCAGCACGTCGTCCTCGCGATAGGCGACGTCGGCGAAGGAGAGCTCGGTGTGCGAGGTGAAGGCGAACACGCGCGCGCCGGGCACCGCGTCGAACGCGGCCTCGATGTCCGCATGCACGGTCGTGCTCGCGAGATCGTGGTAGTCCAGGCCCGCGCGGCGCAGCTTGGCGTCCTCGAGGTCGAAGCCGAGCGGCTCGACGAGGTGGAGATGGCAGCCGGTGACGGCCGACAGACGGATCGCGTTGCCGGTGTTCCCGGCGATCCGGGGCTCGTGGAAGATGACGTGGAGCATGCCCCGATCCTCCCATGACCAGGCGCGATGTGATGGTCTTCACTGTCTGCGCGCTCGGGCCCTCCCTGGTGCGGGACCGCCCCGGGGGCGTGCTAAAGTCGTGGAGTCGCACGGCGTGCGGCCACCTGTCCGGGTGGCGGAATAGGCAGACGCGCTAGCTTGAGGTGCTAGTGCCCGTATTAGGGCGTGGGGGTTCAAGTCCCCCCTCGGACACCGATGTGGGATCGTGGAATGCGATTCGCACGAAGGGCCCCGGTTCTCACCGGGGCCCTTTCTCGTGCGCCCTGGATCATTGCGAGGGGTCGGCGGTGAACTCGGCCGGGACCGGGCCGATCGGTGCTGTGAGGCCGCTCGCGGACCGTGGTCGCACGATGACGGTCCGCCAGCGGGATCTCCCTGCGCCCAGCCCCTCGGCGGGGCACCGACGTGCCTGTCGAGAGGCCTCGCCGATCGCGGCGTGAGCTGACCCCCAGCACCGCGGCCGCAGCACCGCGCCTCGGCTCAGTACCGGGCCAGGCGCTCCTCGATGCCGACCCGGGCCTCGCGGCGGCGCGACGGCGTGCTGGCCAGGAGGGCGGCGACGGCCGTCGTCAGCGGGATCGCGAGCACCAGGCCGATCGACGCGACGAGGGTGCGGAACACCTCCGCGGCGATCTCGCCCGAGGCGAGGGTGTCGAGCAGGGAGCGGTCGATCGTCGAGGCCAGCAGCAGCACGGGCAGCGCGGAGCCGATGTAGGCGTACGCGAGGGTGTAGACCGTCGAGGCGATGTGGTCGCGGCCGATGCGCATCGCCGAGGCGAAGACCTCCCAGCGCGAGCCGTCGGGCATCGCCGCGCGCAGCTCCCACACCGAGGAGGCCTGCGTGATCGTGACGTCGTTGAACGCCCCGAGCCCGGAGATGATGACCCCGGTCAGGAACACCGCGGCCAACGAGATGCCGGGGTCGGCGCCGAACAGCATCTGGGCGGTCTCCTCGTCCGAGCCGGTCATGCCCGCGGGCCGGCTCGAGACCAGCGCGATGAGCACCGTCACCGCGACGCCCCCGAAGGTGCCGATGAGCGCCGTGGTCGTGCGGATCGACACCCCGTGCGCGATGTAGACGCTCGGGAAGATCATCGCCCCGGCCGCGACGAGCGCCACGAGCACCGGGTCCTCGCCCGCGAGGATGGCCGGCAGCAGGAACCAGACCACGATCGCGACGCCGACCGCGAGCCCCACGACCGCCCGCAGCCCGTTCCCACGCGCCACCACGGCGACCACCACGAGATAGGCCAGGAACAGCAGCGCGAGAGGGATCGTGCGCTGGTGGTCGAAGTAGGTGTAGATCGGGGCGGCGGGCTCCTGCGGCGACGCGGAGACGTTGTCGCCCTCCTCGTCGTCGCCGATGGCCGCGGCCGCGTCCTGGATCGACAGGACCCGGATCCGGTCCCCCTCGTGGAGCGACGCCATCACGTCCGGCGTCACCTCCACCTGGATCGACTCGTCGTGGATGGCGGCGGACCGGCCCACGACCGTGACCGTCGAGGAGGTCGAGGGGTCCGTCGTGTCCGGGACGTCGGTGACCGTCGCGTCGAGCAGCTCGGCGCCCGGGGCCAGCAGCGCGCTGCGCGGCACGTCCGAGCTGTGCGGCCACAGACGGATCAGCCCGACGAGGGTGCCGGCGAGCAGCGCGAGCGCGATCAGGACGATGATGAGGCGGGAGGCGCGCGACGCGCGCACCGGCGCGGTGGAGCCGTGAACGTGTGAGTGGCCAGTGCCCATGGCGGCCAGGGTAAGCGCACGACGGGGTCGCCGAGACCACGCCGCCACGCCGGCTCGTCCAGCCCGTAGGCTGGCACGATGACGAATCCCCCCAGCACCGCCCTGGCCCGAGCACGCCGATTCGCCGCGAGGACGGCCCTGGTCGGGGCCGGGAGCCTGCTCGCCGCGCAGCTCGCGGTGGTCGGGACCCTGGGCACGGTCGACGCCGTCAAGGAGCGCGGGCGCAAGAAGCGCGACGCCCCGCGCCCGGGCACCTTCCACGCGCAGGTCGAGGACTCAAGGCTGAGCGTGTACACCTCGGGCGACACCCTGTACGACGACATGATCGAGGCGATCGACGCCGCGCAGACGTCGATCCAGTTGGAGACCTTCATCTGGAAGGGCGACGAGATCGGCCAGCGCTTCCTCGACGCCTTCAACCGCGCCGCCGACCGCGGCGTGCGCGTCCATGTCATCTACGACGGCTTCGCGAACCTCGTCGTGCGCCCCTCCTTCTTCCGGCAGTTCTCCGACCGGGTCGACGTGTGGCGCATGCCCGTGGTGCGGTGGCGGTTCTGGCAGGGCGTGATCCGCCACACCGGCGTCAACCACTCCAAGATCCTGGTCGTGGACGACGCGATCGCCTTCGTCGGCGGCTACAACATCGGATCCCTGTACGCCCGTCAGTGGCGCGACACGCACGTGCGCGTGGTCGGGCCCGCCGTGTGGGGGCTGCGCAACTCGGTCTCCCGCAAGTGGAACGCCGACCGCCGCCGCGACGACCAGATCGCCTGGGTGCCCGCCCACAGCTGGGAGCCCGAGGTCCGGGTCGCCTCGAACGTGCCCCTCCAGCTCGTCTACCCGATCCGCGGCCTCTACCTCACCGCGATCGAGCAGGCTCAGCACCACATCTACATCACGACCCCGTACTTCGTGCCCGACCAGCAGATCCTCGCCGCGCTCGTCGACGCCGCGCGCCGCGGGGTCGACGTGCGGGTGATCCTGCCCAAGGAGTCCAATCACATCGTGGCCGACTGGGTGTCCCGCGGCTTCTATGGGGAGATGCTCGACGCCGGGATCACGATCCTGCTCTACCGGGCCGCGATGATCCACGCCAAGACCGCGACGATCGACGGCCAGTGGTCCACCGTGGGCACCGCCAACATCGACCGCCTCTCGCTCTCCTTCAACTACGAGACCAACGTCGAGATCATCGATGCGAGCTTCGCCGCCGAGATCGAGAAGATCTTCGCGGCCGACTCGGAGCACTGCGACGTGCTCACCTCGCCCGACTGGCGCGACCGTCACCCGATGGCACGGGTCGCCGAGGCGATCCTGTCGCCGCTGCGCACCCTGCTGTGAAAGGCTCATCCACCATGGACCTGCGTGTCGGCATCATCGGGACGGGCGGGATCTCGCACGCCCATGCCCCCGGCTGGACCGAGATCGGCGCCGAGCGGCACTGCTACAGCGTCGCGGGCGCCCCGGCGTTCGCGGAGCGCTTCGGCGCGACGGTGCACGACACGCTCGAGAGCCTCCTGTCGGCGGTCGACGTCGTGGACGTCTGCACTCCGACCGCGACGCACCCCGAGCTCGTGCACGCGGCCCTCGACGCCGGTCTGCACGTCGTCTGCGAGAAGCCGCTCGCCCTCACGGGCGAGGACGCGCACGCCATGGTCGAGCACGCCGAGCGGGCGGGCCTGCGGCTGCTGCCCGCCCACGTGGTGCGCTACTTCCCGCAGTACGCCGCCGCCCGGCGGGCCGTCGACGAGCACCGGATCGGCAGGCCCGCGGTGCTGCGCTTCGAGCGCACCGGGTCCTTCCCGACCCAGCCGTGGTTCGGCGACGAGTCGCAGTCGGGCGGCATCGTGATGGACCAGATGATCCACGACATCGACCAGGCCCTGTGGTTCGCGGGTCCGGCGACGAGCGTGCACGCCCGCCAGTCCGTCGCCCCGTCCACCGACACGGTGCGCACGGCCCACGTGATCCTGACCCACGCCTCGGGGGCGATCAGCCATTGCCGCGGTCTGTGGGGCGCCCCCGGCACGGCGTTCCGCTACACCTTCGACATCGCGGGGGAGACCGGGCGGCTCCGGTACGACTCCGCGGCGGACGCGGGCATCGAGTTCGATGCGGTCGCCGCCGCCCGCCGGGACACGGGCGACGGGTTCCTGCCCGACGTCGAGACGATGCGCAGCCCGTACGTCGAGGAGATCGTCGAGTTCGCCGCGGGCGCCGGCGCCCGGGTGACGGCCGCCGACGGGGCACGCGCGGTCGACGTCTCGCGAGCGGCCCTGGAATCCCTGCACACCGGACGGAGCGTCGCATGCCGCTGAAGATCGCGATCATGAGCTGCGCGCACCCGCACGCGGCCGGGTACACGGCGCACCTCGAGGGACGCGAGGACGTCGACGTCGTCGTCGCCGATCCCGACGGCTTCGCCGACGTGCCCGCCGCGCGCGTGGTGGGGACCGTCGACGAGGCGTGGCGGGCCTGGCCGGAGGGCCCGGACGCGATCGTCGTGACGAGCGCGAACGCCCACCACCGCGACCTCGTGCTCGAGGCCGCGCGGCGCGGCGTGCACGTGCTGTGCGAGAAGCCCCTGGCCACGTCCGTCGCGGACGCCGAGGCCATGGTCGAGGCGTGCCGCGAGGCCGGCGTCGTGCTCATGACGGCCTTCCCCGTGCACTTCGCGCCCGCCGTCGCGGCGCTGCGCGGCGCGATCGAGGACGGCTCGCTCGGCGAGGTCATCGGCTTCACCGGCACCAACAACGGCAAGCTCCCGAGCGGCCGGGACTGGTTCACCGACGTCGACCTCGCCGGCGGCGGCGCCATGGTCGACCACACCGTGCACCTGGCCCAGATCCTCGACACGATCATGGGGCCGCCCG
Source organism: Brachybacterium huguangmaarense (assembly GCF_025725725.1). Classification (NCBI taxonomy): domain Bacteria; kingdom Bacillati; phylum Actinomycetota; class Actinomycetes; order Micrococcales; family Dermabacteraceae; genus Brachybacterium; species Brachybacterium huguangmaarense. Next base: position 2,578,803 of record NZ_CP107020.1, read on the forward strand.
CGAGCGTGTACGCGACGACCAACCGCATCCTGCACGCCCCCCGCGCAGGCGAGGGCGCGGAGACCGGCGGCCTGGTCACGCTCACCTATCCCTCGGGCGTGGTCGCCACGATCGACTGCTCGTGGTCGCAGCCGGACGACGCCCCCACCTGGGGCGGCCTCACGCTGCAGGCCGTCGGCACGGGCGGCCAGCTGCAGATCGACGCCTTCGCCCAGCACGTCGGCGGCCCGGGCACCTGGATCCCCTACGGCGTCGACACCGACGCGATGCTGCTCGACGCCTTCGTCGACGCCGTGCGGTCGGGTGAGACGGCCGAGCCCTCGGGCGAGGTCGGGCTGCGGACCGTGCGCGTGGTCGCCGCCGCGCAGGAGTCGGTGCGGACCGGCCAGGTGGTCGAGCTGCCCGGCGCCTGAGCCGGGCCGGAGGCCCTCCTCGCGCGAGAGGCCCTGCTCACCCCGCCCCGAGCGCGGCGCGCACGAACGGGGCGCCGACCAGGCCGAGCAGGGGAGCGGAGAGCAGCACGGGCCCGTAGGCGAAGCGCGCGCTCGCGTCCCGGGTGGCCGCGAGCAGCACGATCCCGACCGCCCCGCCGACCACCGCGATGCCCAGCAGGGCCGCGACGAGCACGTCCCAGCCCAGGGCCGCGCTCGTCGCGAGCGCCGCGGGCGCCGTCTTGGCATCGCCCATGCCGAGCAGCTGCGGGCCGACCGCCGCGATCGCGAGACCCACGAGCGCCGCGACCAGCCCGATCGCGATCGCGAACAGCACCGCCGGGCGCGCGGGCGCCGCGAGAGCGGCCGTCGCAGCGAGCACGAGCAGCACGCTCGCGGTGAGGCTCCCCACGAGGCGGTTGGGCAGCCGGTGCTCGCGCACGTCGACGACCGAGAGCGCGACCGCGTGCGGCGCGTACACGACGAGCAGCGCGACGACGGCGAGCAGGGGCAGGGCGGCCACGGCCCGATTCAAACAGACCGGGCCGTCCGCGCGGGCACGCTGTGGACGAGCGAGGGCCTCCCTACACTGGCCGCCATGGCATCCCATGACGACCGCGGGAGCGAGGACGCCCGCCGCGACGCCGCGGCCCCGCCGCCGCACTACGAGCGCGACGAGCCCCGGTCCGTCCAGCTGGACCGGAACTGGAACGAGCTGCTGCAGGAGATCCGGGTCCTCCAGACCAGCTCGCAGATCCTCGCCGCCTTCCTGATCGTGCTGCCCTTCCAGTCGCGCTTCGACCAGCTCGACGCCTTCGAGGTCGGCTGGTACCTGGGCCTGCTCGTGCTCGCGCTCGTCATCGTCGCGCTGCTGCTGACGCCCGTGAGCGTGCACCGCGCCCTGTTCCGCCGCCTGGAGAAGGACGAGATCGTCGATGCCGCCAACCGGGTCGTGCGGGTGGCCCTCGTGCTGCTCGCCCTCCTGCTGGTGGGAGTGGCCGTGCTCATCTTCGGCTTCGTGCTCGGGCTCGGGGCGGCCGCGATCGCAGGCGGCGCCCTGCTCGTGCTCGCGCTCGGCCTGCAGCTGCTCTACCCCCGGATGCTGCGCCGCGGGCGTTGACCGGCAGCGGCCGCGCCGATCTCAGAACAGGTCGACGGCGTCGAGCGTCGAGCGCACCCGGATGATCCTCCGGCGCAGCCACACCTTCTTCTCGCCGCCGATGTACACCCGTGTCCGGGCGAGCTCCCAGCGCCCGTACTCGGCCTGCTCGGCGAGGTTCGAGCGCACCGACGCGAGGGACTCCCGGCGGGGGATCGTCACGATCTGGTACTCGTAGTCCTCCGAGGTGCGGCCCTTCTCGACCGGCAGATCCGGCATGCCGGAGGGCGAGGAGAGGACCTGGACGGCGGCGCGCGGGTAGCGCTGAGGTGACGAGGTCACGAGCGGGGGTCTCCTTTTCCCGACGACGGGTGCGGTGGCTGTCCATTGTGCGCCCCGACGGGGTAGGTTTCCCACCATGAACACGGATCCGCGGACCGCCCTCGCAGCCCTGATCAACGCCCTCGAGCGCCACTACGAGGCGAGCGCCGCCTCGCGCGGGGACGACGACCCCGCGCTCGACGCGGCGACCGAGCAGCTGACGACCGCGTTCGACGCCTACGACGACGCCCTCTTCGAGGCGTACGACGTGGCGACCCCCCTGATCGTCTTCGACGGCGACGACGAGGACGATGAGGAGGACGACGACGAGTTCGACGACTTCGACGATCTGGACGACGAGGACGACGACCTCGACGACGACGAGCTCGAGGACGATGACGACTTCGACGACGAGGACGACGACGACCAGCGCTGATCGCCCATGACCCTCCTCACCGCCGTCCTGCTCGGCCTCGTCCAGGGCCTGACCGAGTTCCTCCCCATCTCCTCGAGCGCGCACCTGCGCGTCGTCGGCGAGCTGCTGATGCCGGGCCGCGAGCCCGGCGCCGCCTTCACCGCGATCATCCAGCTGGGCACGGAGACCGCCGTGCTCCTGTACTTCTGGCGCGACATCGTGCGCATCATCTCGCGCTGGTGCCGGGCGCTCGTCGGCCGCCTCCCGCAGTCGGACCCCGACGTGCGCATGGGCTGGCTCGTCATCATCGGCTCGATCCCCATCGGGGTGCTCGGCCTCCTCTTCGAGGACCAGATCGACCACTCCCTGCGCAACCTGTACATCACCGCCGTGATGCTCATCGCCTTCGGACTCCTGCTCGGCGCCGCGGACCGCTTCGCGCCCCAGAAGAAGGAGCTCACCGACCTGACCGTGCGCGACGGCGTGCTGTTCGGCTTCGCGCAGGCGCTCGCGCTGATCCCGGGCGTCTCGCGCTCGGGCGGCACCATCACCGCGGGCCGCCTGCTCGGCTACGAGCGCCCCGCCGCGACCCGGTACGCCTTCCTGCTGGCCGTGCCCGCCGTGTTCGCCTCGGGGCTCTACAAGGCCTACCAGGAGGTCCCGCCGCTGCTGAGCGCCGACGGTCGGGCCGCGGCGGCCGCCGCCGGGGAGCCCTCGCTCGTCGCGATCCTGGTCGCGACCGTCGTCTCCTTCGGCGTGGGCTACGCCGTGATCGCCTGGTTCATGCGCTTCATCGAGCACCGCTCGCTCGCCGTGTTCGTGATCTACCGGGTCGCCGCCGGGGTGCTGCTGCTCGTGCTGCTCGGCAGCGGCGTGATCGACCCGCTGGCCGGCTCGACGTCCTGAGTCCGCCGACGGCTAGGATCGACCGGTGATCGCCTGGACCAGCCCTGCCGTCGAGCCCCTTCCCGCGAGCGGAAGGCTGCCGCGCCTGCACGACACCCGCACCGGTGAGGTGCGCGAGGTGAGACCGCTCGTCGAGGGCCACGCCCGGCTCTACGTGTGCGGCATCACCCCCTACGACTCGACCCACCTCGGCCACGCCGCGACCTACCACGCGGCCGACCTCATGCGCCGGGCCTGCCTCGACACCGGCCTCGAGGTCTCGTTCGCCGAGAACGTGACCGACGTCGACGACCCTCTGTTCGAGCGCGCCGACCGCGACGGCGTGCACTGGGAGGACCTCGCCCGTGAGCAGTCCGAGCTGTTCGCCGGCGACATGGAGGCGCTGCGGATCATCGCTCCCGACACCTACCGCTCCGTCTCCGAGGCGATGGACGAGATCGTCGCGACCGTCACCCGCATCGTCGAGCGCGGCCGCGCCTACCAGGTCCCGACGCCCGAGGCCGAGGGCGACGACTGGTACCACGACCTCTCGATCGACGGCACCCTCGGCGACGTGTGCGGATGGGACCGCGAGCAGATGGCGGCGGTCTTCGCCGACCGCGGCGGGGACCCCGAGCGGGCCGGCAAGCGCGACGCCTTCGACCCGCTCCTGTGGCGCGCCGCCCGCGAGGGCGAGCCGTCGTGGGACGCCCCGGTGCTGGGCCGGGGACGCCCGGGCTGGCACGTCGAGTGCGTGTCGATCGCCGAGGAGGGGCTCGGCCTGCCCTTCGACGTGCAGACCGGCGGCAGCGACCTGATCTTCCCCCACCACGACATGAGCGCCTCCCATGCCGCCGCGCTCGGCTCGGGCTTCGCGACCGTCTACCCGCACGCCGGCATGGTCGCCTACGAGGGCGAGAAGATGAGCAAGTCCCTCGGCAACCTCGTGTTCGTCTCCCGACTGGTCGCCGCGGGCGTCGACCCGATGGCGATCCGCCTGGTGCTCATGGCCCACCACTACCGCAGCGACTGGGAGTGGACCGACGACGAGCTCGTCACCGCCCAGCTCCGGCTCGACGCCTACCGGGCGGCGGCCGCCGCGGAGGGCGCCGCGGACGCGACCGTCGTCGAGCAGCTGCGCGACGCGCTGCGCGACGACCTCGACACCCCGCGCGCCCTGCGCATCCTCGACGCGTGGGCCGAGCGGGTGCGCTCGGGCTCCGCCGCCGGGCCGCGGCAGACGGGCACGCAGGCCGCCGAGGACGTGGCCGCCGCGCTCGACGCCCTCTTCGGCATCGCGCTGGCCACCGCCTGAGGCGGACCATCTGTCACCGCGCGGTGCGGCGACCTCACTCCTCGTCGCGGCGGCGCCGCAGGAATTGCTCGAACTCGCGGGCGATCGCGTCGCCCGTCGCGTCCGGGAGCTCGGCCGCGTCCTGCGCGCGCTCGAGCCGCTGCACGTACTCGGCGACGTCGGGATCGGTGCGGGCGAGCTCGTCGACGCCGCGCTGCCACGCCGCGGCCTCCTCCTCGAGGTCGCCGAGCGGGACGGGGGAGGCGATCTCGCGCTGGAGCTCCCGCACGAGCGCGAGCACCGCCTTGGGCGAGGGATTCTGCGAGACGTAGTGGGGGACCTGCGCCCACACCGTGACGGCCCGCAGCTGCGCGGTCACCGCCATCCGGCCGAGCACCGAGGGCACCCCGATCGGCCCCTCGTAGGCGTCCTCGCCCGCGGGCTCGTCCAGATCCGGCTCGTCGGACGACGACACCGGCAGGGGACGCGTGTGCGGGGCGTCGGCGAGCAGCGCGCCGAGCGTGACGACCGTCGACACGTCGTGGCGGATCAGCAGCTCGATCACCTCGGCGCAGAAGGTGCGCCACCGGGTCGAGGGCTCCGGCCCGCGGACCACGACGATCTCCGGTCCGCGCGGCGGCGTCACCAGGTCGAGCTCGGTGTCGGGCCATTCGATCACCCGGGTGCCGTCCTCGCGCGTGGTGAGCAGAGGACGGTTGACCTGGAAGTCGACGTACTCCTCGGAGGCGACGGTCGCGAGATGACGGTGGGGCCAGACCTCGAGCAGGTGCTCGATCGCCCCGGTCGCCGCCTCGCCCGCATCGTTCCAGCCGCTGAACGCCGCGACCGCGATGCGACCGGGCGAGGAGCGGGCGTCGTCCGCGGGGGTCGGCACGTCCTGGGGATCCGGGTGGCCGGAGTGGTCCGAGCCGTCCGCACCTGGCATCTGCATCCCTTCTCACGCCTCCATCCGTCGCGCACGGGCGCGATCCGACCCGGTCATCATAGGCCCGCAGGGCGCGCCCCCGGGATCCTCCCGGACGGCACGGCTATGCTCGCCGCGCCGACGCGCGGCGCTCCGCCGTCGCGTCCGCCGCCGTCTCGAGAAGGGTCCGTCCATGAGTGCTCCCACCCTGAGGATCGGGGCCCTGCCGCCGATCCAGGTCTCCGGGGGCACCCTCGTCACGGTCGCCCTGCTCGCGGTCATCGTGTACCCCGCGCTCGCGGCCCGGGGCGACCTGGGCCCGACGACGGCCCTGACCGTGGCCGTGCTCATCGGGGTGTTCGTGATCGTCTCGGTCCTGCTCCACGAGGCCGCGCACGCGCTGACCGCCCACGCCTTCGGCGCTCGCGTCGAGCACATCGCGCTGACCCTGTGGGGCGGGCACACCCAGTACCGGGCCGGGGCGATGGGGTCCTTCGCCTCCGCCGTCGTCTCGCTCGCCGGCCCCGCGACCAACGCCGTGCTCGCGCTGCTCGCGACCGCGCTCGGCCCCCTCGTCGCGGCCCAGCCGGCGCTCGCGGTGTTCGTCGCCTACGGGGGCATCCTCAACTGGGGGCTCGCGATCTTCAACCTCCTTCCCGGCCTGCCCATGGACGGCGGACGGGCCGTCGAGGCCATCCTGGGCGGCGTGCTGCGCCGCCCCGCGCTCGGCACCCGCATCACCGCCTGGATCGGACGCGCCATCGCCGTCGCCGTGCTCGTGATCCCGCTCGTCCGCCTCGCCCGCAGCCCCGGCTCGGTGGACCTGCTGCTGCTCGTGTGGGCCGTGATCATCGGCACGACCCTGTGGCAGGGTGCGACCGCCGCGCTGCGCGGAGCCCGCCTCGAGGGGCGCATGCAGGAGCTCGATCCGACGAGCCTCGCCCGCCCGGTGCTCGTCGTGCCCTCGGGCACTGCGCTGTCCGAGCTGCCCGCCGGCATCGACCCCGGAGCCGTGCTGGTCCTCGACCCCGACGGCCAGGGCCGGGCGCTCGACCCGACCGCGCTCGCCTCCGTGCCCCCGGCCGCGCGCGGCGCCACGCCCGTCGGCGCCGTGAGCCGCGGCATCGGCCGCGTGGTCGCGGTGCCCGCCGACATCGCGGGGGCGCTGCTCGTCGAGCAGGTGATGGACGACCCGCGCTCCCTGCGCCTCCTGGTCGACGCACAGGGCCGCCCGCGGGGCCTGCTGAGCCCCGACGACCTCGCCCGCCACCTCCAGCAGCGCTGACGGCGGCGGGAGGGGGGCGCGCCCCGAGCCGGGCGCGAGCGCGTTCTGCCACGAGATGAGCGCCGCCGCCTCGTCCGCGCCGCGCACCTAGACTGGTGAGCATGACCTCACCTGCCGGCGACCCCTCGCACCCGTCCGCCGCGACCGCCCCGGGCGCCGCCGCGGAGACGACCCTCGCGTCGCCCGAGACCGCGCCTGTCGGCCCCCGCCTCGACCGCACCGGACCCTTCGTCGTCGGCGACAAGGTCCAGCTCGCCGACGCCAAGAACCGGCTGCACACGATCACCCTCAAGGACGGCGGCCAGTTCCACAGCCATCGCGGCGTGCTCCACCACGACCTGCTGATCGGCGCGGAGGACGGCACCGTCGTCGAGGACTCCCAGGGCACCCGGTACCAGGCGCTGCGCCCCCTCTACAGCGACTACATGCTGTCGATGCCGCGCGGCGCCGCGATCATCTACCCCAAGGACAGCGCCCAGATCCTCATGTGGGGGGACATCTTCCCCGGCGCCCGCGTGCTCGAGGCCGGCGTCGGCTCGGGCGGCCTGACCACCGCGCTGCTGCGCGCCGTCGGCCCGGACGGCAGCGTGCACTCGATCGAGCGCCGCGGCGAGTTCGCCGAGGTCGCCCGCGAGAACGTCGAGACCTACTTCGGCGGACCGCACCCCGCGTGGACCCTGAGCCTCGGCGACTTCCAGGACACCGCCCTCGAGCTCGCCGCCGACGGCCCGTGCGCCGACCGCGTCGTGCTCGACATGCTCGCCCCGTGGGAGTGCGTCGACGCCGCCGCGACGGCGCTCGTCTCGGGCGGGGTGTTCCTCGCCTACGTCGCCACGGTCACCCAGCTCTCGCGCACCGCCGAGGCCCTGCGCGACCACGGCGAGTTCACCGAGCCGTCCGCGTGGGAGTCGTTCGTGCGGCCGTGGCACCTCGAAGGGCTCGCCGTGCGCCCCGAGCACCGCATGAACGCGCACACGGGGTTCCTGCTGACCGCGCGCCGTGCCGCCCACGGCGTCCAGGCGCTCACCCGCAGCCGGCGCCCCGCCCCCGGCTCCCAGCTCGCCGAGGAGCTCGCCCACCCCGACAACGACGGCTTCGGCGGCTCGGACACGACCTGGACCGCGGAGGACCTGGGGGAGCGGGGCGTAACCCCCCGCAAGGTCAAGCGGGCCCTGCGCGACATCCGCCAGGGCCGCGACCGCTGAGACACGCCGCCCCCATCCCGCACATCATCGTCGAAGAATGAGCATCGTGAAGACCTATCAGGACCTGACCACCGAGCTGGAGAAGTACGCCGCGCAGAACGACCGCCTGGTTGCGAGCCTCCGCTCGGCGCGTGCCCAGATCGTGCAGCTGCGGTCCGACCTCGAGCGCATCGGCGACCCGCCCAACTCGTACGCGACGTTCCTGCGCGCAGCCGAGGGGACCACGGTCGACGTGCTGCACAACGGCCGGCGCCTGCGCATCGCGACGAGCGCCGAGCTCGACCTGCCCGCGCTCGTGCCCGGCACCGAGCTGCGGCTGAACGAGTCGCTCGTCGCGGTCGAGGCCGTCGCCCGGCAGGACGCCGGGAGCGTCGTGACCGTGCTCGAGGATCTGCCCGACGGTCGCGTCCTGGTCCAGGTCGCGAGCGAGGACCAGCGAGCCCTGCGGCGCTCGGGCGAGCTCGCCGACGTGTCCCTGCACCCCGGCGACCACGTGCTCGTCGACCTCAAGTCCCAGATGGTGCTCGAGGAGATCGAGCGCGCCGAGATCACCGACCTCGTGCTCGAGCAGATCCCGGACATCTCCTTCGAGGACATCGGCGGCCTGGCCGAGCAGATCGAGACCATCCGCGACGCCGTCGAGCTGCCGTTCCTCCACCAGGGCCTGTACCGCGAGTACGGGCTGCGCCCGCCCAAGGGCGTGCTGCTGTACGGCCCGCCCGGATGCGGCAAGACGATGATCGCCAAGGCCGTCGCCCACGAGCTCGCGGTCCGCTCCGCCGAGGCGCGCGGGGTCGACGCCGCCGAGGCGCTGCGCGGCAGCTACTTCCTCAACGTCAAGGGCCCCGAGCTGCTCAACAAGTACGTCGGCGAGACCGAGCGGTCCATCCGGCTCGTGTTCGAGCGCGCCCGCGAGCGGGCGAGCGCCGGCAACCCCGTCGTGGTGTTCTTCGACGAGATGGAGTCGCTGTTCCGCACGCGCGGCACGGGCGTCTCGAGCGACGTCGAGACGACGATCGTGCCCCAGCTG